>NZ_JBEXGN010000010.1:0-315784 GCF_040607345.1 Streptomyces sp. NPDC005302
GCGCGCCCCGCCCGGGGGGGGGGGGGGGCGGGGGGGCCCCCCCCCCCCCGGCCCCCCCCCCGCCCCCCCCCGGGGGGGGGGGGGGCGCCGGGGGGGGGGGGGGGGCCCCGCCCCCCCGCCCCCCCCCCCCCCCCACACACTCAGCCCTGCGCCAGCTCCGCGATGGGCTGCCACTTCTCCCACGCCGCGAGGCGCTGCTCGTAGTCGGCCTTGGCGATGCCCAGCGGAGCCGAACCGAAGAAGCAGCGCAGCGGCGGCTCGTCGGCGTCCACGATCTCCAGTACGGCAGCGGCGGAGGCGGCCGGGTCGCCCGGCGTACCGACCCGCTTGCGTCGCTGCTCCTGTACCTCCTTGTGGAAGTCGGCGTACGCGGGCAGCGGCTCGGACGTGCTCGACGAGGAGCCCGCCCAGTCGGTGGCGAACCCACCGGGCTCGATCAGCGTGACCTTGATCCCGAACGGCGCGACTTCCTGGGCAAGCGCCTGGCTCATGCCTTCGAGCGCCCACTTCGACGCGTGGTAGATGCCGACCAGCGGGAAGGCGCTGATGCCTCCGATGGAGGAGACCTGAAGGATGTGGCCGCTGCCCTGCTCGCGCAGGAACGGCAGCGCGGCCTGCGTGACCCACAGGGCGCCGAACAGGTTGGTCTCCAGCTGCGCGCGGGCCTCGGCCTCGGTGAGTTCCTCGACCAGCCCGAAGTGGCCGTAACCGGCGTTGTTGACGACCACGTCGAGGCGCCCGAACCGCTCGTGCGCCTGCTTGACCGCGGCGAAGTCGGCGTCGCGGTCCGTGACGTCGAGACGCAGGGGAAGCAGCCGCTCCCCGTACTTCTCGCGAAGGTCGCCCAGCGTGGAGAGGTCACGCGCCGTCGCGGCCACCGAGTCGCCGCGTTCCAGCGCGGCGATGGCCCACTCCCTGCCGAAGCCGCGCGAGGCGCCGGTAATGAACCAGATCTTCTGCGTCATGGTGTGCTCCTCAAGGAAAGTCGTCACCCGTGCGGTCGTCGCGTCGCGGTGTCACCTCCACCAGCCAACACCTTCGAGTGGGCTCGAAGGCAACTCGGGCCCTCCCGGAAGCGGCTTCCGGCACCACCGGGAGTGGCCTTCGGAGGCAACGGAAAACCACTCGACGCGCCGGTCCGCAGGGACCATGATCGTCAGTCGTGACGACGTCCGAGCAGGTCCTGGTCCGGGCCGCCGCCCGCAACAACGCCGAGTGGTGTGCGGCCATGAGCCGCTCCCATGGTCTGGCCGGAGCGTTCGGGCCGGCCGCCTGGACAGCTCCCGAGCGCACACCGCTCTTCTATCCCGACGCGGTGACGCTGGAACCCGGCGCCGACCCCGCGGAGGTGGCGGCGCGGATCGACACCCGTACGCCAGGCGCGTCCGTCAAGGACAGCTTCGCCGACCTCGATCTCGGCCGGGCCGGGTTCCGGATCCTGTTCGAGGCGCAGTGGATCCACCGTCCGGCGGGCGCGCCGCCCGTCCCTTCGGATCTCGGCGTGCAGGTGGCGGCCGGCCCCGACGCACTGCGGACCTGGGCGCTGGCCTGGGACGACGGGGACGGCAACCCGGGTGTCTTCCGGCCCGAACTGCTCGACGATCCCGCCACCACCGTGCTCGTCGGTCGCTCCGCCGAGGGCCGGGTGGTGGCCGGCGCGGTGGCGAGCGCGAGCGCCGACGTGGTCGGCGTGTCCAACGTCTTCGCCCGCGAGGGCGGCCCCGACGCGGCCTGGTCCTTCGCTCTCACCGCGACCCGCCGGCTGTTCCCCGCCCTTCCCGTGGTCGGCTACGAGCACGGTGAGGACCTCACGGCCGCCGTTCGTCACGGCTTCGAGCCGATCGGCCCGCTACGGGTCTGGCTGCACCAGGCCTGAGTGACGGCGTCCGGGCCCGTGCCCCGGCCGCCGCGCGGCACATGTCACCTGCCGCGGACCCCATAGTTGACCTTCACCTTGGGTGAGGCCACAGCATCGGTGAGGCCGGGCGAGGTGCCCGGTTCGAGGAGGAGACGAGCATGGGGTTGCTGACCATCGGGACGTTCGCGAAGGCGTCCCGGCTCTCGCCGAAGGCACTGCGGCTCTACGACGAACTCGGTCTGCTCGCTCCGGCGCGCGTCGACCCGGTGACCGGCTACCGGCTCTACGCGCCGGAACAGCTGGACCAGGCACGGCTGGTCGCGTGGCTCCGGCGCCTGGGGATGCCCCTGGCCCGCATCCAGCGCGTCTGCGCGCTGGAGCCGTCCGCGGCGGTCCCGGAGATCCGGCGGTACTGGGCCGAAGTCGAGGCCGACACCGCGGCCCGGCGCGATCTCGCCTCCTTCCTCGTCGACCGTCTGTCACGGAAGGACCCCGCCATGTCCGCCAACACCCATTCCCTGGCCATCCGTTACGCCGCGCTGTCCGACACCGGTCTCGTCCGCGAGAGCAACCAGGACACCGCGTACGCCGGTTCCCGTCTGTTCGCGGTCGCCGACGGCTTCGGCCGTGCCGGCGCCACGGCCGGCGCCGCCGCCGTCGAGGCGCTCAAGCCGCTCGAGACCCGGGGGTTCGCCGCGGGTGATCTCCTCAACGTCCTCGAAGAGGCCGTCGAGGAGGCCAAGTCGGCCGTCAACGGCGTCGCCGGTACCGGTTCGCCGTCCGCGGAGTCGGGCACCACACTCACCGCGATGCTCTGGACAGGCTCGCAGCTGGCCCTCGTCCATATCGGAGACTCCCGCGTCCATCTCCTGCGCGAGGGCGAGCTGTTCCAGATCACCCACGACCACACGATGGTCCAGTCGATGGTCGACGACGGGCGCATCACCCCCGAGGAGGCCGTCTCGCACCCGCAGCGGGCCCTGTTGCTCCGAGCCCTCGGTCACGGGGCCGACGGCACACCGGACCTGCGCCTGCACGACGCGCGGCCGGGTGACCGCTATCTGGTCTGTTCCGACGGGCTGTCCGCCGTCGTGGACATCGGTGAAGTGCGCCGGGTCCTCACGGAGGTCGCCGATCCCGACCACGCGGTCCGCGAACTCGTCGGCCTCGCCAACGGGTTCGGCGGCCCCGACAACGTCAGTTGCGTCGTCGCCGACGTGGTGGAGGCCCAGTCGTAGGAGCTAGGTGCTGGAAGTACGGCCGGGGGTCCCGCGAGATCACCCGGCCACACTTCTTCGGAAGGCTGTGCGGGATCCGGGCATCCGGCGACAGCCCCCGGTCCGCGGATCTCGCTCATGTGCGAGGCCGGGGCAACACACGGGTGGCGTATGCGACGCAGGTCCCGACGGGCCCCGCCGAAGCGGCTAGCTTGGGGGAGCAGCGTCGGAACAAAGCCCGGCAAAGCAGCCGATTCTCCCTCCCGCATCCCCGACCGTGAGGCGTTCCGTCATGAGCCTGAGCATCCGTAACCAGATTCCCGGCACCGTCACCGCTGTCACCACCGGCGAGGTGATGGCGACCGTGAAGGTGCGCCTGGACGGGGGCCAGGACCTCACCGCGGCGATCACGCTGGAGGCCGTCAAGGACCTGGGACTCGCCGAGGGCTCGCCGGTGCGCGCGATGATGAAGTCCACCGAGGTGGCGCTCGCCACCGGCCCCGTCGAGGGCCTGTCCATCCGCAACCAGCTGCCCGGCACGGTCAGCGACGTCGCCACGGGCGGGGCGATGGCCACCGTCAAGGTCACGGTGGACGGAGGCGAACTGACGGCGGCGATCACCAAGGACGCCGTCACCGACCTGGCGCTGACGCCCGGCTCGTCGGTGGTCGCCCTGATCAAGTCGACCGAGGTGTCCCTCGCCACCGCCTGACGCGCGCCGGGCCGCGCGGTGCCGGTCGGGGCCCGCGCCTCGCAGCAGGTGAGTACGCGGGCCGCACGGGGAAGGCGGTCGTCACCGAGCATCGGCGACGAGAGGACACCCCGCGTGGCCAGAGACCGGCACAGCGCAGTCGAGGCCGCCGCCGACCGGACCAGGCGTATCCCTCCCGGCCAGCACCATGTGAAGGGCTGGCCGGTCTCCCACTACGGTCCGGTCCCCCGCTTCCGCCCCGCGCGCTGGAACCTCCGGCTCTTCGGCGCCACCGCGGGCCGCGCCGAACGCAGTTGGACCTTCGAGGAACTGTCGGCCCTGCCGCACACGACGGTGGTGGGCGATCTGCACTGCGCCTCCGGACCGACCTCCACCGACCACGAGTGGTACGGAATCCCCGCCGCGGCCCTGCTGGAGCTGGTGCCGCCGGCCCCGGGGGTCACGCACATCATGACGTGGGCCGAGTACGGCTATACGTCCAACGTCCGGCTGGCCGACTTCACGGCGCCGCAGACCCTGCTGGCCACGCACCACGACGACGAGCCCCTCACCGCCGAGCACGGGTTCCCGCTGCGCCTCGTCGTGCCGCACCTGTACGGCTACAAGAGCACCAAGTGGCTGCGTGCCGTCGAGTACCTCACCGAGGACCGCCGGGGTTTCTGGGAGGACCGCGGCTACCACACCATCGGTGACCCCTGGCAGGAGCAGCGCTACGCACACCAGGAGGCGGACGGCGGCAGCGCGACGACGGCGTCCGAGGCGCCGACCCGGAGCGCCTGAGGGACCACAGCGCCGGCGGCCGACGCCCGGACCGGGGCGAGGAGTTCGGGCTCCATGTCGGCGCGGTTCCGTACCGAAATCCGGTCCGAGGGAGGATGGCGCCCGTGCCGAACAAGCCGAACGCCCCGGGGACCATCGAGCTGACCGAGGACGAACTCCGTGCGGTCGCGGGATACGCGGCCGACTGCGCGCGCCGGGTGCTGCCGCTCTTCGAACGGGATCTTCCCTCGGACACACGCCCCCGTGACGCCGTCGACGCGGCCCGCGCCTTCGCCGCCGGCGGACGGCGTACCGGCGCTCTACGGCAGAGCGCCTGGGCGGCGTTCAAGGCGGCGCGCGAGGCGACCGTCCCACCCGCGGCGGCGGACGCGGCACGTGCGGCGAGCCATGCGGCCGCCGCCGCGTATCTGCATCCCAAGGCGAGTGCTCATCAGGTGAAGCACATCCTGGGCGCCGCGGCTCACGCGGCGAGGGCGGAAGAACTGGCGTCGGCCGAGGGCGAGGTCGTCGGCGCGGGGACCCTCGAATGGGCTCGCGTTCACGCCCCTGGTTCGGTCAGGGCCGTACTGGGCCGGCTGCCGGTCGCACCTCCCGGAGGCGGGCCGGTCGGCGAACTCGTCCGGGCTCTCGACGCGGCTCTCCGCACCTGAGCGCGGCGGGCCGGCGCCTCGCCAGGGAACACCTACAGAGAGTCCGGCTTCCCGAACGCTCGTCCGGCGTGCACGAGGAACTCCCGTACCGACGCGTTGTCCGAGCCCCTCCAGACCAGGGCGAGCAGGGCGGGCGCCACGACGTCGTCGATGGTCCGGGCGGTGAGCCGGTCATGGTGACCCGCGGCCATCGACTCGCTGAGGACGGCGACGCCGAGCCCGCGGGCGGCGAGGTCGACGACGGCGTCCGCGGCGCTGGCCTGGAGCGCGATCACCGGCTGGAGGCCCTGCGCCGCGCAGGCGCGGTCGAGGACCGTACGGAGGCCCGTGCCGACCGGCATGCACACGATGGGGTGGGTGGCCAGGTCCCGCAGCTTCACGCGTCGCCGCTCCGCGAGCGGATGTCCATGCGGGACGGCCACGACGAGCCGCTCACTGATGATGGTCGACGTGTCCAGGCCGTCGGAGACGGCGGTCGCGGTGCCGACCAGGGCGAGATCGACGACGCCGGCTCGCACCCGCTCGACCAGTCGGTCGGAGGTGTCCTCCACGAGGGAGATGTCGACGCCGGGATGGGCCTGGTGGAAGGCGGCGAGGGCGTCGAAGAGCGGGGCGATCGTGCAGCCGGTGACCATGCCGACCGTGAGCCGGCCCCGGATGAGCCCGGTCACCTGCCCCACGGCCTGGCCGACGGCCTCGGCCGCCGCGAGTGCCGCGCGGGCGGGTCCGAGCGCGGCCTTTCCCGCGACGGTGAGGGTGGCGGTGCGTCCCGAGCGGTCGAAGAGGTCCGCGCCGAGTTCACGCTCGAGCCGGCGGACCTGGGCGCTCACTCCGGACTGGCTGATGTGGACGCGCTCGGCCGCCCGCGTGAAGTTCTGCTCCTCGGCGACCGCGACGAAGTACTCCAGCTGCCTCAGATCCATGACTCGTAATTCTAGCTCCGATCACATCCATCTGTTGGACTTCTGATCGCCGGAGGACGACGCTGGAGGGACACCGGACGCCACGAGAGCGGAGAACCCCCATGTCGAAGCATGCGAAGGCCCTGCGGCCCGAGGACCTCACCCGGCTGTTCGTCGAACGGTCCAACGCCGGTGACGCAGCGGGAGTCGCGGCCCTGTACGAGGAGGACGCGGTGATGGCCCACCCGCCCGGCGAGTTCACGGTGGGACGCGAGGCGATCCGCGCGCTGTGGGAGAAGGTGCTCGCCGGTGGCCCGCGCTTCGAGCCCGAGCCGCCGCTGCCGACGCTGGTCAGCGGAGACATCGCGCTGACCTCGACGCCGCCGAGGGACGGGGCCGGTGCGCGGGCGCAGGTCGTCCGCCGTCAGCCGGACGGAAGCTGGCTGCGCCTGCTGGACCAGCCCGAGTTCGCCCCGCCGGCCCGGTAGGCCGGGTGCCCGCGCGTTCCTGGAGAGGCGCGCGGGCGTCGGGCCCGGCCGCCTGCCGGATCGGCCGTCAGTCGCGGCGCCGACGGGCGACGTACACCGTGTTGGCCGCGGTTCCGCCCTGGAGCGGGTTGTCGAAGTCGACCACGTGGGCGGCGGTGTCCGTGAAGACCTGGGCGAGGACAGCGCCGAACTCCTCGTCCGGCGGGTCGTTCGACCACAGCGCGAACACGCCGCCGGGATGCAACAGGCCAGCGAGGGCCGTCAGACCGGGCACGCCGTAGAGCGCGGCGTGGCTGGGGTGCAGCACGTGGCGGGGCGAGTGGTCGACGTCGAGCAGGATCGCGTGGAACCGGCGGCCCGGGTTCTCCGGATCCAGCCCACGAGGAGTGGCGTCGACCCCGGCGGCCGCGTCGTCCGCGGAACCCGCTTCTCCCGGAGCCTCGGGACCGTCAGTCGCCGTACCGCCGGTGACCATGGCGAAGAAGTCGCCGCGCACCAGGCGGCAGCGCGGGTCCGTCGACAGTCCCGTGCCGAGGGGTACGAGTCCGCGCCGGTGCCAGTCGATCACTTGCGGCAGGGCGTCGACGACGACCAGAGAACGCACCCGTTGGTCGTCCAGCGCCGTCCGGGCGGTGTAGCCGAGGCCGAGGCCGCCCACGACGACGTCGAACGGACCCTCCGCCAGCTCCGCCAGGCCGAGCCGGGTCAGTTCGACCTCGCCCTCGGTGAAGAGGCTGGACATCAGGTACTCGTCGCCGAGCTTCACCTCGTAGACGTCCTCCCCCGACGAGGGGTCGCGTCGGCGACGGAGGCTGATCTCGCCCATCGGGGTGGGCTGCCAGTCGAGTTCCTGGAAACGTGCGCTCATCCGGTGTCCTGCTCCCCGTCGAATGTCCACTGCCGCGAGCCGGTTGAGGTACGCCGCAGGTAGGCACCGTACCGGCAGGTCAGGCCCGGATGCTCGCGGGGACCCTCGCGTTGCTCTTCGGGTGGAGCGGTCGCACAGCCGTACGGACCGCGTCGGCCGGCACCGAACGCACGGGCCCGGAGCGGTGGGACGGTTTGTTTGGATCGATGCTCGCCCGAGTTATTCATGCCGTATGAGCACTCTCGAATATGCCGACAGCTCCGACTTCGACGACGCGGAGCGGGGTTTCGTCGCCGCGCTGGAACCGGCGGTCATCCGTGCCGAGGACGGCCGGGTGGTGTGGGACGGCGACGCGTACGCGTTCCTGGACGCGGAGTGTCCGGACACCGCGCACCCGAGCCTGTGGCGGCAGGGCCGGCTGTGCAACAAGCAGGGGCTCTTCGAGGTGACCGAAGGCATCTACCAGGTCCGGAACCTGGACCTGTCGAACATGACGCTGGTGGAGGGCGACACGGGGGTCGTCGTCATCGATCCGCTGATCTCGGCCGAGACCGCGGCCGCCGCGCTGGCGCTGTACCGCGAACACCGGGGCGAGCGCCCGGTCACGGGGCTGATCTACACGCACTCGCACGGCGACCACTTCGGCGGCTCGCGCGGGGTCCTGCCGCACGGCCACGCGCCGGTGCCGGTGATCGCCCCCGCCGGGTTCCTGGAGCACGCCGTCGCGGAGAACGTGTACGCGGGCGGCGCGATGTCCCGCCGGGCCGTCTACATGTACGGCGCCGAACTGGACAAGGGGCCCGCGGGGCAGATCGGCGCCGGGCTGGGCATGACGACGTCGAAGGGCACCATCACCCTCGTACCGCCGACTCTCGACATCACGCACACCGGTCAGGAGGAGAGCGTGGACGGTGTGCGGATCGTCTTCCAGATGACGCCGAACACCGAGGCGCCCTCGGAGATGAACTTCTTCTTCCCCGACCGGCGGGCCCTGTGCATGGCGGAGAACGCGACGCACAACATGCACAACATCCTGACCCTGCGCGGCGCGGTCGTCCGGGACACCCGGATCTGGGCGCACTACCTGAACGAGACGATCGCCCTCTTCGCCGACCGGGCCGACGTCGCGTTCGCCTCCCACCACTGGCCGACCTGGGGCCGCGAGCGGATCGTCGAACACCTCGCCGGGCAGCGCGACATGTGGGCCTATCTGCACGACCAGACCCTGCGCATGACCAACCAAGGGCTGACCGGGACCGAGATCGCCGAGCGGATCGAGCTTCCCCCGGCCGTCGCGAACCGGTGGGCCAACCGCGGCTACTACGGTTCCGTCAGCCACAACGCCAAGGCCGTCTACCAGCGCTACATGGGCTGGTTCGACGGGAATCCCGCGCACCTGTGGGAGCACCCGCCGACCGAGCTGGCCCAGCGCTTCGCCGCCGACTACGGCGGTGTCCCCGCACTCGTCGCCAAGGGCCGGGAGTACGCCGTGGCGGGCGACCTGCGGTTCGCCGCGACGCTCCTCGGACACGCGGTCTTCGCCGCACCCGACGACCCGGACGCCAGACAGGCACTCGCGGAGGTGTACGAGCGGCTCGGTCACGGCTGCGAGAACGGGCCGTGGCGGAACTTCTACCTGATGGGCGCGCAGGAACTGCGGGGCAGCGTCGCGCGCACCGCGCTGGAGACGACGAACCCCGAGATGGCGATGGCGCTGACCGTCGACATGCTCATCGACTCCCTCGCCATCCGCGTCGACGGTCCGCGCGCCTGGGACGAGAAGCTCACCATGACGTGGCACCTGACCGACGAGGGGCGCACCTGGCGGATCCAGCTGTCGAACGGGGCGCTGACGTACCGCGCTGCCGAGACCGCGACCGGGGAGGCGGACGCGGCGCCGTCGGCCGGTCTCACCCTGACCATGACGAAGCCGCAGCTGCTCGCCCTCCTCGCGGGCCAGGGGATGGACGGCGTACAGGTCCAGGGTGATCCCCAGGTCTTCGCCACGCTCGTGGGTCTGCTCGACAGTCCGGACCCCCAGTTCCCCATCGTCACTCCCTGAGCGTGCCCGTCCGCGTGTCGGGGGCACGTCGGGATCAGGTCGTCGTCCCGGTCCGTGCGGCGCCGCGATCCGCGAGGACCGTCGAGCGGAACTCCGCCACGACGGGCCGCAGGTCGACGCGGTGCCAGGCGGCCCACAGCTGAATGGACCCTTCGTACCAGGGGAGTTCACGGACGGCGACCGCGTCGGAGGTGGCGCGGACCATGCTCCGCTGGATGAGCGCGAGACCGAGGCCGGAGGCGACCAGGCCGAGCGCGGTGAGGGGATCGGCCGCGTCGAGCCTGATGTCCGGGGCGAAACCGGAGGCGACGCACGACGCGACGAAGGTGTCGCGCCACGCCGGGTCCTGGGCGTCGCCGACCGCGATCCACGGCAGGCCGTCGAGCGCCGCCGGGGTCAGCTCCTCCTGCCGCGCGAGGGGGTGCTCCGCGGG
The DNA here is from genome assembly GCF_040607345.1 of Streptomyces sp. NPDC005302. Taxonomy (NCBI): domain Bacteria; kingdom Bacillati; phylum Actinomycetota; class Actinomycetes; order Kitasatosporales; family Streptomycetaceae; genus Streptomyces; species Streptomyces sp. NPDC005302. The sequence continues at coordinate 9,971 of NZ_JBEXGN010000010.1, forward strand.
CAGGACGAGGAGCAGCGGATCCCGGAGCAGGGGGGCCGCGTCCAGGTCCGGGTCGTCGTCGCCGGGCGGGGTGCGGACGAGCGCGATGTCCAGGCTGCGCTGGCGCAGGCCCTCGAACTGCGCGGCCGACTCCTGGTCGTAGAGCGCGACATGGATGCCGGGGCGGTGTTCGCGCAGGGTTCGCAGCGCGGAGGGCAGGACGCCGGTGTGCATGGCGTCGGCGACGTAGCCGATGCACAGGCCGCCCTCCTCGCCCCGGCCGAGGCGCCGGCCGAGGTTCTCCAGGCGGTCCGCGTGCCGCAGCAGGGCGCGCGCCTCGGTCAGGAAGACCCGGCCGTCGGAGGTGAGCCGGATGCGCTGCTGGCTGCGTTCGAACAGGGTGAGCCCCAGGTTCTTCTCCAGCTGGGCGATCTGCCGGCTGAGCGGCGACTGGGAGATGTGCAGCCGCTCGGCGGCGCGGCCGACGTGTTCGGCCTCGGCGACGGCGACGAAATAGCGAAGTTGTCGCAGGTCAAGCATGTAGGACCTCGGAGGACTCAAGTGTGTCCGAGCAAGTCTTGGACAGTCTCATGTAGGGATCCTAACCTCGAACACGCAAGGCCGACGGATCGACCATCCGGCCCTTTATCCGTCCGAACCACCATCGCGAGGATTCCTTCATGAGCATCACGTCCCTTCTGCCCGGAGCGCTCGGATTCGGCACCGCGCCGCTCGGCAACATGTTCCGCGCCATCCCCGACGAGGAGGCGGCGGCCACCGTCGAGGCGGCCTGGGACCAGGGCATCCGCTATTTCGACACGGCACCCTTCTACGGGGCGGGCCTTTCCGAGATCCGGCTCGGCGAGGTGCTGTCGCGGCACCCGCGCGAGGACTTCGTCCTCAGCACGAAGGTCGGCCGCGTGATCCTCGACGAGACCGAGGACCCGGCGGCCCGTGACCTCGGCGAGAAGGGCGGCCTCTTCGAGCACGGCCGCCCCAACAAGATGGTCAACGACTACTCCGCCGACGCCACCCTGCGGTCCATCGAGGACAGCCTGAAGCGCCTGCGGACCGACCGCCTCGACATCGTGTGGGTGCACGACGTAGCCCAGGACTTCTACGGGGACGAGTGGCTCGCGGCGTACGAGAGTGCCCGTACCGGCGCCTTCCGGGTCCTGCAGAAGCTGCGCGAGGAAGGGGTCATCAAGGCCTGGGGCCTGGGCGTGAACCGGGTGGAGCCGCTGGAGCTCACCCTGGACCTGGACGAGCCGAAGCCCGACGCGTTCCTGCTGGCCGGGCGGTACACGCTGCTCGACCACGACCGTGCCCTCCAGCGTCTGCTGCCGTCCGCCGCGGCGCAGGGCGTCGACGTCGTGGTCGGCGGCCCGTACAGCTCGGGCATCCTCGCCGGCGGAGCGCACTTCGAGTACCAGCAGGCGCCCGCGCACATCGTCGACAGGGTGGAGCGGATCAAGGCGGTGACCCAGCGGCACGGCGTCGGCATCAAGGCCGCCGCGCTGCAGTTCTCCCTCGCCCACCCGGCGACGGTCGCCGCGATCCCGGGCGCGACCAGGCCGAGCCGCATCGCCGAGGACGTGGCCGCTCTCGGCGAGAGCGTTCCGGCCGGGTTCTGGACCGAACTGCGCGAGGAGCGGCTGATAGCCCAGGACGCCCCCGTGCCCGTCACCGCCGCCTGACCCACGTCACATCCCCCGCATCCCCCATCCTTCGAAGGAGAGACCCCCGTGGCCACGACCATCGCGTCCGTCGACATCGACGCCTCGCCCGAGCGCGTCTGGCAGCTCGTCGGCGGCTTCGGCTCACTGCCCGACTGGCTTCCCTACATCCCCGTCAGCGAGGTGAGCGAGGGCGGACGGGTGCGCCGCCTGGAGAACGAGGACGGTGAGGTGATCGTCGAACGCCTCCAGGCCTTCGACGACGAGCGCCGTACCTACAGCTACTCCATCCTCGAGGCCCCGTTCCCGGTCACCGGCTACCGCTCGACGCTCACGGTCCACGAGACGGCCGAGCCGGGTACGGCCCGCGTGGAGTGGTCCGGCTCCTTCGCGCCCGACGGCATCGGCGACGCCGACGCGGTGACCCTGTTCCACGGCATCTACACGCAGGGGCTGGCCGCGCTCGTCCACACCCTCGCCGGTACGCAGGCGGCCGGATAAAAAGTCCGCGGGGGAGACGAACGGACGCCCCTGAACAGCGAGAAGCCCCCGTACCGGCATACGTGCCGGTACGGGGGCTTCGGTTCGACTCAGGCCTGCGCGCGCTTCGGCAGCCGCCAGTTCGGGCGGACGAAGTGGCAGGTGTATCCGTCGGGGTAGCGCTGGAGGTAGTCCTGGTGCTCCGGCTCCGCCTCCCAGAACGGACCGGCCGGCACGACCTCCGTCACGACCTTGCCCGGCCACAGACCGGAGGCGTCGACGTCGGCGATGGTGTCCTCGGCGACGCGCTTCTGCTCGTCGTCGAAGTAGTAGATCGCGGACCGGTAGCTGAGACCGATGTCGTTGCCCTGCCGGTTCTTCGTGGACGGGTCGTGGATCTGGAAGAAGTACTCCAGGATCGTCCGGTAGTCGGTCTTCGTGGGATCGAAGGTGATCTCGATCGCCTCGGCGTGCGTGCCGTGGTTCCGGTACGTCGCGTTCGGGACATCGCCTCCGCTGTATCCCACGCGGGTGGCCAGGACGCCCGGGAACGTCCTGATCAGCTCCTCCACGCCCCAGAAGCAGCCGCCCGCCAGCAGGGCCTTCTCCTCGTTCCGGCTCATCGCACACACCCTTCTTCGGTCTTTCCGTCAGGCTCGCACAGCTGCCGTCGCACTCACCCCCGGCGGTCACTCTCCCCCACCGCCGCGACGACACGGCCACGCCTCTGCACAAGGCCCCGGAGCCGCGCGAAATTCCCCGTCCGGGCCCGGGAGCAGCCCTTCCGGACCTCACCGGACGTCCCGAGGCGACCGTCGCTCCGACGCCGACCCGATAACGATCGTGCAGGTTTCAATAACTACCGCCGGTAAGACCTTGCTGACAGTGGCGGAAAAAGGGCTCAATGTCCTTCCTCATAGGCAAAAAGGATCAGGGAGCGGATGAACGGCACGATCGACGGCTTCAGCTACGGGCTCGTCACACCGGTGGCGGCCTTCGTCATGGCCTGCGTGGGATCGGCACTCGGACTGCGCTGCGTGGTCCGCACGATCCACCACGAGCCCGGCTGGCGGGCGGGCTGGCTCGCACTCGGAGCCGCCTCGCTCGGCTGCGGGATCTGGACCATGCACTTCATCGCCATGACCGGTTTCTCCGTACAGCAGACATCCATCACCTACGACATACCGCTGACCCTCCTCAGCCTGGCCGTGGCGATCGTCGTGGTCTCGGCGGGCGTCTTCATCGTCGGCAGTCACGGGCCCACGCGGGCCTCCCTTGCGGTGGGCGGCGGCATCACCGGCGTGGGCGTCGCGACCATGCACTACCTCGGCATGTTCGCCATGCAGCTCAACGGCGACCTCCACTACGACACGGTCACCGTGGCGCTGTCCCTGATCGTCGCTCTGGTGGCGGCGACAGCGGCGCTGTGGGCCGCCGTCTCCGTACAGGGCTTCCTGCGATCCCTCGGGGCCAGCCTCGTCATGGGACTGGCGGTCACCGGCATGCACTACACGGGCATGGCCGCGGTGAGCGTCCACCTGCACAGCACGTCCACGCAGGTCGCGAACGGCCAGTCCGGCGCCTCGCTCCTGCTCCCCATGCTGATCGGCCCGGTCATCTTCCTCATCCTCGCCGGTGCCATCGTCATGTTCGATCCGGTCCTGATCCTCGGCCAGGGCGAGTGGGACAAGTCCGCCCGCGGTCGCTCCGGGTCCACCGGCGGAACGGGCCCCGGCTCCCCCGCCGACACCGATCACCAGGACCTCTTCGCCTCCTACGACACCCGCCGGCCCGGCGGCCGGTAGCGAAGGACCCCACACCCGGTCACCCCGGCCCCCGGTGCACCGGCCTCGCTCCGTCCCGTCCTCCACACTGCCCGCCCGTCGGCGGCCTGGGGACCACGGGACGACCTTGGGGCGGGACGATCTTGAGACTAGGGTGCGCCCCATGACCTCACTGGCGCTGCGCGGCACGACGATCCACTACGACGACTCCGGCCCGGCCGCCGGATGCCCCGTGCTGCTGATCCACGGGCACCCCTTCAACCGCACCCTGTGGGCACCCCAGGTGGCCGCCCTCGTCGCGGCCGGACACCGTGTCGTCACCCCGGACCTTCGCGGCTACGGCGACAGCGGGGTCGAAGAGGGATCCGTGCGCCTCGACTCCTTCGCCGACGACCTCGTGGGGCTGCTCGACCACCTGGACATCGGCCGGGCCGTGGTCGGCGGAGTGTCGATGGGCGGCCAGATCGCCATGGAGATGCAGCGGAGTCACGCCGGCCGGGTACGCGCCCTGGTGCTGTCGGACACCTCGGCGCCGGCCGAGACGGAGGAGGGAAAGGCTGTCCGCAACAGGATGGCCGACCGGCTCCTGGCCGAGGGCATGGACGGCTACGCGGGCGAGGTCATCGGCAAGATGCTCGCCGAGTACAACGTCACCGCGATGCCCGAGGTGGCCGCGCGCGTGCTCGCCATGATGCGTTCCACCGATCCCCGGGGCGCCGCGGCGGCTCTGCGCGGCCGGGCCGAACGGCCGGACTACCGCGACACGCTCGCCACCGTCCGGTCCCCGGTCCTGATCGTCGTCGGAGCCGACGACGTGTACACACCGGTCGCCGACGCCGCGGCCCTCCGTGCCCTCGCCCCGCACGCGGTGCTGACCGTCATCGACGGCGCCGGCCATCTGCCGGGCGCCGAGCAGCCGGAGCGGTTCAACTCCGCGCTGCTGGACTTCCTCACGACACGGGTGATCGCCACCGCCGGGTGAGCGGCACGGTCGCGACGGTGGCCCGCTTCACGGGCTGTGTCCGAAGTGTCACGGGGTCTGCATCGGCATCTGGAACCACATGGTCTTGCCGGTGGCGGTGCGCGTGCTCCCCCAGGATTCGGCGAGGAGGTCGAGCAGCTCCGTGCCCCGGCCGCTTTCCGCGTCGGCGTCGACGACGCGGCGCACGGGGCCGGTGGGGTCGGTGTCCTCCACCTCGCACCGCAGGTGCGGGCCACGTGCGCACAGGTTCAGCCGCAGGGGGCCGCGTGTGTGGCGCAGTGCGTTGGTGACGAGCTCGCTCACCAGCAGCTCGGCGGTGTCGGTGAGGTCTTCCAGTTTCCAGTCGTTCAGCTGCGCCGTCACCAGGCGGCGGGCCCGGCCGGCCGAGGTCAGCTCGCGCGGCAGGGGCCAGGAGGCGTCCCAGGCGGTGGCGCAGCCGCGCGGGGCGTCGAGGGGGCGGAGCGGTTCCAGGGTGCGGGACCAGAGCGCCTGGTTCCGGGTGATCCACGAACTCGGCCGCGCCTTCGCGGTCCGGTCCGGATCCTGTGCGGGTGCCCCTCCGCTCTCACCGACCGTCTCCTGGGATCGGAGACGGGAGAACCGGCCGAAGCGTCCGCGACGGGCGACCGTCGCGGGGCCGATGGCCCAGGGGGCCATGAGAATCAGTCCCTTCTGAACTGCTGGCTACCGCGGCCACCCGGGCCGCGGAGGTCCACCGCCGGCGGAGCCGGGATGAAGCGGAGGACGCCTGCGCGTGGCCTGTGCCACGTCTACGGATATACATGTAGCGCCCGCTACGGTAAATATTCGTATCAACAGTATTTAACCAGACATACGGAAAACGTTAGGCCCCCTCTTCCAGATCTCCGGGAATCCTCATGCCGCGCCCTCCTGACCAGGCAAAACGGCGAGACCTTCTGGACCGGGTCCGGGAATACGTGGTCCGCAACGGTCTGGCGGATCTCTCCCTGCGTCCCCTCGCGCGGGCCCTGGGCACCAGTGACCGCATGCTGCTCTACTACTTCGGGACGAAGGAGCGCATGGTCGCCGAGGCCCTCGCGCTCGACGAGCGACGGCCTCTCCGGCAGGCCCGGGAGCTGCTCGCGTGCGCGGGCTCCCCAGGGGACCCGGCCCGGGTCCGCCGCTTCATGGAGGAGATCTGGCGCCGGTTCAGCAGTCCCGGCCTGCGCGCCGCGCTCCCCCTGTACCTGGAGATCATGGCCGCCAGCCTGCTCCACTCGGACCGGTACGGCCGCGTCATGCGCGACGTGCTCGCCGAGTGGACCGCGCTGCTCGCCTCCGCCTTCCGGGACCTCGGCATGGCCGAGGCGCGAGCAGGCGCGGAGGCCGACCTCCTGGTGGACGCGTGTCTCGGCCTGCTCATCGCACCGCTGGCCGACGGCGACTGGGATCGGGCCGAAGCGGCCTTCCACGCCCTCCTCGACCGCCTCGAGCCCGCGTGGCGCGTCCCCTGACGAGAGGACGCGCCCGGTCACGGCCGGCCTACGGAGACACCCTCACATCTTGGCGCCGAAGTCCTGGGTCCACCACGGGCCGCCCGAGCCCTTGTGCACGCCGACACCGATGTTCTTGAACGAGCAGTTCAGGATGTTCGCGCGGTGACCCGGGCTGTTCATCCAGGAGTCCATCACCGACTCCGGGGTCTGCTGGCCCCGGGCGATGTTCTCGCCGTACGTGGACCAGCGGTAGCCCGCGGCGGTGATGCGCTCGCCGGGGTCCTCGCCGTCGGGGTTGCTGTGGTCGAAGAAGTCGCGGGCGGCCATGTCCTCGGAGTGGTCCAGCGCGGCCTGCTCCAGGTCCGCGTTCTCGGTGAGCGGGCCGCAGCCGGCGGCGGCGCGTTCCTTGTTCACCAGCGCGACCACCTGGGCCACCGTGCCCGACGGGGCCGCCTGCGACCGGGGCGCGGCGGAGACCGTCCGGGTCGCGGGCGCCGCGGATGTCGAGGCGGGCGTACTCGGCTCCGCGTGACGGGGCGCCTTCGTCGCCTTCGGCTTCGCCGACTTCGACGCGGAGGGCGACGGGGACGAGGAGGAGGACGCCGACGCGGAGGGCGAGGCCGGGACGCCGTCGGCGCCCGGCGCCGAGAGGTCCATGACGGGGTCGCCCGCGGTACGCGCCGCGGTGGCTCCCCCGTTCGACGTCCCGGAGTCGATCGCGAAGTACCACAGTCCCCCGCCCGCCACGCACGCGGCGACGACTGCGCCGCCGACGGCCCGGCGCCTTACGCGCCGGCGCCGGCGCGCTTCCAGGCGGGACGCCGATCCGCCGCGAGGGGCTCGGTGCCCGGCGCCACCGGCAGGCGAGCCGCCGGCGTCCCGCAGCCGGGACGCCGATCCGGCGGCGACCATGCCGTCCGGGCCGGGCCGCAGCACCGCGATCAGTCCGGGGGACGCCGCGATCAAGGCCAGGCCGGCCAGCAGTCCCTCGGCGGGCATCAGTCCGTTCCAGAGTCCCGAACAGCGGACGCAGCCCCGCGCGTGCCGGGCTATTCGCTTGCGCCACAGCGCCGAGGGCCGGCCGTTCCAGGAGCCGAGCAGCCCGTGCAGCTCCGGACAGGGCGGCTGCGCGTCGAGGGCCCGTACGACCACGCGTGCCGTCTCCAACTGTGCCTTCATGCGCTGGACCTGCACCGCCGCGTGCTGCGGGGACAACTCCAGCGCCTCGGCGACCTCGGCGCGGGTCAGTTCTCCGGCGCACTCCAGCCACCACAGGGAAAGCGCCGCCCGGTCGTCGGGTTCCAGCCAGCGCGTTGCGAGCGCGGTCTCCCGGCGCTGGCCGGACAGCTGGAGCTGCCACATGGTCAGGTCCACGAAATCGGCGCCCGGGTCCGCGAGGTGCTCGGCCTCCTCGACGCCGCCGGGGGCGAGCTGGCGGTCCTGCCAGTGGGCGCGCACCTGGTTCATCGCGATCGCCACGAGCCAGGAGCGGAAGTTCTCCGGAGTACGCAGACCGTCGAGGCCGTCCAGGGCGCGGAGCATGGTGTTCTGCACGACGTCGTCCACGTCGACCGAGCCGTTCAGCGCGCGTCCGACGACGTTGTAGACCAACGGGAGATAGGCCCCGACCAAGGCGTCCTGGGCCTCCGAGTCGCCCGCTCGGGCGGCAGTGACCAGTGCCGCCGGGTCCACCCCTTGCTGTCTCCTCATGAAAACTTCCCTGTCCTCGACTCCGAACGATGCTGCCGTCACATGGGAGACCGCCCCCAGGGCCCCGGATAACAGTTCTTCGGGGACCCGTTCCGGCAGACACTCGCCGCCTCGGCCCGCCGCCCGCAATGGAGAAGGTCACATCCGGCCGCCTCATCGAGAAAGGGCGGGTGGGTATGGCGTCCTTGCCCGGATTGCACCACGGGCCGGCGCCGCTCGGCGTCCGCTGCGCCGCCGTTCGGCGCACACGGGAGGACGGCGTTCGGGGGGCCGTCCCATCCTCGAACCGGGCTGCGCCGGAGGGCACGGCCCGGACGGGCGGGGGCGATGTCCCGCGCGTGACCGGCCCGGGAAGCGCCGGGTCGTCCGCTGGTAAAATGGCCTTCACGCTTCGACGTCGCCGGGGCCCGTACCCAGGGGTACGGGCCCCGGAGTGTTTCGGGCGTCGGACTGAGGAAGGTTCCCCATGAACGCGAAGCCTCCGGCTTCTGGACGGCACCGCACCGGCGAGCAGCGGCCGGCAGCGCCGCAGGGCGAGGTCGCCATGCCGCAGACGGTCTCCCCCGGCCTGCCGCCGGTCACGTCCTTCGACGAGCTCGGGCTGCCGCCGGAGCTGCTGACGACGCTGACCGGCCTCGGGGTGACGGAGCCGTTCCCGGTCCAGGCCGCGACCCTTCCGAACGCGCTCGCCGGGCGGGACGTACTCGGCCGGGCGCGCACCGGTTCCGGCAAGACGCTGGCCTTCGGGCTGGCCCTGCTCGCCCGGACGGCGGGACGGCGGGCGGAGTCCAAGCGGCCGCTGGCGCTGGTGCTGGTTCCCACGCGGGAACTCGCACAGCAGGTGAGCGACGCCCTCGCACCGTACGCGCGGGCGCTGGACCTGCGCCTGACGACCGTGGTCGGCGGCCTGTCCATCAACCGGCAGACGGCGGAGCTGCGCTCCGGCGTCGAGGTGCTCATCGCGACACCCGGCCGCCTCACGGACCTGGTCTCACGCCGGGACTGCCTGCTCAACCAGGTGCGGATCGCGGTGCTGGACGAGGCCGACCAGATGTGCGACCTGGGGTTCCTGCCGCAGGTGTCGGAGCTCCTGGACCAGGTGCGCCCGGACGGGCAGCGTCTGCTGTTCTCGGCCACCCTCGACCGCAATGTCGACCAGCTCGTCCGCGAGCACCTGCACGACCCCGTCCTCGCCTCCGTCGACACGATGGCGGCCTCGGTCACCACGATGGAACACCACGTGCTGAACATCCACGGCGCCGACAGGTACGCGACGGCGACCGAGATCGCCGCACGGGACGGCCGGGTGCTGATGTTCCTGGACACCAAGACCGGCGTGGACCAGTTCACCCGTCACCTGCGGGCGAGCGGCATCCGGGCCTCCGCCCTGCACAGCGGGAAGTCGCAGCCGCAGCGCATGCACACGCTCGGCCAGTTCAAGGACGGTGAGATCACCGTCCTGGTCGCCACCAACGTCGCGGCACGCGGCATCCACATCGACGACCTGGACCTCGTGGTCAATGTCGACCCTCCTGCCGACGCCAAGGACTACCTGCACCGGGGCGGGCGCACCGCCCGTGCCGGCGAGTCGGGGCGGGTGGTCACCCTGGTCACGCAGAACCAGCGCCGCGACGTGAACCGGATGATGTCCGACGCCGGGATCCGGCCGACGGTCACCCAGGTCCGCTCGGGAGAGGCCGCGCTGTCCGAGATCACCGGCGCGAAGCGTCCGCCCACCCCGCCGAAGGCCGGCAACGCGCCGTTTCGCGGCATGGGCACCCGGCCGGGACGCCCGACGAAGGAGACCCGTAAGGCCGCCGACGCCCGGAAGGCGGCGGAGGCCCGAGCGGCGGCCCGAGTGCGCAAGGGCCGCTGACCCCTGTTCCGCGGCGCTCCCGCCGCGGAACGCGCGGCGCACCGGCCGGGCAAGTCCGGGCAGCGAAGGCGCAGTTGTCCTCCGGCACCTGGCGGTTCGCCCCCGACTACCCGCCCGCGCGGAGCGGGGTGAAGAGTGGTGCCGCGGGCGGGAGCGTGCCGTTCGCGGTGGGCCCGACCTGTTCGGAGATCCGTGCGGCGGCGCCGGGGACGAACGGGGAGAGTTCGTCGGCGAGCAGACGGCACGCCGTCACGAGCGCGGCGAGGACGTCGTCCAAGCGCCGGCCCGCCGCACCGTCTCCGCGCCCCTCGGCGCGCGCCAGTTCCCACGGGCGCGTGGTGTCGACGCAGCGGTTGGCGGCTTCCACGATCTCCCACGCGGCGCGCACGGCCCCGCGGAAGTCGTAGTCCTCCAGGGCGGCGTCGATCCGGCCGGGGACTCCTCGGCACACGTCCTCCAGGAACGCCACCGCGGGCTCGGCTCCGCCGGCAGCGGGGACCGTGCCCGCACGGTACCGGTGGACCATGGTCACGACTCGGTGGACGAGGTTGCCCAGCCCGCCGGCGAAGTCCGCGTCGGCACGGGCGGTCAGCCGTTCCGGAGTGAAGTCGGCGTCTCCGACGCGGGGCACGTCCCGCAGCAGCCACCACCGGACGGCGTCGGTGCCGTACGCGTCGGTGAGCGCGACCGGGTCGACGGTGTCCGGCCCGGATTTGCTGATCTTGCGGCCGCCGACCGTGAGGTAGTCGTGGACCAGGATGTCCGTGGGCAGCGGCAGTCCCGCCGACAGCAGGATCGCCGGCCAGTACACGGCGTGGAAGCGCACGACGCCCTTGCCCACCAGGTGGACGCGGCGTCCGTCGCCCGCCCACCACCGCTCGTACGCGGCCTCGCCGGTGCCGTAGCCGAGGCTGGTGACGTAGTTGCCGAGGGCGTCCCACCAGACGTAGACGACCTGGGCCGGGTCGTCGGGCACGGGGATGCCCCAGCCACGGGCGCGGACCTGGGATCGGGAGACGGAGAAGTCGTGCAGCCCGCTCTCGATCAGGGCGAGGACCTCGTTGCGCCGGGCGGCGGGTTCGACGCGCAGCACTCCGTCCGTGATCAGGTCGTGGAGCCGATCGGCGTAGCGCGAGAGACGGAAGAACCAGTTCTCCTCGGCGACGGGCCGGGGTTCGGTGCCGTGCTCGGCGCAGCGGCCCCCGACCAGTTCGCCGGGCGTGTAGAACTGCTCGCAGCCGACGCAGTACAGGCCCTCGTACTCCTTGCGGTACAGATCGCCCGCGGCGGCGCAGCGGCGCCACAGCCGTTCCACCCCGACCCGGTGGCGGGGGTCGCTGCTGGTGCGGATGAAGTCGTCCAGGGTGAGGTCGAGCGGATCGCGCAGGACGGCGAAGGCGTCGGCGTTGCGGTCGACCAGCACCTGCACGTCTAGGCCCTCGGCCTCGGCGGCGAGGACGTTCTTGAGGGAGTTGTCGTCGGTGCCGCCGACGAGGCGGACCTCGCTCCCTCTCCGGCGCCAGTGCCGGGCCAGGGTGTCCGCCTGGACGAGTTCCAGGGCGAAGCCCAGGTGGGGGCGCGAGTTGACGTACGGGATGGTCGTCGTGACGTAGTGGCGTGATGCGGTCATCGGTCCTCCTACCGGGGTGGGGGCCGATCCGCGACGCACGTCGGGGCCCCGTCCCGGGGCCTCGGAATGCGGTACGCGTCCGTGCTCAGCAGCCCCGTGTGCGGGGCGTCATCCGGTGCTGGGACGAAGGCGTGATCATGTCGGCGATGCTAGCAACGGGGGCTGAGCAGGGGCATGCGGTTTTTCGGCTCCCGCCGGGCGGGGACGAGCACGCGTTCCCCCGTCCGGCCGCGGGCGCCCCGCGCGGTCGACGGGGGCGGGGAGCAGTTGACGGGGTGCCTCGGCCCGCGGCGCAGCACCGGTCATGACGCCGGGCCCGCGCCTCCGAGCGCGTGCCTCACGCGGCCCACCCTCCTGTTCGTCGATTATTTGCGGCTCTCTGTATCAATCTTGCGCACGTTCATAGACTTCCCTTGCCGTCGCTTCTAGCCTTCTTGCGTCCGCTCACCCCACGAGCCCTGAGGACGCACGCCTGTGAATTCATCCCCCAATGGCAGACCCCTGCGCCGAGGACTGGCGGCGACCGTGTCGCTGGCACTCGCCGCGGCCGGCACGGTCGTGGCCGTGGCCCTCGCACCCAACGCCGTCGCGGCCGGGGTGCCGGCTCCTTCCCCGGTCGGCATATCCGGCCGCGGCGCAACCGTCCCGTTCAAGGAACAGGAGGCCGAATACGCCGCCACCAACGGCACCCTCATCGGACCGGACCGGCTCTACGGCCACCTCCCCTCCGAGGCGTCCGGCCGGCAGGCGGTGACACTGGACGCGACAGGCGAGTACGTCGAGTTCACCCTGACCGCACCGGCCAACGCGATGTCGTTCCGCTACTCGCTGCCCGACAACTCCGCGGGCACCGGCCGCGACGCGAGCCTCGACCTGAAGGTCAACGGCACGCAGCTCAAGAGCATCCCGGTGACCTCCAAGTACAGCTGGTACTACGGCGGTTATCCGTTCAACAACAACCCCGGCGACACCAACCCCCACCACTTCTACGACGAGACCCGCACCCTGCTCGGCTCGACGCTGCCGGCCGGCACCAAGGTGCGGCTGCAGGTGTCGTCCACGAGCGACTCACCGACGTTCACCATCGACCTCGCCGACTTCGAGCAGGTGGGCGCGCCCATCGGCAAGCCGTCCGGAGCGCTGGACGTCGTCGCCGACTTCGGGGCCGACCCGACCGGGGCGGCCGACTCGACCGCCAAGATCCAGGCGGCCGTCGACGCGGGCAAGGCGCAGGGCAAGACCGTGTACATCCCCCAGGGCACCTTCCAGGTGCGCGACCACATCGTCGTCGACCAGGTGACGCTCGCCGGCGCCGGTCCCTGGTACAGCGTCCTCACCGGCCGGGACCCGGTGAACCGGTCGAAGGCCGTGGGTGTCTACGGCAAGTACGCCAACCAGGGCGGCAGCAAGAACGTCACGCTCAAGGACTTCGCCATCCTCGGGGACATCCGCGAGCGCGTCGACGACGACCAGGTCAACGCCATCGGTGGCGCGTTGTCCAACTCCACGGTCGACAACGTGTGGATGCAGCACACCAAGTGCGGGGCCTGGATGGACGGCCCGATGGACAACTTCACCATCAAGAACAGCCGCATCCTGGACCAGACCGCGGACGGCGTGAACTTCCACATGGGCGTCACCAACTCCACGGTCACCAACACGTTCGTACGGAACACGGGTGACGACGGTCTGGCGATGTGGGCGGAGAGCGTCCCGAACGTCAAGAACAAGTTCACCTTCAACACGGTGATCCTGCCGATCCTCGCCAACAACATCGTCACGTACGGCGGCAAGGACATCACCATCTCCGACAACGTGATGGCGGACACCATCACCAACGGCGGCGGACTGCACGTGGCCAACCGCTATCCGGGCGTCAACTCCGGTCAGGGAACGGCCGTTTCGGGTACCACCACGGCCGCCCGCAACACGCTGATCCGGACCGGCAACAACGACTACAACTGGCAGTTCGGTGTCGGCGCGGTCTGGTTCAGCGGGCTCAACGAAGCGCTGGACGCGACGATCAACATCACGGACAGCGAAATCCTCGACAGCTCCTACGCCGCCATCATGAACATCGAGGGGGCGACGAAGGGGCTGCACTTCGAGAACGTGCGGATCGACGGGGCGGGCACCTACGCCCTGCAGATCCAGGCGACGGGCACGGCCTCCTTCACCAACGTCACGGCCACGCACATCGCCCAGTCCAACCCGATCCACAACTGCGTCGGTTCCGGCTTCGTGATCACCCGCGGCGCCGGCAACAGCGGCTGGTACGCGGACCCGCCGGCCTGCACGGGCAACTGGCCGGCCCCGCAGTGGACCAACGGCGGCGTACCCGGCGGAGGCACCACGCCCCCGACCGACCCGCCCACCGATCCTCCGACGGACCCGCCGACCGACCCGCCCACGGACCCGACCGTGAACCTCGCCAAGAACCGGCCGGTCACCGAGACGAGTCACACCGACGTCTACCCCGCCTCCAAGGCCGTGGACGGCAACGCGGACACCTACTGGGAGAGCGCCAACAACGCCTTCCCGCAGTCCGTGACCGTCGACCTCGGCGCCGCCAAGGCGGTCAAGCGCGTCGTGCTCAAGCTGCCCCCGGCGACCGCTTGGGCCACGCGCACCCAGACGCTGAGCGTGCTCGGCAGTACCGACAACTCCACGTTCAGCACGCTGAAGTCGTCGGCGGGATACACGTTCAACCCGTCGAGCGGCAACACCGTGACCGTCAACCTGACCGGCACCGCGACCCGCTATCTCCGGGTGACCTTCACCGGCAACACCGGCTGGCCGGCGGGGCAACTGTCCGAACTGGAGGCCTACACCGGCTGACAGCCACGTTCCGCCCACCGATTCCTGGCGGCCCCGCACCGGAACTGACCCGGGGCAGGGTCGCCAGGCCATGTCCCGGCGCCGTCAGCGCCGGCGCAACGCCGGGTCGAGCAGAGCGGGCGGGGTGTCGAACTTCTCGTGCGCCGCGAGGTCGGTCCCCGGAGCCACGATCGCGTCGATCGCGTCGAGTACGTCGGCGGAGAGCACGGTGTCCGCGGCTGCGAGCTGCGCGCGCAGGTGGTCCGGCGTGCGGGGGCCGATGAGCGCGCTCGTCACGGCGGGGTGCGCGGTGACGAAGCCCAGCGCGAGCTGGATCAGGGTCAGACCCGCCTCGTCCGCGACCTTCGCGAGCCGTTCCACGGCGTCGAGGCGCGCCCTGTTGGAGGGAACGGAGAGGTCGAAGCGCTGCGGCATGACCGCCGAGCGACTGGTGGTGATCTCCCGGCCCGCGCGGACCGCCCCCGACAGCCAGCCCGAGGCCAGCGGGCTCCACACGAGCACGCCGAGCCCGTACTCCTCGGTGACGGGCAGGACGTGGGCCTCGACACCGCGTTGCAGGATCGAGTAACTGGGCTGCTCGGTGACGTAGCGGCTCAGGCGGTGTTCGCGCGCGGCCCACTGCGCCTGCACGACACGGTGCGCGGGGAAGGTCGAGGAGCCGAAGTACCTGATCTTTCCTGCGCGTTGCAGGTCGGTCAGCGCGGACAGCGTCTCCTCGTCGGCGGTCTCCGGGTCCCAGCGGTGGATCTGGTAGAGATCGACGTGGTCGACACCGAGCCGGCGCAGGCTGTTGTCCAGCTCGGTGGCCAGCCAACGGCGTGAACTGCCGCGGTGGTTGGGGTCCTCTCCCATGGGCAGGCCGGCCTTCGTGGCGAGCACGATGTCGTCCCGGCGGCCGGCGATGGCCTTGCCGACCATCTCCTCCGACTCGCCGTCGCCGTACATGTCGGCCGTGTCGACCAGGTTGATACCGCCCTCCAGGGCTGCGTCGACGATGGCGGTGGCCTCGTCCTGCGTGGTGCGGCCGATGCGGCCGAAGTTCATCGCGCCGAGCGCGAGCGAGCCGACCTGCACTCCGGTGCGGCCCAAGGTGCGGTACTGCATGATCTGACTCCTCGATCGCCGGCGAAACGTGTGTCACTGCGTGGCTTGGCCGACGGGCCGCCGTCTGCCATCATGAGCAAACGGAACCCCGTCCCGTTTGACGATACGGAACAGCGTCCCGCTTATCAACCCCGATCCGGAACGATGTCCCGTTCCGCTGTTCGGCAGTGGAGGGAACGGCACGGATGAACGACAGCGACGAGACCGCGGGGCGGGCGCCCCGGGCCAAGCGCGCCGACGCCCGGCGCAACCAGGAGTCCCTGCTCGACGCGGCCGCGGCGATCTTCGCGGAGGCCGGCGTGGAGGCGCCCGTGCGTGATGTCGCCGCGCGGGCCGGTGTCGGGACGGCGACGATCTACCGGCACTTCCCCACACGGGCGGACCTCATCATCGCCGTGTACCGGCACCAGGTCGAGGCGTGCGCCGAGGCGGGACCGGCCCTTCTGGCCGACGGCACGTCCCCGCACGCGGCACTGGCCCAGTGGATCGACCTCTTCGTCGACTTCCTCGTCACCAAGCACGGCCTCGCGGCCGTCCTCCAGCCGGACAACACGGCCTTCGACGGGCTGCACACCTACTTCCTCGACCGCCTCCTGCCCGTGTGCGGCCGGCTCCTCGACGCGGCCGCGGAATCCGGCGAGATCCGATCGGACCTGAAGGCGTACGAGCTGATGCGCGGCGTCGGGAACCTGTGCATCGGGGCGGGCAACGACCCGCACTACGACGCGCGACGACTGGTCGCCCTCCTGATCGCGGGCCTGCGCCGACCCGAGTGAGCCAACGGAGCGGATCGCCGGAGGCCCACGACGTCAGGTCCGGGCCCACCCCCGCGCACCGCTGAAGCAGTGGCCGGCCCCCGCGCACCGCTGAAGCGGACCCGGCGCCCCCACTCAGTCGCGCCCGGGCGCCGGCTCCAGGAGCGTCGCGACGAGCAGCGCGGCGAGCCAGCCCTCGTAGGCGTCGGCGGACCAGCCGCGCTCCGCGGTGAGCCGGGTGAAGGGGCCCGGCCCTGTCAGGGTCCAGACGGAGTCCGCGAGGTGGGCCCGGTCGGCCCCTGAGCGCACGACACCGGCTTCGGCGAGGTGGGCGACGAAGGCGGTGACGCCGGTCAGACGTTCGCGTTCACCGGCTTCCAGGACCTCGCCCACCGCGGGCCCGGCCTGCACGAGCAGCGCGAACAACGCGGCCAGCCGTTCGTGCACCCCGCGGACGAACGCCGCGTAGCGCCGGAGCTTGACCTGCGGGTCACGCGTCGCCCACACCTCCTGGAGCTGGGGGCGCTCGGCCATGACCAGGGCGTCGTCGTCACCGGCCAGCGTGATGTCCCAGAGGGCCTTCACCAGCCCGGGCTTGCCGCCGAACGTCTTGTACACGGTCTCGACGGAGACGCCCGCACGGTCCGCGACGGCACGGAGTGTCGTCGCCTGATAGCCGTCCCGGAACAGCAACTCGCGGCAGGCCGCGAGCACTTGGGCACGGCTCCGGCGCGCGGCATCGCGCCTGCGCCCGGCGTCGTAGGCCCGGCGCGGTGGTTCGCTCACCATCGGACGCGCTCCTCCCCATTCCGTTACAGTTGACTGTATCGAAATAGTTCCGCTGCTCGCCACCGGAGGACCGCATGCCCCGTCCCACCGCCCAGCAGGTCGCGCCGGGCGTCCACCGGCTCGGCGACCGCGTCGTCAACTTCTACGTGGTCGAGGAGCCCGGCGGCCTCGTCCTCATCGACGCGGGGCTGCCCGCGCACCTGGCGGGACTGCGGGACCATCTGGCCCTCGCGGGGCACTCCCCCGCCGGGATCCGCGCCGTACTCCTGACCCATGGCCACCCCGACCACACCGGACTCGCCCGGACCGTCCAGCGGGCCGGCGCCGACGTCTGGGTGCACGAGAAGGACGCGGCCATCCTGCGCGACGGACCGCGCAGCGCGCTGCGCCACGCCAGACCCGAGCGCTCCGCGCTCCCCTACCTGCTGCGCAGGCCCGGCGCGCTCGGCGCCCCCCTGCACCTCGCCCGCGCGGGTGCCTTCACCGCTCCCGCCGTTCGCGACGTGCGCGTCTTCGACGCCGACCGGCGGCTGGAGGAGGTTCCCGGCGCTCCCCTCGCGGTCGCGCTGCCGGGACACACTCCGGGCAGCACCGGCTACTTCTTCCCGGAGCGCGGCCTGCTCTTCACGGGCGACGCCCTGGTCAGCCACGACGGGCTGACCGGCCACGAAGGACCCACCCTCGTGTGCCGCGGCTTCACACACGACAGCCGCGCCGCGCTGGCCGCCCTGGACCGCATCGACGAACTGGGGGCGACGGTCATGCTGCCCGGGCACGGCGACCCGTTCACCGGCGACCCCCGCTCGGTGACCGCGCGGGCGCGGCAGGCCGGCATCCGCTGAACGACGACACGGACGGGCCCTGCGACGGCGTCGGGGTCGTCACAGGGCCGCGTACGCGGTGCGGGGTGACGCGTCAGCCGTGCGAGACGGTCAGACCGTAGAAGCCGACCTTCGCACCCTTCGTGGTGCTGTCGGAGGAGGACTGGTTGTAGGAGCCCGCCTTGAAGTACTGCTTGTACGGGAAGAACGACGACGGTATCGGGTAGTGCGTCGTACTGCCGTTGACGGTCAGGTCGATGGTGTTCCCGCCGGACACGGCGATGGTGTAGGTCCACGTCTTGCCGACCGACACGTGCCCCACCGTGTGGGTCGTCTGGCCGCCCGACGGGGAGTTCTCGGTGCCGACGACGATGTCGCCGCTGGAGCGGTAGTAGAGCTCCACGAGCGGCTTCGTGGACGAGCCGCCCGAGCCGAGGTGGATCTGGCCGACGCACACGTTGGACGTCACCGACACCACCCTCAGCGTCGCGCTCAGCCGGTGACTGCCGCCGAGCGACCAGTCCGCCGCGCTGCCGCTGCGGTTCATCTCCCGCAGCTCGGAGCGCGCGTAGTTGGAGTTCGGCGTGGTGACGCCCTTCTCCGGTGCCCAGAACGTCATCGCGCCGTCGCGCGTGTCGGTGTAGAAGTACGAGTCCTGGAAGCCGCTCGCTCCCTGCAGCCGGGACGAGGAGATCGTCGTCGGCGAGCCCGGAGAGCCCACCGGCTCCTGCAATTGCCACACGGACAGGTCGAAGTTGCCGCCGGGCGCGACCTTCGGGTCGGCCGCGCCCGCGGCTGCCGTGCCGAGCACGGTCACCGCGGTGACGACACCGGCGACGGTCACCGTCGCGAGAATCCTGGAACGAGTCATGTTGACGTCCTTCGTCGATCGTCGGGAGGAGAGGGCGGTGCGGTGGATCGGCCCACCGGGGCGACCCGTGGTCACTGCGGCCGCCGAAAGGGAGCGCCGGCATCCGACAGCGGCTGCGCCACGGCAAGTCCGCTGCGTGCGGCGGACGTTCGAGTATGTGGTTGCCTCTTCAAGATGACGATCACGGCCTTTCGTCTGGTCGTGCCGAGCAGACGGTGGGGGAAGGCATTGTTCATGTAGATGAACTTGAAGTTCACCTGTGAACTACACGTGCCGCGACGTTAAAGGTCTGAACCACGGCCGTCAAGAGGTCGCGTCGACGCGGCTCCCGCGTAGGACCCGTCAGCGGCACCCTCTCGCGGTGCGGCCAACACCCGCCGGACGGCCGGGTGTTGCTCAGGCAGGGAAAGCGGCTCCGGGGAATCGGCGGCCCTCTGCGCGCGGCGCCCGACACCGCGGCCTGCCGCGCCTCCTCGGGCTCTCCTCTGTAGCCTGGACCTCGTGTACACGACGCGAATGACGGGTCATGTGAACGCCCCCCGAGGTGCCGTCTACCGGGCCCTTCTGGATGCGGACGCGGTAGCGCGGTGGCGGGCGCCGCACGACATGCGAACCGAGGTGCACGCCTTCGACGCCCGCGAGGGCGGCGCGTTCCGGGTGTCGCTCACCTACGACGCACCGGACGCCACCGGCAAGTCGGCGGGGCGCACCGACACGTATCACGGCCGTTTCGCTCAACTCGTCCCCGACGAACGGGTGGTGGAGGTACTCGCCTTCGAGACGGCGGATCCCGCGCTGCGTGGCGAGATGGTCATCACCACGCAGCTGACCGAGGTGGACGGCGGCACCGAGGTCGTCATCGTGCACGAAGGCGTGCCGGACGCGGTTCCGGCCGCGGACAACGAGACCGGGACGCGCATGGCGCTGGACAACCTGGCACGGCTGGTCGAGTCCGGGTACTGACCGGCCGGGTCACGGACGCGTGAGGACCACGAGTTGCCGGGTGGCCCGGGTCATCGCGACGTAGCGGTCGACGGCTCCCTCGACGCCCTCTCCGAACGTGTCCGGGTCGACGAGGACGACCAGGTCGAACTCGAGCCCCTTCGACAGCTCCGGGGTGAGTGAGCGGACCCGCGCCGTCGGCCGGAACATGGGATCTCCGATGACACAGGCGACCCCCTCGTCGTGCGCGGCGAGCCATGCGCCGAGGATCGCGTCCCTTTCGGCGACGGATCCGTGGACGACGGGGAGGCCGCCGGCGCGCACGGAGGTCGGCACGTTGGCGTCCGGGAGCACGGCGCGGATGACCGGCTCGGCCTCCGCCATCACCTCCTCCGGTGTGCGGTAGTTGATGCTCAGGGAAGCCACCTCGACCCGGTCGAGCCCGATCCGTTCGAGACGTTCCCGCCAGGACTCGGTGAATCCGTGCCTCGCCTGAGCCCGGTCACCGACGATGGTGAAGCTCCGCGAGGGACAGCGGAGCAAAAGCATCTGCCATTCCGCGTCGGTCAGTTCCTGGGCCTCGTCCACGACGATGTGCGCGAACGGGCCCGCGAGGGGCTCCGGCTCGGCGCCGGGCAGCGCGGCCTCGTCGATCAGGGTCTCCTGCAGGTCCCGTCCGCGCAGCATCCCCATCGCGCCCTCGCTCTCGTCGATCACGACGTTCTGCAGCAGGCTGTCGACGACGTCGGCCCGGCGCGCGCGTTCGGCGGCGACGGAGGCCTCGCGGCGCCGCCTGCGGACGGACGCCTCGGGGTCGCCGAGCCGTTGACGGGCCGCGTCCAGGAGCGGCAGGTCGGACGCGGTCCAGGCATGAGGGTCCGCGCGCTGCAGCTTCCGTACGTCCTCGGGTCCGAGCCAGGGAGCGCACATCCGCAGGTAGGCGGGCACCGACCAGAGGTCTCCGACGAGGTCGGCCGGCTCGACGACCGGCCAGGCGCGGTGGAGGGTGCCCACGAGTTCCTCGTCGTGCCGCAGGGCCCCGCGGAACACATCGGGCGCGATGTCGTCGTCGTGCTTGTCCAGCAGGATCGTGAGCAGTTCCTCCCAGATCTCGTCCCGTGCCTCGTTGTGCGGAACGCCCGGTCCGGGTGCCTCGAACGCCTCGGCCCAGTCGTCGGCGGTCAGCCGGACGTCGGCCCAGGGCGTCGAGACCGTCATCCCGCGGGTGGGCGGTGTCTCGTAGAACCGGGCGGCCTTCTCGATCGCCCCGACCATGTCCGCGGAGGACTTCAGGAGGGCGACGTCCGGGTCGGTCTCGGCCGTCGCGGCGGCGCCCTCGGGGACCAGGTCGCGCAGGGTGCAGATCTGTACGCCCTCCTCGCCGAGGCTCGGGAGGACGTCGCCGACGTAGGCCAGGTAGGGCTGATGCGGGCCGACGAACAGGACACCGCCGCGGCGGTTCCGGCCGAGCCGGGGGTCCGCGTACAGGAGGTAGGCGGAGCGGTGCAGCGCGACGACGGTCTTGCCCGTACCCGGACCGCCGTCGACGACGAGCGCCCCGCGTGATCCGGCGCGGATGACGGCGTCCTGGTCCGCCTGGATGGTGGCGAGCACGTCCCGCATCCGGTCCGACCGGTTGGCGCCGAGGCCGGCGATGAAGGCGGACTGGTCGTCGAGCGCCGCGTGCCGGTCCAGTCCGTCGGCGGCGAACACCTCGTCCCAGTAGTCGCTGATCCGGCCGCGCGTCCAGCGGTAGCGGCGACGGCTCGTCAGCCCCATCGGGTTGGCGTGGGTGGCCGCGAAGAACGGCTCGGCCGCCGGTGAGCGCCAGTCGGTCAGCAGACGGCGGCCCGTGCTGTCGGTGAGGCCGAGGCGTCCGATGTACAGGGGCTCCGCGTCCTGTGCCCCGACGGTGTGGCCGAGGCACAGGTCGATGCCGAAGCGTCGCAGGGCGCGCAGCCTGCCGGTCAGCCGGTGGATCTCGGCATCCCGCTCCATCGCCTCCCGGCCGATGCCGCCGGGCTCCCTCCGCAGGGCGTCGAGACGGTCGGACAGCTCATGGATCGCCAGTTCAAGGCTCTCCGCGACGGCCGCGAAGTGCCGCTCGTCGGCGGCGATCAGCGCCGGGTCGGCCTTGGGGGCGAGGCGCTCGGGCAGGGCGAAGGCGCTGGTGCTCAAGGGGGTCATCACGTCAGCTCCGTTCCCGGGCGGCAGTGCCGGGTCCGAACGGCCGCGCGCGGCGGCGCCCCGGTCGCGCCGACGCCGCACCGGGGTGCCCGTGGCGCGCATCCCGTCCCCGGGCGGCGCCGTCGCGCCACCCGTCCACCAACTCACACGAACGCACTGAGTGATTCTCCGTTTCCGCAGGTCCCTGGCCTTGCCGGGAGATTCTGCGGCACCACGGGGGCCTTGCCGCAAGCCCCCCTGTGCGCTATAAGTTGAGAGCGGCAAGAGGTGTGGTGTCCCTCTGCGTCCCCCTCAGCGGCCCGTTCCACCTCAGGTGTCCGGCCCGGGCCGCGTTCACCCTCGCTGGACGAACTGACGGTCGCGCCGCGGCTGTTGGCGCACCGTGCGCGAGCGTCGACGGCCCACGAGGCCGAGCAGGAATCCGGCCGGGATCGTGATCAGCCCCGGCGTCTGGAGCGGGAACCAGTGGACGTCGTGGTCGGGGAAGACCGCGGTCGGTATGCCCGAGACCGCCGGCGAACCCGTCAGCAGCAGCACGATCAACGGCAGGGTCCCGTAGACCGTCCAGCGCACCCCGGTGGCCGAGTGGCCCGGCAGGAACAGCGCGTACAGCAGGACCGGAGCCAGCACCGAGGCCGCGACGGTGAACGACAGTGAGATCAGGGTGAGCCTGCCGCGGTCGGCGAGGACGGCGGAGAGTACGACCGCTGCCGCGCCCACCAGGACGATGGCCACCCGCGCACGCCGGATCTCCCTGGCCTGCGAACCGCCCCCGGCACCGTGCGCCGGCCGGTTCCGGAAGTCACGGGCGAGGCTGGAGGCCGCGGCCAGCGTGATGCCCGCGACGGCTGCGAGCGTGGTCGCGAACACGGCACAGGCGACGATCGCGAAGAGCATGCTGTGCCGTGCGACGCCGTCGGCGGGATCGAGCGCTCCCGTCACCATGAGCAGGGCTGTCGCGCCTCCCGGGTCGGCCGCCCGCAGCGCGTCCCGGCCGATCAGGGCACAGGCCCCCAGCCCGGCGACGACGACTCCGGCGCACACCAGCGCGACGGGACCCACGGCCCAGCCGATGGCCCGCCGCGCGGTGCGGGCGTCGCGGAGCGGGTGGAGGCGCATGGTGATGTGCGGCAGACAGGCCGCGCCGACCAGCAGGGTCGCCTGAAAGCTGATCAGGTCGAGGCGTCCGGCGAGGGAGGGGCCGAAGTGGAGCCCGGGGCGCGCGTAGGCGGCGCCCGCTCCGGAGTGCTTCCGGGCGGCTTCGAACAGAGCCGGCGGTGACCATCCGAACCGGGCGAGGACGATTCCGGCGACCAGCACCACGGCGGTCACGGTCACTCCGACCTTGAGGATCTGTACGTAGCCGGTCCCGCGCATGCCGCCGAACGCCGCGTAGCAGACCATGAGGGCTCCGCCCGCCACCGTGCATCCGGTGAGCGCTCCGTCGGGGAGGCCGAACATGGCGGCCATGATGTGCCCGGCGGTGCCGAGTTGCACCAGGAGCAGCGGGGTGAGGACGACGAGGGTGGTCACGCCCAGGGCGCGGCGCACCGTGGGGTCCCCGAGCCGCTCGGAGAGGAAGTCCCCGAGTGTGAACACCCCACCGCGGCGCAGGGGTTCACCCAGGATGCGCAGGACGAGGTAGAGCGATACGACGGTGGCGCCGGCGAAGAGCATCCCGTCGGCGCCGTCGAGGGCGACCGAGCCGGTGGTGCTGAGCAGCGTGGCGGCCGAGATGTAGTCACCGGCGATGGCGAGCCCGCCCCCGACCGGACCGAAGGCCGCGCTGCCACCCGCGTAGAAGTGCTCGGGGTCGTCCAGGTCGGCCGCCGCGAGCCCGCACAGCAGCAGGGACACCGCGACGAAGCCCAGGAAGACCACGACGGCCAGCGACTGCCCGCTGCCGCCGCTCACGGTCTGCGCTCCCGTCCCGTGGGGACGTCCTGCACACGGCACGCGCCTGCTGACGGCGTCGGAAGTGATGATCGGGATGCGGAAGACATGCCGGGCATGGCACCAGCCGTCCGCCGCCGCGTACAGGGGGCCGCGTGTTCGGAAGGCCCTCGCACAGCCGAAGCGTGGCGGTGCTGTGCGACGGCACAGCTTCACGGGCTGTCGAGCGCGTGGGACCCACGGGCGGCGCGGGTGTCGAGCGCGTGGGACCCACGGGCGGCTTGCGCTCCGCGCCGGTGGGCTCGCGGGTCCCCACGGGCCGTGTGCCGGCAAGGGGTCCCTAGGGGAGGATCGAGTCGACGTAGCCGCCGTCGACCCGCACCGCGCCTCCCGTCGTGGCCGACGCCTGCTCCGAGCTGAGGTAGACCACGAGGTTCGCGATCTCCTCGGGTTCGATCAGCCGCTGCAGCAGGGACTGGGGGCGGTACTCGCGCATGAAGGTGCGCTGTGCCTCGTCCCAGGGCAGGTCGCGGTCGACCAGTTCGTAGACGAAGTCCTCGACGCCGCCCGTGTGGGTCGGTCCGGCGATGACGGAGTTGACCGTGACGCCCGTGCCCGCCGCCTCCTTGGCGAACCCCCTGCTCACGGCCAGCAGCGCGGTCTTGGACATGCCGTAGTGGATCATCTCGGCCGGAATGACGACCGCCGAGTCGCTGGCGATGTACTGCACGCGCCCGAAGCCACCGGCCATCATGCCCGGCAGGTACATCCGGGTGAGGCGGATGGCGGCGAGGACGTTGATCTCGAAGTAGCGCCGCCATTCGTCGTCGCTGATCTCCAGAGCCGGCTGGGAACCGAAGATGCCGAGATTGTTGACGAGGATGTCCACCTCGGGGAGGACCTCCCGTGCTCGCACCGCGCCCTCCTCCGTACCGAGGTCGGCGGCCACGGCGACGAGGTCGGCCCGGGGTGCTTCCTTGCGCGCCCGCTCGACGGCTTCCTCCACCCGGCCGGGGTCGCGCCCGTTGATCCCGACGCGGGCACCGGCCCGGGCGAGTCCCAGCGCGATCGCCGCGCCGATCCCCTGCGTCGAGCCGGTGACGAGCGCGGTCCGTCCTGCGAGATTCAGCTCCATCAGATCACCACTTCGTTGACTGCGTGACGGGTCGGGATCCTGCTCGTGACGCGTCGAGGCCGTTGGCGCGGCCCCTTTCGATCATCACGGACGGGCCGGGTACCCGCACCGCGTCCGGCTCACGCAGCGGATGGTCCCGCCTCGACGCGACGAGGAGACGTGGGTCACGGCTCGCGATGTCACAGGCGGCCGGGCTGCCTCGTCTCGGGGGTACACCCACTGACGATCAGAGAGAAGGCCACCATGGACGCGCGACTGGACTACTTCTCCAACCCGACCGCCGGCAAGTCCCTCAAGTACTTCATGGCGACCGGCAGGTCGCTCAAGGACTCCCCACTGCCGCTCGCCACCCAGGAGCTGGTGGCCCTGCGCGTGAGCCAGATCAACGGGTGTGCCGCCTGCATCGACATGCACACGAAGGACGCCGCCGCCGGCGGTGAGAGCGCGGTGCGGCTGAACCTGGTCGTGGCGTGGCGGGAGGCCACGGTCTTCACCGAGGCCGAGCGGGCCGCGCTGGATCTGGCGGAGCAGGGGACCCGGGTCGCCGACGCGTCCACGGGTGTCAGCGACGAGGTGTGGGCGACCGCCGCCGAGCACTACGACGAGGACCAGCTCGCCGCCCTGGTCATCCTGGTCGCGTTCATGAACTCGGTGAACCGGCTGAACATCATCACGCGGCAGCCCGCCGGCGACTACGAGCCCGGACAGTTCGGCTGACGGGATCGCCGACCCCACCCGGGCACGGCGTCGCTACGCTGACCGGGCGACGGCCCCGGACGATCATCGGAAGGAGCCCCTTCCCGCCGGTACGGCGCGATGGGAGCGGAAGGGACTCGGTGTGAGCAAGGTCGAGGAGTTCGAGGAACTGCGACCGCTGCTGTTCTCGATCGCCTACCGGATCCTCGGCAGCGTGAGCGAGGCGGAGGACGCCGTGCAGGAGACGTGGCTCCGCTACGACGGCTCCGCCACCCGCCCCACGTCCGCCAAGGCGTTCCTCTCGGCCACGGTGACGCGGATCGCGATCGACGTCCTGCGATCCGCGCGGGTGCGCCGGGAGGCGTACGTGGGTCCCTGGTTCCCCGAGCCCCTGCTGAGCGATCCGTACGAGGACCCGGCGCGCGCGGTGGAACTGGCGGATTCGGTGTCGGTGGCGGCGCTGCTCCTGCTGGAACGGCTCAGCCCCCTCGAACGCTCGGTGTTCGTGCTGCGGGACGTGTTCGCCTTCGACTTCGACGAGATCGCCCGGGCGGTGGGACGTTCGGAGGCGGCCTGCCGGCAGTTGCTCGTCCGGGCGCGGCGGCACATGGCGGACGGGCGGCCGCGGTTCACGGCGGACCGTGAGCAGCGGCAGGAGCTGGCGACGCGGTTCTTCGACGCGCTGAAGGACGGCGACGTGGGCGCACTGCGGAACCTGCTGGCGGCCGACGTCCAGCTGGTCGGGGACGGCGGCGGGAAGGCCCCCCAGTTGTCCCGAGCCGTCGCCGGGGCCGAGAACGTGGCCCGGCTGCTGGCCTCCGTCTTCCCTCACATGGCCCTGGTCGACGTGACGTTCGAGGCGCACGAGGTCAACGGCCAGCCGGGCGCGGTCTTCCGGACGCGGGACGGCGAGGTCCTGCACACCATGGCACTCGACGTCGTCGACGGCCGGATCCTGACCATTCGCTCGGTGATCAATCCCGACAAGCTCCGCCACCTCGGACCGGTGGCGGACGCCTGGGCGGTCGACCGCGAGGTGAGGCGGGCCCGTCGGGGCACGAGTTGAGACCGGGCGCGATACCGAGGCGCCCGGCGCGGCTCACGTGAACGGCCGCCGGACGGGGGGGCGGCGCGCCCTCTCCGATCACCTCACGGATCGTCAGTCCGCCGTACCGGCGCGGGCGTTGATCCATCGGAATGATTCGGGGGCGCCCCAGGGTGAACGAGGAGGCAATGCGCCCCGCCTCGACGGCGGTGGTCCCCCGCACTCACTAGCGTCGCCTCTTGTGTCGATGAGCTATGCCTTTGTGAACCTGAAACCCGGAGTGGGCAAGACGACAAGCGCGGTGTGGTTGGCTCACGCACTGCACGAGTCGGGCTACTCCCCCCTGCTGGTGGACAGCGACCCCGCGTCCTCGGCGCTGCGGTGGAGCGAGCTGGCGGGCGGCTTCCCGTTCCCGGTGTTCTCCCTGCCCGTGGGCGACGTGCACCGGCGGGTGAACGACTTCCTCGGCGACCGGCGTGCCGTGGTCTTCGACGCCCCGCAGATGGAGGACCACGCGCCCATCGCCCGGAGCATCATGCGGTACGCGAGCGAGTGGATCGTGCCGGTCACCCCCTCCCCCATCGAACTGGACCGGATGGCGCCGATCGGCGGCGAGATGGGCGACGTCCAGTCCCTGCGCGCCCAGCCGGCCCGCTCCGCCGTGCTCCTGAACCGTACGAACCGCCCCGACGCCACGCGGACCGGTCCCGACGCGGATGCCCGCGAGGCGCTCACCGAGCGGGGCTTCGACGTGTTGGCGACCCACATTCCACGACTGGACCTGTACTCCCAGTCGTTCGGCAGCCCTGTGGAGGTCAAGGGCTCGGCGTACATGGACCTCGCGGACGAACTCATCAAGCGTCAGGAAACGAAGTGAACCAGCGCAGGGACACCTACCGGGCCGCCTTGCGGCGGGAGCCGGACACCGCCGCGCAGCGGCCCGCCGCCGCACAGCACCACCCCTCGGTCACCCACCTCGACCTTCGGTACGTCCGCGTGACGATCGAACTCGACCCGGCCGTTCCGCGCGAGGTGACACGGTGGGTCGGCCCTCCGGTGTCCGCCCTGCTGCGCGTCGGCGCGGCGGTGCTCCGCCCCCTTACCGGCACCCCCTGACCGGCCGGCCACTCGGCCGTCCGGGCCGAGCAGAACGGGCCGCGTGCGAACGCGGCCCGTTTGCCGTCTCCACGGACCGCCTCTAGGATGACTGGCATATATTTTAGCTCGCGAGATAAATCTTCTCGCGCCTCGCCTCTTCGAGGAGCCTCATGAGCGGTCTGCACGAAAGCCACGACCTGGGACACACCGTCGCCGGATGGACGGGAACGGGCGTCGCCGTCCTCGGCTTCTGCGTCGCGGGCGCGGCACTGACGAGAGGGTCGTCGGCCGGCATCGCCCTCGGAGGCGCGGTGATCGTCGCCGCCGCGCTGCTCACGTGGGTGCTGCATCTGAGCGGCTGGGGCAAGCCGAGCGGTCCGCGCCCCGTCGGCGAACAGAACTGGCGGGCGAGGGACCGGGCAGCGGCGGAGGGGCACCCCGACTGCCTCGGGTGCCGTATCGCCGGCCGTTCGGGGGCGGGCCGAACCGCGGCCAAGGGGCGCGTGGCCGTTCCCGTGTCCCGTCCCGCGGAGCCGGGCGAACCGCGGTCGGCCGTTCCGGCAACCGCGTCGGCGGTACCGGGAAACAGCGGGCGCTGAGGCCGACCGCGCCCTCAGGCCCGGGCGGCCGACGAGCCCTCGGCGGGGGGAGCGTCCCTGATGTCGTCCAGGCTCTCCTGCATCACGGTCCGCGCCTTGCCGAACCAGTCGGCGAGGACGGCCACCTCGTCCGCGGTGTAGTCGGCGAAGAGCCGACGCAGCCGCTCGTAGAACGGGCCGTACACCTCCAGGATGCGGGCCTGCGCCGACTCGTCCATCACGACCCAGACGCGCCGACGGTCGTTCAGGTCGCTTTCCCTGCGGATGAAGCGTGCCTTCTCCAGCCGGTTGAGCACACCGGTCACGGCGCCGGTACTCAGCCGGGCCCGGGCCGCCAGGTCGCTGGCGCCGAGGGACCGTCCGGCCATGGACGACTCGATCACGAATCCGAGGCAGGTCAGGTCGGTGACGTTGAGACCGAGGCGTCCGGCGATGTCCTGCTGGCCGAACTGTGCGAGCGCGATCAGACGGTCCATCTCGAACAGCGCCTGGTCGGCGGTCGCCTCGGGACGCGCCTTGCCCTCCATGCATCACCTATGACCCACGGCGTCACTGCGCCAAGCCGAATCGGACAGGAGGAACCCTAACGTTCATCCGTCCGGGCCACGGACCATGGCGTGGGCCCCACGCACGGCAGTACGGGCAGGCCCGCCCGCTCGGGGGCTCGACGGCGCCGGCCGGCCGGGAAGGCCGGCGCTCGGCAGTCGCTCAGGTCTCCAGGGGGTGGCCGCCGTCGCCCTCGACCACGACCCGGTCCACGCCCGGCTCGTCGGCCCGTTCGACCATCGTGACGTCGATCTCGCCGTCGCCGGTGGTGTCGAACTGGTAGAGGTCGGCCTTGCCGTCGCCCGTGGTGTCGGTCATCCAGACATCGGTCCTGCCGTCGCCGTTGGTGTCGGCGCTGAGGAGGACGTGGTGCTCGTCCCCCTGGGTCTCGACCGCTTCCTGCGTACCCTCATTGGTCTCCATGACGGCCGGTTGCCCCCGGCCCGGGGTCCGAAACAACGGGCCCTCGCGGCAGTCCCCGACCCGCGATCCGCCTCTCGCGGCGGGCGGGCCGACCCAGGCCGGCCGGCGGTGGTCACCCGGCCAGGAACTCGGCCAGCAGGCGGTTGAGTTCGGCCGGGCGTTCCGTCGGCAGGGAGTGGTGGGAGGCCTCCGGGAGGACGACGACGGTCGCCTCGGGCAGCAGCCTGCCGGCTTCCGCGGCCACCCGCCGGGCGTCGTGGACACGGCTGCGCCCGGCCACCAGGACCAGCGTGGGCACGGTGCAGGCCCGCACGTCCCGCGGACGGGGGCGACGCATCGCGACGACTTTCGATCGGTGCGCGGTCGCGGTGCTGCCGAGGAACTCCCGCCAGACGGGTTCCTCGGGGACGCCGCCGGTCTCCCACGCGTGGAAGGCCTGTACGCGCTCGGCGGTGGGCCGCAGCAGCATCGGCACCGCTCGGAGCAGGTATCCGGGGTTCATCCCGGCGAAGCACTTGGTGGGATCCAGCAGCGCGAGCCGGCGGAGCCGCCGGGGAGCGTGCACGGCGTAGTTGAGAGCGATCCAGGCGCCGTAGGAGTGGCCGCACAAGTCCGCGCCGTCCAGGGCGAGTTCGTCGAAGAGCGCGTCGAGCCAGGCCGTCAGGTCGTCGACGCCGCGCAGCGGTGCCCCGTCGTGCCGGCTGCGGCCGATGTCGCCCATGAGGTCGGGCGCGTGGACGCGGTGGGTGGCGGCGAGGGCCCCGACCGTGGCGAACCAGACCACGGAGGTGGTGCCGCCGCCGGGCAGCAGCACCAGTGGGGGCCCGTCCTCGGGACCGGCGATCTGGACCCGGGTCGTCCCGTACGGAGACGGCACGTCGACGCTGTCGACGTCCACGGGCCACCGCCGCAGCACGGCGTCGTACGCGGAGCGGAACGCGTTCTCGTCAACCATGATCGCCGCCTATGATTGCTCGACCAACGATAGTCTCGATGGTCGAGATATTATCATCGGGAGGGACATCATGGACGATCGGGACCCGGAACTCCGGCTGGTCCATCTGCTGCGCTCCGTCGCGGTGGAACTGGACCTGTTCGCAGGTGAGTTCGCCGGGCTGCACGGGCTCCATCCCACCGACGTACGGGCGCTGATCCACCTGCTGGACGCCGCGCGCGCGCAGACGCCCGCGACGCCGGGGTGGCTCGGTGCGCAGCTCGGGCTGAACTCGGCGTCGACCACCGCTCTCGTCGACCGGCTGGAGCGACTGGACCTGGTCCGCCGGGAGCGCGACACGAGCGACCGCCGTCGGGTCCTGCTGACGGTCACCGACGGTGCCGTGACGCTGGGCTGGTCGTTCTTCGGTCCGTTGATCGCGGAGATGGTCGCCTCGATGAGGTCCTTCGACGAGCGGGACCTCGCGGTCGTCCGACGCTTCCTGCTGGCCATGCGCGATGTCGCCGCGGCGGGCCGACGGAGACAGCGGGACGGCGGGGACGAGGGGTGACAAGGGGTGACGAGCGGGAGGTGGTGGCCCGGTTCTCGTGCTTCGTCGGAGGTGTCTCAGACCGGCGCCGGTGGCTCGGGGCGAACCGGATGACGGCGGCGGAAGGTTTCCGCGACCGTCGTGTTCGCGACCACGACGACCGCCATGACGATCGCGGCGGCATGGTGCCCCAGCGCGTACAGCGCCGCCGCGCTGCCGCCCAGCACCAGCGCCTTCACCAGCAGGACGAGGGGCAGACCGGGCTTCAGCCGGGCTTTCGGCGCGGCGAACAACGCCCACAGGAGGATCGCCGCCGACGGGACGCCCAGGCCGAGCACGATACGAAGGGCCGCGTTCGCTCCCGTGCTGAATCCCCACCAGCTCAGGAGGGCCAGCGCGGCCAGTTCCAGCAGGAACGCCAGCAACTCGTTGGCCGTGATCCACCACGGGCCGGTCAGGAAGTCGGCCTCGGGGGCTTTCGGCATGACGTCCTCTCGGCGTGTCCGGGAGATCAGCATGGCAGGAGACGACACGTGACGTGCACGTTCTCCCGAACTCCTCGCGATGCCGGGGTGGCGTTCCGGTGCTCCGTCCGTCGGGCAAGATGGGGCCCATGACCGAGATCCGCACCCCCCGCCTGCTTCTCCGCCGCTGGTACGACGACGACCTCGCCCCCATGGCGGACATCAACGCGGACCCCCAGGTCATGCGCTGGGTCGACGACGGCTCGGTCCTCGGTCTGGACGACACGGCCGAGGCGATCGAGCGGTGGGAGGACGAGTGGGACGAGGAGGGCTTCGGACTCTTCGCGGTCGAGCTGCTCGCGTCGGGTGAGCTCGCCGGCTTCGCCGGACTGTCCGTTCCCGAATTCCTGCCGGAGATGGCGTCCGACGTGGCGATCAGCTGGCGGCTCGGCACACCGTTCTGGGGTCAGGGCTACGCGTCCGAAGCCGCCCAGGCCACGCTGGAGTTCGCGCTCCAGGACCGTAACCTCGACCGTGTCATCAGCATCAACCGCCTGGGCAACGAAGCCTCGGAGAACGTCGTCCGCAAGCTTGGCATGAAGCTGGAACGCGAGACGGAACACCCGGAGTACGGCTTCCCGCTGAGCGTCCACTCCATCGACCTGACCGAGTTCCAGGCCTGACGCGGGCCCGACGCTCCCCCGGCGGACACGGCTGTCCTGTCAGCCGTTCGCCGGGGCCGGCCGCCGGAGCAGGTAGACACCGGCGACGCAGACCAGGACCGCCATGCAGGCGATGAACACCAGCCCCGCCCCCTCCAGGCCGATGGGGCCCACCAGCAGTCCCACGCCGATCACCGGCAGCGAGATGCCCGTGTACGCGACCACGAACAGGGTGGAGATGACCGCCGCCCGCTGGTCCGCGGGGGACGCGCCGGCCACGGTGGACAGCGCACCGCGGAACGCCAGTCCCTGACCGGCACCGCCGACCAGCGCGCTCAGCACCACGAGCACCATCAGGTCCCACCGCAGCGCGCCCGCGAGCAGCGCCAGTCCGACGAGGAGCGCGGCGCAGCCCAGGGGGAGCGATCGGGTCGGTCCGACCCGGCCGACGGCGAGCTGACCCGCGGTCGAGGCGAAGAAGGCGAGGGCGACGACCAGTCCGGTGACGGCGTGGTTGGTCACGTTCAGGGACTCCGCGAGGAACGCCGGGCTGACCGAGGTGAACACCCCGAAGAGCGCGAACCCCACGAACGCGGCGATGGCCGGCGGCCCGAACACCGCCCGCACCTCGCGGGGCAGGCGCGGCCTGTGCGGTCGAACGCTGCTGAGCGGGCTGCGCTCCCCCACGGTCTCCCGGAGCCACAGCACGACGGCGACCGAGCAGGCCACCAGGGCGAGGTGCACGACGAACGGCAGGTACAGGGGCCAGGGGGCGAACTGGGCCAGCAGCCCGGCGAGCAGCGGCCCGCAGCCCAGACCGCCCATGTTGGCCGCGGTCGCGACGAAGGTGGCCCTGGCCGAGCCGCCGCGGGGTGCCAGTTCCATCACGTAGGCCGTGGCGGCTCCGGTGAACAGGCCGGCGGACAGACCCGACATCAGCCGTCCCGCGTAGAGCCAGCCCAGGCCGGTGGCGCACAAAAAGCAGACGGCGCTCAGCGCGGCGAAGCCCAGACCGCACAGCAGGACGGGGCGTCTGCCGACCGAGTCCGAGGCGTTGCCCGCCAGGAGCAGCACGCCGATGACCCCGAAGGCGTACACCGCGTACACCACGGTGACCATCAGCTCGGAGAAGTCGAACTTGTCCTGGTAGAGGCCGTACAGGGGCGTGGGCAGCGTGGTGCCCGCCATGCACACGGCGAAGACAGCACCGCCGAGCAGACAGGCCCGCCACCCTTGGCGATCATCACCTTCCATGTCGCCGACAGTAACCGTGCCGGCCGGCGTCGGCCCCGCCCGACGTGCCGGGCGGGGCCGAACTGCCGTGGACGGGAGACATGGTCGCGTCCCGGAACACGGTCCGCCTCCCCCCGTACCGGAGGCGGACCGTGCCGTGGGTGACCCCGCGATGGGTCGGGGCGGGGCGCACACGGACTGCGGGGAGGTGTGTGCGCCCCGTCCGTCAGGAGCAGCCGGCGGGTGTCGGCTGTGACGCGTCGTGGATCAGCGCGGTGTGGGCGGCGTTGAGGCGCTTCACGTCAGGTTTGACCACCTTGCGGTCGTAGGTGACGAGTCCGTTCAACTCGCCCTCCACATCGGATATCTGGGTGTAGACGGCGCCGTTGCCTCCCTTGCAAGCGAGCTGGTGCACCTCGTCCAGCCGGGCCAGGTAGTCGTCGGTGTACGTCGAGGGGTCGACGTCCACGTAGGACTGCTGGACGGACCAGGCGTGTCCGGGTACCGCGAGGCCGAGGCCGCCGTACTCGCCGCTGACCAGGGCCCGTTTCCCGTCGGGGTTGGGCGGTAGTGCCGGGCTCGGGTAGCCGTGCTCGTCGATGATGTCGCCGGTGCCTCCGTCGACGCCGAGGTTGATGCCCGACATGGAGTTGACGAGCCGGGTCGGGTCCCAGGACTTGGCCTGGTCGGCGATGCGGGCCTCGTCGTACTGGCCCCAGCCCTCGTTGAAGGTCACCCACATGACGACCGACGGGCTGCTGATGTGCTCGTCGATCATCTGCTTCATCTCACGCTCGTACTCGGCGCGGGACGCGGCGTTCGGATCGACTCCGGCGGTCATGGCGGGCATGTCCTGCCAGACCATCAGGCCGAGCCGGTCCGCCCAGTAGAACCAGCGGTCCGGCTCCACCTTGATGTGCTTGCGGACCGCGTTGAAGCCCATCTCCTTGTGCATCTTCAGGTCGTACGCCAGTGCCTCGTCGGTCGGCGCGGTGTGCAGGCCGTCGGGCCAGAAGCCCTGGTCGAGGGTGGCCATCATGAAGACGGGTTTGCCGTTGAGGACGGTGCGCGGGGTTCCGTTCACCTGCTCGACGGCGATGGACCGCATCCCGAAGTAGCTGCCGACGCGGTCCGCGCCCACGCTGACCTTCAAGTCGTAGAGGAACGGGTCGTCGGGCGACCAGAGACGCGGGTTGCTGATCTTCAGGGTGAGCGGCTGCCCGGTGCGGCCGGTCACGGTGGCGACCTTGCGGTGCCCGGCGTACGCGGTCGCGGAGACCGGCAGTCCGTCCTTGACGCCCCGCGGCTCGACGGTGAGCCGGCTGTTCTTCACGTCGGGGGTGAGCTTGAGCGAGTCGACGTGGTCGGTGGCCACCGGTTCCATCCACACCGTCTGCCAGATTCCGGAGGACGGGGTGTACCAGATGCCGCTGGGGTCGAGCCGCTGCTTGCCGACCGGCGGGTTCTCGCCGCCCTGCGCGTCGGTGGGGTCGTAGACGCCGACGATCAGTTCCTGGGTGCGGCCGGGCTTCAGCGCGGCGGTGACGTCGGCGCTGAACTTGTCGTAGCCGCCCTGGTGTTCGGTGACCTTGGTGCCGTTGACGTACACCTCGGCCCGCCAGTCGACGGCGCCGAAGTTGAGCTGGAGGTGCTTGCCGGATCCGATCCTCCAGTCGGACGGGACGGTGAAGGTGCGGCGGTACCACATGCGGTCCTCGTGGCGCTCGATGCCGGAGAGCTGGGACTCCACCGGGTAGGGCACGAGAATCTTCTCGGCGAGGTTCTTGCCCATGGGCGGCTTGTCGCCGGAGGTCGCGGCCGCGAACTGCCATGTGCCGTTCAGGTTGCGCCAGTTGTCCCGGGTCAGCTGCGGACGGGGGTATTCGGGCAGGGCGTTCTTCGGCCCGACGTCGTCCGCCCACTTCGTGCGCAGCTGGTACGTGGAGTGGTTGGGGCCGCTGCTCCAGAAGGCGTTGACAACGTTGCCGTCCTTCCCGGACAGGCCGCCCTTTCCGTCGTAGCGCAGGTCGGCGGTCCCGCGGGCCGTGCCGGTCTTGTTGCCGACGACGGGTTCCTTCAGGCCGACGATCAGGGACTTGGGGTCGGCGGGGTCGAGTTTCGCGGTGGAGAGCGGCCACTTGGCGCCGCCGATGACCGCTTCGACGTGGTCGGTGAGGCCGGCCGGGGGTGCGGTCAGGGCCTGCGCGAAGTCGAGGCGCAGGGTGCGCCCGTCCTTCTCGACCGTGGTCGCGATGGCACCGTCGTAGGCGTAGCCGTCGGGCAGCCGGAGAGCGGACTGCGGTACGGCGGCCTTGGTGCCGCCCGGCGGGGTCCAGCGCAGGTGGAGGTTGGAGCCACCGAAGTGCTCGAAGTACTCGACCTTGATGTCGTAGGCCTGTCCGGCGGTCAGGTCGATGGGCTGGGAGGTCTGTTCCTTGTCCCAGTCGTCGACCCAGTGGTCGATGGCGAGGTGTCCGTCGATCCAGACCCGGAAACCGTTGTCGCCGATCACCGAGAAAGTGTGGGCGCCGGTCTTCTCCGGCACGATGCGGCCGGTCCAGCGGACGTTGACGTCGTCCGACTGTCCGGTGGCGAAGGCGAGTCGCGGCTCCAGGTTGTCGAAGTCGAGGTTGGTGTCGAGGCCGGTGGCCTTGAGCTCGTGGAAGTCGAAGGCGCCGGGGGCGGACTGGGTGTAGTACTCGCCCTTCAGGCCGTGGACCTCCACGGGGTCGTCGGCGGCTGTGGCGGCGGGGACGGCCGTGAGTCCGGCCATGCCGAGCAGCACGACGACGAGGAGTGTCAGGTGGGTTCGGAGTCTGCTGATGCGCACGGATCCTCCTTGGCTGAGGAAGGGTGGCGGCTCGTTGCTTCAGTCTGTACAACGTTGGAAGGAACGGGAGTTGGCATCACAGCACGGGTCCCGGCCGCTGTCCAGGGTCATGACAAACACCCAGGTGGCTGCGGCGCACATCGATGAAGAGGAGATCCCTTGCGGGTCAGCCTGAAGGACGTCGCCGAGCGGGCCGGCGTCTCGATCAAGACGGTTTCGAACGTCGTGAACAACTATCCGCACGTCACCCCGGCCATGCGGGCCCGGGTCCAGGAGGCCATCGACGCGCTGGGCTACCGGCCGAACCTCACGGCCCGCCACCTGCGCAAAGGCCGCACGGGCATCATCGCCCTCGCCGTTCCCGAGCTGGGCAACCCGTACTTCGCGGAGCTGGCCGGAGCCGTCATCGACGCCGCCGCGGAGCACGAGTTCACGGTGCTCCTCGACCACACGCGCGGCGACCGTGAGCAGGAGGTGCTGGTCAGCCAGGGCTTCCGGGCCAACGTCATCGACGGTCTGATCCTCAGCCCGCTGGAGCTGGAGGAGGACGATCTGCGCTCGCGGACCGACGACGTGCCGCTCGTCCTCCTCGGCGAGCGGGAGTACGAACTGCCCTACGACCACATCGCCATCGACAACGTGGCCGCCGCACGGAGTGCGGTACGCCATCTGCTGAGCCGCGGACGCTCGCGGATCGCCTACCTGGGCGCGCGCACCGACTCCGCCAATCAGCCGGCCCATCTGCGTCTGGCGGGCTGGCGCGAGGAGCTGACGGAGGCGGGCATTCCGGCGCTGGACGACCTGGTCGTTCCGGTCGGGGGCTGGGACCGGGACGAGGGCGCCCGGGGCATGGCCCATCTGCTGGATTCCGGGGTGCGTCCGGACGCGGTCTTCGCGTACAACGACCTGGTCGCGATCGGTGCGATGCGGGTGCTGCACGAGCGCGGACTGCGGGTGCCGTGGGACGTGGCGGTGGTCGGTTTCGACGACATCGAGGAGGGGCGGTTCGGCGCCGTCACGCTGACGACGATCTCGCCGGACAAGCAGGCGATCGCGCGGATGGCGGTGGCCTCCCTGCTGCGCAGCCTGTCGGGCCGCACGGAGCCCGGCGGACGTGAACTGACCGCGGATTTCCGGCTGGTGGAACGTGAGAGCACGCTGGGCCGACGCTGACGGGATTTCGGAAGGGGGGCTTTACAGCCCTCTTCCAACGATGTAAAAACCTCCCCGGAACGCCAAGTACGCAGAGTTGACCGCAAGAGCCGATCATCCCCGGGAGCGCATCCAGCGCCGGGGCCGCGCCGTTTGGGGACTCCATGAAGCCGCTCACACCTCGCCATCGCACCGCCGCCAGGACCCTTCTCGCCACCGGCCTCATCACGAGCCTCGCGCTCGTCTCCGGATGCGCGAAGTCGGAGGACGACAAGGCCGGCACGGACAAGAGCTCCGCGAGCCAGGACGACCAGGGTCAGGTCGTCGCCTCGCCGTCGACGGGTTCGGGGCCGACCTGCGCCATCGACGCCTACGGCGCGAAGAAGATCGACCTGAAGTCGGCCACCGTCGGCTTCTCCCAGTCCGAGAAGGAGGCCAACCCCTTCCGGATCGCCGAGACCGCGTCCATCAAGGCCGAGGCGAAGAAGCAGGGCGTGAAGCTCCTGACGGCCAACGCCCAGTCGCAGTTCTCCAAGCAGATCAGCGACGTCCAGGACCTCATCGCCAAGGGCGCCGACCTGCTGGTCATCGCGCCGCTCAACTCGGACGGCTGGGAGCCGGTGCTGCGCTCGGCGTCCGCCAAGCACATCCCGATCATCACCATCGACCGCAAGATCAACGCCGCGGCCTGCAAGGACTACGTGAGCTTCATCGGCTCCGACTTCGTGGAGCAGGGCAAGCGGGCCGCCGACCAGATGATCGAGTCGACCGGCGGCAAGGGCGAGATCGCCATCCTGCTGGGCGCGGCGGGCAACAACGTGACGACCGAGCGCACCAAGGGCTTCGAGGACCGCCTCAAGGAGAAGGCTCCCGGCCTGAAGATCGTCTTCAAGCAGACCGGTGACTTCGCCCGCGAGAAGGGCCAGTCGGTCACCGAGAACCTCATCCAGTCCAAGCCCGGCATCACCGGCATCTACGCCGAGAACGACGAGATGGGCCTCGGAGCGGTCAACGCCCTCAAAGGCGCCGGCAAGCAGCCGGGCAAGGTGAAGATCGTGACGATCGACGGCACGCGCAACGCTGTCCAGGGCATCGTCGACGGCTGGATCGACGGGGTCATCGAGTCCAACCCGCGCTTCGGCCCGCTGGCGTTCCAGACGCTGGACACCTTCACCCAGGGCGAGAAGGTCTCCCAGGACATCGTCATCCAGGACAGCGCGTACACCAAGGACAACGCCAAGTCCGGTCTGGACAAGGCTTTCTGACATGTTGTCGGTCTCCGGCCTGTCCAAGACCTTCCCCGGCGTGAAGGCCCTGTCCCAGGTGGACTTCGCGGCCCGCGCCGGGGAGGTGCACGCGCTCATCGGGGAGAACGGCGCGGGCAAGTCGACCCTCATCAAGGTCCTCACCGGCGTCTACCAGCCGGACGAGGGCGAGGTGACGTACGACGGCTCCCCGGTCCGCTTCGCCACGCCGCTCCAGGCGCAGCACGCGGGCATCTCCACGATCTACCAGGAGGTCAACCTCGTCCCGCTGATGACTGTGGCGCGCAATCTCTTCCTCGGCCGCGAGCCCCGGAACAGACTGGGGCTGATCGACTTCCGGCGCATGCACCGGGAGGCGGACACGGCGCTCCGCGACCTCGGTCTGCGGGTGGACGTGCGCCGCCCGCTGCGTGAACTGGGCGTCGGCGCGCAGCAGATGGTGGCGCTCGCCCGCGCCGTCTCCGTCGACGCCCGCGTGGTCGTCATGGACGAGCCGACGTCCTCGCTCGAACCACGCGAGGTGCGGACCCTGTTCGGCGTGATCCGGATGCTGCGTGAGCGGGGCATCGCGGTGATCTACGTCAGCCACCGGCTCGACGAGCTGTACGAGATCTGTGACGCGGTCACCGTGCTGCGCGACGGCAACGTCGTGCACACGGGTCCCATCGCCGAACTCGACCGGCTCCGGCTGGTGGCGCTCATGCTGGGGCGGGAGATCTCCGACGTACGGCAGGACGGACTGACCAAGTTCGCCGGCAGCCACGACACGGAGGCCGAACCCATCCTCCGCGCCAGCGAACTGACGGTCCGCCACCAACTGGACGGGGTGTCCGTGTCGGTACGCCCCGGCGAGGTGGTGGGCCTCGGCGGGCTGCTCGGTTCCGGCCGCAGCGAGACCGCCAAGGCGATCGCGGGGGCGCTGCCGACCGACTCCGGTCAGGTCGTGGTGGCGGGGGTGCGGGTCCGCACCGGCTCGACCCCCGCCGCCATCCGCGCGGGCATCAGCCTGCTGCCCGAGGACCGCAAGGCCGAGGGCATCGTGCCGGGCCTGTCGGTCCGCGAGAACATCGCGCTCGCCGCCCTGCCCGGGCTCTCCCGATTCGGTCTGGTCGACGAGGCCCGTATCGACCGGATCGTCGACACCTTCATCAAGCGGCTGCGCATCAAGGCGGCGAGCCCGCACCAGAAGGTCGGCGAACTGTCCGGCGGCAACCAGCAGAAGGTGTTGCTGGCCCGCTGGCTGGCCATGCAGCCGAAGGTGCTACTGCTGGACGAGCCGACCCGGGGCATCGACGTCGGCGCCAAGGCGGAGGTGCAGAAACTGATCGACGAACTCGCCGACGACGGGCTCGGGGTCCTGCTGATCTCCTCGGATCCGGAGGAACTGATCGAGGGCAGCGACCGGGTGATCGTCCTCAAGGACGGCGCGGTGGTGGAGGAGCTGACCGGCGACGCCGTCACCGAGGACCGGCTGATGCGCGCCATCGCCGCGGCGCCCGCCGCCACTGCCTCCGGCACCGGCCCAGGAGGCCACGATGACTGACCTGACACTCGGCCGGGTGACCGCGGACCGCGACCGGCTGCTGGGCCTGCTCCAGGAGTACGGCGTCTACCTGGGCGTCGTGGTCCTGCTTCTGGTGAACACCGTCTTCACCCCGCACTTCCTGTCCACGGAGAACTTCCGCACCCAGGCGGTCCAGGTCGCCCCGGTGCTGATCGTGGCACTCGGCATGGCGCTGGCGATCGGCAGCGAGGGCGTCGACCTGGCCGTGGGGTCCGTGATGGCCCTGTCCACCTCGCTGCTCTCCCTCTATCTCGGGTACGGGCCCTGGCTCGCCATCCTGATCGCCCTGGTGGGCGGGGTCGTCGTGGGTGTGGCCAGCGGGTCGCTCATCGCGTTCGTGGGCGTGCAGCCCATCGTCGCGACGCTGGCCCTGATGGTCGCAGGACGGGGGCTCGCCCTGGTGCTCCTCCCCCAGCTCAAGGACGTCCGTGACCCGACGATGGCGGACCTCGGCTCGGGCGACGTGCTGGGCGTCCCGTACCTCGTGCTGATCGCGGCGGCCCTGGCGCTACTCGTCGCGTTCGTCGTGCGACGCACCACCTTCGGCCGCCAGCTCCTGGCGATCGGGGACAGCCGCCCGGCGGCCAAGCTCGCCGGACTGCCGGTACGGCGCGTCCTGATCCTCGTGTACGTCTGCTCGGGAGTCCTCGCCGCGATCGCGGGCGTGCTGGCGACCGCACGGCTGACCGCGAGCGACCCGACGTCGCTCGGCAACCTGATGGAGCTCTCCGCGATCACCGCGGTCGTCGTCGGCGGCACCCCGCTGAGCGGCGGCCGGGTCCGGATCGGCGGCACCGTCGCCGGCGCCGTCCTGATCCAGCTGCTCACCACGACGCTCATCAAGCACGATCTGCCGCCGTCGTGGACCCAGATCGCCCAGGCCGTGGTGATCGTCCTCGCCGTCTACGCGGCACGGGAACGAGGAAAGCGATGACGACCGACGTGGACACTCCGGTGAGCGACAGGACCACGGCCGAGGAGGAACCGCTCGGCGCCACCCGCTCCGAGCGGCTCAGCGCCCTCGCCCAGCAGCACGGCGCGCTGGTCACCCTGATCGTGGCCATGATCGCCGCGACCCTCAGTTTCGACACCTTCCTGACGTCGGACAACCTGGAGAACATGGCGTTGTCCTCGGCGTTCCTCGCCGTGGTCGCGCTGGGCATGACCTTCGTCATCGTCACCGGTGGCATCGACCTGTCGGTGGGCTCGCTCTTCGCGCTCGGCGGAGTGCTGGCGGCGTGGGGATCGCAGTACGGGACGGCGGTCGCACTGCTGCTCCCGCTGGCGGTGTGCGGGCTGATCGGCCTGGTCAACGGGCTGCTGATCGCCCGTTCGCGACTGGCCCCCTTCATCGTCACGCTCGCGTCCATGCTCGGCGCCCGGGGCATCCTGCTCTCGGTCACCGACGAGGGGTCCAAGACCTATCTGGTGGACAAGGGGTCGTTCTTCGCGAAACTCGGGCAGGGCACCTTCCTCGGCGTCGGCGTCCCCGTGTACATCACGTTGGCCCTGTTCGTGCTCGGCGCGGTCGTGCTCCGGCGCACCCGCTTCGGGCAGTACGTGTACGCGGTCGGCGGCAACGAGGACGCGGCGGCTCTGATGGGCGCCCCCGTGGCCCGTACGAAGATCTCCGTCTACACGCTCTCGGGTCTGTGCGCCGGGCTCGCCGGAGCGCTCAACGCGGCCTGGCTGGTGTCGGGCGTGACGATCCTCGGCTCCGGCATGGAACTGGAGGCGATCTCCGCGGTCGTCATCGGCGGAACGCTGCTCACCGGTGGGTTCGGCTTCATCAGCGGCTCCCTGGTCGGAGTGCTGCTGCTGAAGGTCATCCAGAACGTCATCAACCAGATCGGCTCCCTGGACTCGGCCTACCAACAGGTGGTCAGCGGGGCGTTCCTGGCCCTCGTCGTGATCGCGCAGACCTGGCTGGGGCGCAGGCGCCGGGTGCTCTGAGCGCGTCCTCGTAGCCCTGTTCCTCGGACGCGCGCGACGCGGGAGTACGGGCGCGACGGCCGGACGGGCGTCCGCGGTGTCCACCGCGGGCGCCCGTTCCGTCGTTCGTGTCGGCTCACGCCTTCGTCATGGCCACGCGCCAGGCGCGGATGCCCACCTCGTCCAGGGTGATGTCGATCGTCGCCGGCTCGATGGCGTCGATCCGCAGCGCGCCCTCGAACGCCTCCGTGATGTCGTCGCGCGACAGGCGGTGGGGTCCCCTGCGGCCCGACTCCGGTTCCCGGTCGCTGAAGCAGAGCATGAAGTAGCGGCCGTCCGGGCGCAGGATCTCGCGCAGTCCGCTCGTGAAGGCGGGGCGGTCGTCCGGGGCGAGGAGGTGGAACAGTCCGGAGTCGAGCACGGTGTCGAAGCGCTCCCCCAGATCGGTGAGCCGCCGTGCGTCGTGGTGCAGGAACCTGACGGTGGCCCCGCGCCGGCGCGCCTTGCCCTCGGCTGTCCTCAACGCCGTGGCGGCGAGGTCGATTCCGGTGACGTCGAGGCCGAGGCCCGCGCACAGGAGGGCGTGCTCTCCTGTTCCACAGCCGACGTCCAGCACCTTCCCCCGGATGGCGCCCGACCGGGCGAGATCGAGGAAGGCCGGCTGGGGACGCCCGATCTCCCAGGGTGGCCGGACGGCGTACAGATCGTCCAGTTCCTGCCAGGGGTTGGGGGACCGCGGGTCTTCGGGCGAGGGCTGTGCGCTCATGCGATCGGCCTTCCACCGCTGCCGCTGCCCGGCTCCGGCCCC
Organism: Streptomyces sp. NPDC005302; assembly: GCF_040607345.1. Lineage (NCBI taxonomy): Bacteria > Bacillati > Actinomycetota > Actinomycetes > Kitasatosporales > Streptomycetaceae > Streptomyces > Streptomyces sp. NPDC005302. Next base: position 52,681 of record NZ_JBEXGN010000010.1, read on the forward strand.
GGCTCGTGTCACGGCAGCGCTCCGGCGGCCGACTCTACGCCGGGGCTGCTCACCGTGCCGGTCGTGGGCGTCGGGTGGGGCGGGTCGTCACGTGCCGCGTGGGGCGGACGCCTCAGGGGTGAGTGGTCCCCGGCCTACGGGTCGTTTCGTGGGCCTGCGCCGTGGAGGGTCCGGCGCCGTCGGCTGGGCCGAGAAGGTCCCGCAACCGGTCGCAGACGCGCTCCACTTCGGGCCCCGGGGGCAGCTCGCCCGCCTCGCCCATGGCCAGTTGCAGCGCGGGCCCGAAGGTGTCGTAGCGGTCCATGTCCTCGCGGGTGACCGGCTGGACGACGAAGTGGATGTGCCCCGGTGCCCCGCCGACGTGCGACCACAGGCACACATACACCTGTTCAGGGTCCATGACGGTGGTGACAGCGGCACTGACCCGCCGCAGCAGGGGGCCCAGTTCGGCGGACTCACCCGCCGTCAACTCGGCGACGTGCAGCACGTGCCGTGCCGGCTTGACGACGACGGTTCCCAGGCCGAAGGGGCCGACGCAGTGCTCGACGACCCATGCGCCGGTACGCAGGACGGTCCCGCCCGGCAGGACGGCGTCGCCCGTCATCAGGTCGCACGCGAGACAGCCGCGCACCGGGCCGGGCTCCTCGCCCCGCGGTGCTCCGCCCATCCCGTACCCCGGCCTCTCGTGCCTGGTCACGTGCGTGGTTCCCGGCCGGGCACGGTGTCTCGGGCGTGAACGCTCCTTGAGACACCGTGCCGGTGTTGTGCCGGATCAGGCGGGGGTGATGTTCTCCGCCTGCGGGCCCTTCTGGCCCTGCGTGATGTCGAACGTCACGGCCTGGCCTTCCTGGAGCTCACGGAAGCCGGTGGCGTTGATGTTGGAGTAGTGGGCGAAGACGTCGGGGCCGCCCCCGTCCTGCGCGATGAAACCGAAGCCCTTTTCGGCGTTGAACCACTTGACGGTTCCGCTGGCCATGCCAATGCCTCTCAATTCAATGACGGATCCGCACCACGCGGACCCGGAGGTGGTCGTCCTGGTCCTCGGGCACTGCACAGCAAAACGCCCGCACCAAAGCGCGGGCGAGGACTGCGAACCACGACATCTGCCGGAGACGTTACACGGAGACTTCACCCCTCACCAGAGAGCAAGGACCCTCAGGTGAAACAGTGTTGCCCGGGGTTACGGACATTTCGGCGTGAGCCGTCACAGGACCCCTCCGACGCGCCCGTACGCCCGAACGGGGAAGACCCGCACCGGGGGGTGCGGGTCTTCCGAGGCGAGGCCGTCGACCGGGTTCCGGTCCGGTGGGCACGGGGCCTGGCAGGGCCCCGGCGGTTTCGGACGGTATCCGAGGGCGGCCTCGCTGCCAGGAGGTGCTCAGCGGCCGTCGTGACCGCGGCCGCGGTCACGGTCCTGGTCGTGACCGTGGTCCTGGCCGCGACCCGTGTTGCGGTCGTGGTCGCGACCGGTGTTGCGGTCGTGGTCACGCCCGTGGTCCTGGCCACGGCCGTTGTTGCGGTCGTGGTCGCGACCCGTGTTGCGGTCGTGGTCACGCCCGTGGTCCTGACCACGGCCGGTGTTCCGGTCGTCGTCACGGTCGTGACGCTGGCCCCAGGACACGCTGTCGACGACGCGGCCGTGGTCGGTCTTCAGCGTCGCGACGTCGGAGCGGTTGTCCCACACCTCGCGGCGGCGGTCCTGGAACAGGTCCTTCGAGGTGTCGTTGCCTACTCCGGTGTGAACGCGGACGGTGGAACGGGCCGCCAGGCGGTACTGGTGGAACGTGTAGCGGTTGCCGTCCCGGTCCGAGAGCGTCCAGCCGTTCAGGCTGACGGCGCGCCACGTGGAGTTGGTGACCTCCACCCACTCGCCGTTCAGCGAACGGTTCGAGCGGCTGTCGACGCCGGGCGCGTCACTCTGCACCCGGCTGATGGCGACGGGCGACCGCTCGGCACGCGGTCCCGGAGCGGCGGAGGCCGACACCGCGGCCGAGCCGACCAGCGCGCCGGCGGCCAGAGCCGTGGCCACCAGGCGACGGACCGGGACGGACGTGTAAACAGACATGAACGCTCCTCGAGGTGCGAGAGCCGGCCACACCCCACGACGTCACCCCTGGAAAGGGGTTGAAGGGTGCGGCCTGTGCGAATCCCGGCCCGCTGGCCGAGGACCCACAACTTCCTCCTCGCACCCGCCGCACGACGGGCGACACGGGAGCGCTGTTACCAATTGCGCACATATTGGTTACAGACGGGTGCATCGTCAATTTATGCGCCGAATAAGGATGAATAACCCACTCCGGGCGTCAACTCCCGTACACCTCACGTCATCCGGTCACCGCCGGCCCGGCCCACTCCCCCGCGCCCGTCCGGCCGCCACCCGAAAGTGGGTAACAGAGCCAGGGCCGACTTCGGGCGTCGCCGGCGCGTCTCAACCCACCGCCTGCCGCACGAGGGCCTCGATGCGCTTCTCCACCGCGTCCGTCACCTCGGTGAGGGCGAAGGCGGACGCCCACATGGTTCCGTCGTCCAGCTTCGCCTGGTCACTGAACCCGAGCGTCGCGTACCGGGCCTTGAACTTCTCCGCACTCTGGAAGAAGCACACGACCTTGCCGTCCAGGGCGTAGGCGGGCATTCCGTACCAGAGCTTCGGCGCGAGGACGGGCGCGCTCTCCGTGACGACGGCGTGGACGCGTTCGGCCATGACCCGGTCGGCGTCCGGCATCTCGGCGATCTTCGCGAGCACGTCCCGCAGCGCCTCGGCCGCCTTGTCGGCGCGGGAGCCGCTCCGCGCCGCCTTCTTCAGCTCCTGGGCGTGATCCTTCATCGCGGCCCGCTCCTCGGCCGTGAATCCCCCGTGCTTACCGCTTTCGGTACCGCTCATGGCTGATCGTCCCCTTGAGAATCCGACGAGGCGGGATCGCGGGCGTCCGCTGTGCCGACGCACCGCCGATCACACGCAACGACACGTACCGTGCCGATCGTGACTGAATACTGTGCGCCGTGACCGCCGTTGTCAACGGCACGCCACGTGTCGATAGAGTGCTGTCATGACCGACACGCCTGCCACACCGCGGCGCCGGGGTTCCGTCCGCACCGAGGAACTGCTGAAGGCGACCCTCGACCTCGCGGCGGAGTCCGGCTACGCGGGCCTGAGCATCGAGGCGGTCGGGCGACGGGCCGGGGTCGGGAAGCACACGATCTACCGGCGTTGGCCCTCGAAGGCGGCGCTGTTGCTCGACGCGCTCAGCCGGGTGTGGACGAGTGACCTGGACTACCGCGACACGGGGGACGTCCGCGCGGATCTGCGGGAGCAGTTCCTGCGCTCCGGGCAGGCACTCTCCCAGCCTCCGATCGGTCCGGTGTACCGCGCGGTCATCGCCGAGGCGCAGGCCGACGCCGGCCTGCGGGCGACGCTGCACGAACGGTTCCTGGCCACCGTGGAGCGCAGCACCCTCGACCGGATCACCCACGCGCAGGACACGGGCGAACTCGCCCCGGACATGGACCTGGAGTTCGCGGCCGAGGTGCTGTGCGGCACCCTGTACTACCGCAGCCTGCTGTCGGCACGACCGATCGACGAGGCCGCCGTCGACGGCCTGCTGGACATGTTCATGGCCGCGTACGGGACCGCGGGCCGGGCCGCCGGCGCCCCGTAGCGACCTGCCAGGCATCGGATGGGGCACGGAAGACGTCAGGCGGCGCGGGCCGTCCGCGCGCGGGTGAGGGACGGCGGACGCCCGCTCCGGTGGCGCTGGGCCCAGCGGACGGCGAACGGCGCGGACAGTCCCGTCACGGCGAACAGCGCCCCCACGACGTACCAGCCGGGGCGGCCCCAGGTGATGCAGAGCGCGATGAGGAGAGCCGGGCCGACGGCCTCGGCCAGCCCCGCGCCCAGGCCGAAGACTCCCAGGTACTGGCCGGTCGCGTGGGGTGGAGCGAGGGCGAAGGAGACTTCGAACCCGGCTGCGGAGTGCCACAGTTCGCCGAGCGTGTGGACGACGACGGCGGCGATGAGCAGCGTCGCGGCAGCCCATGCCGGTACGCCTGCGGCCAGCGGGACCATCGAGCAGGAGACGAGGAACGCCACCCCGGCCCGGCGGTAGGCGTGGCCGCCCGCCGTCGGGGAGTCGACGCCGCGGCCTGCCCTCACCTGGAGGGCCACGACCATGACCGTACCGGTGAGCATGGTGCCCGAGATGAGCCAGTGGGGGGCCTCGGTGGCGCCGACCAGCCAGAGCGGGATGGCGATGGTGAGCACCTTGAACTGGATGGCCATGACGCCGTCGACGGCCGTGAGCAGGAGATACGGACGGTCGCGGAGGGCGCTCCAGCGGGCCCCTCCAACGGGTTCGGCGACTGGCGCGACCGGTGGGAGCAGGAAGAGGAGCGCAGCGGCGACGAGGAAGGCGACGGCGTTCCCGATGACCATGAGCTGGTACGCGGTGAGGGTGCCCACCTGCACGACCCATCCGGCGGCGAGAGCGCCGAGGGAGACACCCACGTTGGTCACGGCCCGGAGGTAGGCCCGGAACCGCTGCGGCCGGGCTCCGCCGTAGTGCCTGATGAGCGGGGAGCGCGCGGCTGTTCCCGCGGCCTTCGCACCGGTGGCCGCGCAGACGGCGAGCACGAAAGGCCAGAAGCTGTCGGCAAGCACGAAGGCGGCCGTGGTGAGGGCCTGGACCAGGAGGGTGGCCATGTACACACCGCGCGCTCCGTACCGGTCGGCGAGATGACCGACCGCGACACCAAGTCCCAGGGCGACGATCCCCGCGATGGCGAGGCCGAGTCCCACCCGACTGGCCGGAAGGTGGACGGCCTGCGTGAAGTACAGGACGCCGGCGGTCAGATAGAGGCCGCTGCCGACGGTGTAGACGAAGTTCGAGGACGCGAGGACACGCTGCGGTCCGGTGTCCGGGATGAGGCGGGGCATGGCGGAACTCCACGTCACAGGGCGGCAGATGCCGAAGGTAAGGACCCGTAGAGCTTGTTGCGTATTACTTGCAGGAGCAAGAGGCTTGCCATTGACCGGGGCTCTCGATCCGACCGGACCCGACCCGGCCCGTCCCTGTCCGACCTGTCCGACCGGTCCGCCCGTCGAGCGCGAAGGGGCGCGAAGTGACCCCCGGTTGAAACGCTCGGGGCCGCCGGGGTGGGTGGTGCCGGGCGACGCGGGCACACGGCAGCGCACCCTCTGTCGCCGCTCGCCGACTGACCGTACGCTGACAAGTCCTGGAACATCGGGCGTGATTGACGGGGGGAACGTCATGTCCTGGGATCAGCACGGATCAGGTGACCACTTCGTCGTTCCACCGATGCCGACGGCACCGCCGCCCGCCCCGGCCGACCCGTGGCGGGCCGTCGCCGTGGCACTGCTCAACCTCTCGGGTCTCGGGCTCGGTTACGCCGTCCTGCGGCGCTGGGTCCTGATGGCCGTGTGCTGGGTCGCGACGGCCGTCCTGCTCTTGGTGGCCCTGCCGGCGGACCCGGACGGCGTCCCGGGCACGGCGGTCGTGATCTACGTTCTCCTCCTCCTGCTCGCCGCCGCTCACGGCGCCTCGGCCGGCCTGCGGACGCGGCTCTCGTTGCTGCCGAGTGCCCTGATCGCGGCGGTGCTCGGCATCGTGCTGCTGGCCGTCCCGGCCGGAGGTGTCGCCCTGTACGGCGACGCTCGCGACGAAGCCACGGAACAGATGCTCCTCGACCGGCTGGAGCGGGCGGACCACCTGGTCGCGCAGTCCGGGAAGCAGCCGTTCCGGACGGTCGAGGCCGACTACCGCCGCGCCCTCGCCGTCTACGACGGGCTCAGCGACGACCACCCGGGGTCACGCGCGGCCCGGCGCGTCCCCGACCGGCTCAGGACGTACTACGCCACGGTGGCCGCCCCCTACGAGCAGAAGGACTACTGCGCCGCCGTACCGCCGTTGACGTACCTCCGTACGGTCCCGCGGACGATGGCCAGGAAGGAACTGGGCGACCTGACCACCTGGCCGGACGACCGGCTGGCCACCTCGCTCTACACCTGTGCGGCGACGTCGCTCAGTGCCGGGACGGGCGACTGGACGACGCAGTTCGGCGAACTCCTGTCCACGTTCCCGAAGTCCGAGCAGGCGGGCAAGGTGGAGCCCGCCGTCCGGGACGCGGTCGACACGTCGGTCAAGTCGGTGGGCGGTGACGACCCCTGTGCGGCGGTCGAGCATCTGGAGAGCCTCAGTACGCAGGTGCGGGGGCTGCACGGCGAGGAGGCCGGGCTCGACGACGCCTTCGGCAAGGACGCCGACAGGGCGGCGAGGAGCGCGAGTTCGGGTACTTACACGTGCGGGGTGGACCAGTACAAGGACGCGAAGTACAGCGAGGCCGTCACCACGATGAACGACTTCGCCAAGAGCAACCCGCACGACAGGAACCGGGCCCGCGCGCGGAAGATCGCCATCGCCGCCGAGGTGGCCCAGACAGTGCCGGCCGCCGGCAAGCGGCTGCCGGGGACGGCCTCGGGCGGCAGCATCGCCGTGACGGTCAAGAACGACAGCCCCGACGACATCACGGTCCTCTACACCGGACCCGTGACCGGCAGCTTCACCCTCAAAGCCTGCGGGAAATGCTCCGCCTACTCGCTCGGCAGCACCATCACCATCGGCTTCAAGCCGTGCAGCGACAGCGGCAGGAACTACCCGCAGAAAACCATCCACCTGCCCGTCGGCACCACCTACTTCGTCCACAAGTCGCACACCGCGACAAGCAAGACGCCGGCCTCGGACACGGCGAAGCTGCGGCCGGGGTACGTGTACACCGAGTGTGCGTATACGACGAGTTACAGCTACTGACCGGCGCGGGCATCAACCAACCACGGCAACCCGTCCCCTCAACCCGACACCGGCCGGCCACCCGACTCCAGCAGCCGCCGCATGACCGCCGACGGCAGTGAAGGGTTGGCCGCCGCGGCTGCCGCCACGGAGGTGTCGGGCGGCAGGGGCGGATTGGCGGCCAGGCCGCACAGGAGGTGATGACGCACAGGGGCATGGTGCACCGGGCGCGAGCCTGGGTCACGAGGTTTTCGGGACCCGGCGCCTTCAGGTTCCCCGTTCCTCACGGATGCCGTCCGGGTCTCCGCCCGCCGGACTTGACCGCCTACGCCGAGAGCACCGGAACCCAATGATCCATCAGCTCGTGCAGCCGCCGTCGATGGTCGGCGATCCAGTCGTCGGGGAGGGAGATCGGCACGCGGACGGTGACCATGGATCCTGACTCGTCCTCCACGACCACCTCCGGACAGTCGCGCTCACCAGCGAGTTGGATGAAGAGGGACGCTCCCCTGCTCATCTCCATCCAGCCGACATCCTCACCAGCGTCGAGCCTGTCCAGCGCGTCGGACCAACTCTCCAGCTTCGCGACGGACAACGCCAGGTAACAGCGGCCCGACACGAAGGGCGTCCCGACAACGATCTCGGCATCGAGCCCGGCGGCCCACCTGGGGTTACGCCCCAGGACGTTGACGGTGACACTGTTCCCCTCGTCGTCGGCGAGGGAGATGAGCACCCTCGGAGCGATGTCGCCCATGGCTTCCCCTTCATCGGTGCGTACCGAGGGATCGTCGCCCCGGCGGAGTGCGTGTGCCACCCCATTTCGTCAGGGGTCCCCGGGGCGGTCTGCCGTTCTTCCGGTCCGACGTGATGGACGACGAGCTTGCGGGCATGGGCTGTGAGTTTTGCCGGCGCGCACCGTTCGGCCTGGGCCTCGTCGGCTTCGCAACAGGGACGTGTGCGCGGACCGTGGGCCGAGGCTGCGCTTCCAGGGGTACCGTCGCCGCCGCCGAGCCGGTACCCCTGGACGGGTCCCCTCAGGACACGCGTGTCTGTGCGTACGGCGTCAGGTGGACCGGGCCCATCAGGCCGTGGTCCTGGCGGGCCGTGCCGCCGAAGACGGTCGGCTGGGCCGCCCGGAGGCGGTTGATCAGGGGGGTCGCGACCTCCACCTCGATCACGTTCGCGCCGCGGTGCAGCAGGCCTGGGGTGAGGTCGACGACCGGGTTGAGCCGGCTGACCGGCGGCAGGCGGCGGCCGTTGACGGTCACCCGGCAGGTGTCGCTGACCTGGCCGAGTTCCAGCCGGGCGCCGTGGACGGACGTCCAGTCGGAGGGGAGGTCGACGGTGGTGCGGTAGCGGCCGATGCCCGCGCTGTCGGCGAGTTCGGGGATCGCCGACCACGGCTGCAACGCGTCGAGGGTGACCGAGACGGTGACGTGCTCCGTGCGCGTGGCGCTGTTGCCCGGTCGCCAGTCGTCCACGTCCAGGCGCCAGTGCGTCGGGGCGACGGCGGCCGGCACGGCCCCGACCGTCGTGGTGACAGGCCGGCCGCGGTCCAGCCGGGTCGTGTAGGTACCGGGCGCGCCGGCCCGGACGGCCAGGCCCGCCGTGGTGTAGAGGGCCTGATCGGCATCGGTGTCGACGACGCTCGGCAGGGAGCCGTGCCGGTCGCCGAAGAGTCCGGTGCGCCCCAGGGCGATGATCGTCGACTCCCCCGGCTGCAGCGTGATCCGCACGGTGAAGGCGTCGCCGTCCCGGGTGTACCGCGCGAGCCGGACGGCCTCTCCCGACCACGGGTCGAGCAGATAGGGAACCGAAGTGCCCGGTCCCGTACGGCGCAGGGTGACCTCGTGGTCGATCGCGGCGACGGGCGGCTTGACGGTCTCCGCGTGCTTGCCGTTGCAGAAGTAGTAGAAGTCCGCCTCGTCGGTGGCGCGGTGGGCGTTGAGAAGGGTGGACGACGTGGCGTAGCGGGCGTCCGCCGTGACGCCGAGCCGGGACAGCGCGTCTCCGACGGCCGCCTTGTCGCTGACGAGCGCGACGTTCGACAGGGCGAGCAACAAGCCCAGGGCGTCGCGGAGTTCGGTGGTCTCGCCGTCCGCGGGCACGCCGGGTGTCAGACCCTGGTCGAAGGCGCCGAGCAGCACGACGGGCAGTCCGGCGCGCGCCAACGCCAGGATCTTGCGGGCGTCGTCGACCGAAAGGGTGGGCGTGGAGCCGTAGAAGAAGTCGCCCTCGACGAACAGGGCTTTGTACGCGGGCCCTTCGGGTGCGAGTCGGCCCCGCCGGACGGTCGCGCCGGGCAGATCGAGCAGGGGGCCGCTGAGGAACTGGTGGCTCCAGCCGAGCGGGACGCCCGTCGCGGTGAACCAGGAGGCTCCGATGCCGGTGGCGGTGTATCCGGTCTGCCGGAAGATGGCCACGTCCGCGCGGGCCGTACCGCTCTGCAGCACCCGGTGCAACCGCCCGAGGTAGTCGGCGATGTCCGGGACGTGCTTCCAGGTGGGCTGGCGCGGCCCCCACGACTCCCCGTAGCCGGCGGTGCCGTTGTACGGGCTGAAGGCCGCGAAGCCGGGCCACGCCACCTGGGGTGCGGTGGCGTACGAGAAGCCGTGCAGGACCGTCTGGTTGACGCCGGCCGCGTAGGCGCCGCCCATGGTGCGCAGGAACCGGTCCCACGTCGTGCTGTAGGCGGTGCCGTTGTAGGCGCCCGCCTCACAGGACAGGATCGTGTGGCCGGCCATGTCACGGCCGCCCGCGAGACAGCGGTAGTCGTCGAGGTTCTTGAAGCCGAGGGACTCGCCCTCGGGGATGTCGAGCAGGGCCGCCGAGGCGATCGCGTCCGTCTGGAGGCCGTACGGCTGTGAGCGCAGGCGCATGCCCAGGGCGTGCGCCCAGTCCCGCAGTGCGCCGAGGTGATGCCGGTTGAAGAGGCCGGAGACCGTCTCCCAGAAGTCGTGCCGGATCTGCCGGGTGAGCTGGGCCTCGAAGGCGAAGACCTGGTTGCTCTTGTCCAGCACCAGCGCCGGCAGGTACGGCAGCAGGGGGCGTCCGGTGTGCTTCTCGAAGGCCTCCGGGAGCCGTGACGTCCAGGTCAGTCCGTCGGTCTCCAACTCCACGGAGTCCTCGAAGAACGCCCCGCCCGCGGCCCGCAGAAGCCGCCGCAGGGAGGACGTCAGGATCGCCCGGTCCCAGAAGTCGGTCACGGCACCGGTGCCCGCGGCGCTGAAGTGGTCGACGACGTACGCCGCCGGAGACGCGTGCGGTCCCGACTCGGGCTGCTGGGCGGAGCCGCGCTGCCAGTACGAGATCAGGACCCAGTCGCCGTCCCCGGGCGCCGTCCAGGCCAGGGCGCCGTCGCTGACCAGAGCGCTGAGATCCCGGACGCTGTCCAGGTCGAGGCCCGTCTCCTTGCGGGTGGAGTTCGCCGCGTCGACACGGGCTGCCTGCACGGCGACGAGTGTCTGCCGGGTGACGCCCAACTCGGGCTCGTGGACGGCGGCGGGGACGGGCCCTTCGTAACGGGTACCGGCGGCCAGCGCGAGCCGCCCGTAGGCGAGTTCCTGAGCGGCCATGTCGTCGTCGGGCGTCACACCGGGGACCGCGACGGGCCAACTCGGGCCGAGCGTCAGGTCGATGGTCACCCCGCGCCGGGCGGCTCTGCTCAACGCGGCCTCCACACCGTCCCGCCAGGGTCTGCTGCCCCAGCCGTGGTGCTCGGTGTCCAGCACGGACTTGTCCTTGATGCTGTGGTGGACGGCGGCGATCTCCATGCCGCCGAAGCCCGCGTCGGCGATCTGGTCGATCTCACGGGCGATCTCGTCCGGGTCCACCAGACCGTCGGGCCACCACCAGCGGAACTTGGGGCGCACCGAGCGCGGCGGATTCGCGAACCAGTCGGCCGTCGCCGCGTGCTCCACCCCCGCCGGCCCGGTCGTCGGCGCTCCCTTGGCCCCGCTGCCCGTGGCGGCCTGGGCGGTTGTGGCCACTCCGGGCAGCGCGCTCAGGACCGTTGCCCCGAGCCCGGCGACCAGCGCCGTACGCCGGGCCGGTCCGCTTCGTCGCGGCGTGCGTTCATCCATGGTGCGCCCCAATTCCGGGAGAGGTTCGAGTGATTGAATCGTTTCAATCCGTATCGACGCCGGAACGCTAAGCCTGCGATTCGGCCGCGGTCAAGAGAGGGAACACGATCACCCCGGGATCGAGGGGCCCGGACAAGGAGAGCGAGGCGCCCGGCGGGCTCGCCCCGGACCAGGGTGGACACAGCGTCCGCACGCCCGGAACCGGCCTGGAATTCGGAATCCCGCACGCCCGGAACCGGCCCGGAATCCGCAGACCAGTCCCGGAGTCCCTCAGTCCCTCAGTCCCGCAGTCCCTCAGTCCCGCAGTCCCGCAGTCCCTCAGTCCCGCAGTCCCGCAGTCCCGCAGTCCCGCAGTCCCGCAGTCCCGCAGTCCCGCAGTCCCGCAGTCGGCCGAGGGTGCCGGCCCCGGACCCCGCGGTGCGGCATGCCCGCGCCGCTCCCCGCCTCGGCACAGGCGGCACAGGCGGCACAGGCGGCACAGGCGGCACAGGCGGCGTAGGCCGCGCAGGCGGCGCAGGCGGCACAGGCGGCGTAGGCCGCGCAGGTGTCACCCTCGGGCGTGCCGCCCTGTCCCGCGTGCGGGGAGCGCCGTGTCGTTGAGTCGACAGGCCCCTCGTCCCGGACAGGTCAGGCACGCGACCCGCCGTATGCTCCGCACCGGTGCGGACCCCCGACGCGCCGTACTCACCAGGCGTGTTCGTGTCCGTGGGGCCCTCAGAGGCCCGGCGCGCGGGAGTGCTCCCGACGTATATCCGAATCATCACCGCTCGCGGCGAGCCGACCGATTTGGGGAGTTGGCCCGCAACGCGCGGATACGCGACCGGGGCGGGTGGCCGGTGCGCCGTCCGCGCCGGTCTCATTCCGTGGAGGCCCGCGCGCGGCCTCGCCCGCGCGGTTCGGGCGGGCGGTCGCTCCACCTACCAGCCGCGGGGTGCGCGAAGTCCGCTCACCCGGGACGCACTTGAGGGGAGGCCCGGGGCGAGCGGGGCCGAGCCTCAGCGCCCGCCCTCCCGGCAGGAAGTGCGTCGGGGCGCCGCCATCGGCCCGTTCGCGTGATCGTCCGACCCTTGACCCCGGCCTGTTCGCCTCCTAAAGTCCTCGCACCTTTCGAGGTACATCGATTAACCAGTCGTTAACCGCTTGGTTGGAGACAACCGCTGTGCGCTCTTCGCTGACCCGGCGCGGCCTTCTCGCCGCCGGCTCCGGCCTGGCTACGGCCGCCGCCCTGCCCGCTCTGTCCGGCTGCTCGTCACTGGCCTCGGCGGACTCCGATCCGGACACCCTCGTCATCCACACGCAGCTCGGCACGACCGCGCCGGGCTCCCCCACCTATCTGTCGGCCCTGGACCGGTTCCGCGAGGAGAACCCCGGTCTGAAGGTCAAGAACCTCGTCAACGGCGACGACCTCGGCCAGGTCTACGAGACCTCGCGGCTGGCCCGTAAGGAGGCCGACGTCGTCATGGTCAACCTCTACGACAAGACGCTGGCCTGGACGGACGTCGACGCGACCGTGGACGTCGCCCCGTATCTGGACTCCTGGGGGCTCCGCGAGCGCGTCCAGCCCATCGCGCTGTCCGCCTGGACCGACAGCAAGGACCGGCTGCGGGCCTTCCCCTACTTCGCGACGAACTGGCCGGTCGCCTACAACCGGGCGCTGCTCGACCGGGCGGGCGTCGACGAGATACCCACCACGGGCGACCAGCTCGTCGCTGCCGCCCGCAAGCTGCGGGCCAAGGGAATCGCTCCGGTCACCGTCGGCGGCAACGACTGGACCGGGCAGAAGCTCATGGCCCAGATCATCCAGACGTTCCTCTCCCAGGACGAGGCCCGGCACGTCTACACGACCGGCGACTTCTCCGGCCGGGGCGCCCGTGAGGGCATCCAGTACTTCGTGGACCTGCGGGACGCGGGCGTGTTCGCGGACAAGGCCCAGGGTCTGACGTCCGACTCCATGACCACGCAGTACAACACCCGTTCCGCGGCGATCCAGTCGGCGATGTCCTCCGCACTGGCGAAGGTGCCGGAGGCGGTGGCCCGGCACACCGAGGTGGGCGGCTGGCCGCTGGCCGAGAGGTCGGCCCACGAACGCCCCACCATCATCCGCGCCTTCACCCTCATCGGCTTCTGGATCAGCCCGAACGGCGTCCGCAAGATCGAACACGTGGAGAAGTTCCTACGGTTCATGTACCGGGAGGACACCGTGGCGCGCTTCGTGAAGGAGAGCGGCCGCGACATGGCGCTGCGCACGGACGCGGTCAGCGGTGACTTCCCGCTGGTCGCGGCGGCACAGCGGCTGGGCTCCGAGGTGAGCCAGGTGCTGCTGCCCGACGTGTACGTGCCACCGGCGGCGGCGCAGCCGCTGATCACCGCGACCAGTACGTCCTTCACCCGCGGCACGAGCGCGGCCCGGGTCCGCGCCACGCTCGAAGCCGCGTACCGGTCCGCATGAGCCGGCCGCCCGCCTCCATCGTTTCCGCCGAGCAGTCCCCGGGAGTCACCGCATGACGACGCTGACGACGACACCGGACGGTACGGCGGCCCGCCGCCCCGCACCGCCCTCTCCTCCTGCCGCGGCCCGCCGCGCCACCCGGCAGGGCGGCACCGTACTCGCCGTGCCCGCACTGGTCTGGTACCTCGTGTTCATGGTCGGGCCGATGCTCGCCATCTTCGTGATCGCCGCGCTGCGCTGGCCGGGCATGCTGCAACCGGTGTCCTTCGCCGGGCTGGACAACGTCCGTACGGTGTTCGCCGATCCGGTGTTCTGGGACGCGGTGCGCAACACCGCGGTCCAGCTCGCCGTCGCGCTGCCGGTGATGATCGTGTGCGCGTACATGCTGGGCTACTACGTGGCGCAACGGCCGCCGGGGCACCGGGTGATCCGCTATCTGCTGTTCATACCCGGGCTGATCTCGACGCCGGCGAAGGCGATGGTCTTCTACGCGGCCCTGTCGCCGGACGGCCTGGCGAACGGCGCGTTGCAGGGGCTGGGCCTCGGTTCGCTGACCGACGCGTGGCTGGCGTCGCCTTCGACGGCCCTGGGCTGTCTGATCGCCCTGGACATCTGGGGCGGTATCGGATTCACGGCGGTGCTGTTCGCCGCGCGGCTGGGCAGCGTGCCCGACGAGCTGGGCGAGGCGGCCCAGCTGGACGGGGCGGGTCACTGGCGCACCATGTGGGCGGTCCACTTCCCGGTGATCCGTGACTACGTCGGTGTGGTGACGATGCTCCAGTTCCTGTGGACGCTGTTCGGCTCGGCGCAGCACGTGCTGCTGCTCACGCAGGGCGGCCCGGGGACCTCGTCCACCACACTGTCGTTCCTCGTCTACCAGAAGGCGTTCATCGCGGCGGACCTCGGCTACAGCCAGACCGTCGGTGTCGTCCTCTTCCTCGCCGGCCTCGTCGGCCTCCTGGCGATCCGCCGTGTCTTCCGCCAGACCTACTGATTCGGAGCAGCACAGAATGAAGCTCGGCAAGCGCTGGCTCCCGGCCCACGTCCTGGTGTGGACGTACGCGGTGCTGCTCGTCATACCGCTCTACTACTTCCTCGCCTCGGCGTTCAAGACCAACGACGAGATCTTCGCCCATCCCATGGCGCCGCCCACGTCGCTGGGTCTCGGCAACTTCCGGACCGCCTTCGACAGCGCCGACCTGGGTCTGTCGGTCCTCAACTCGGCCGTGGTGACGCTGTTCTCCCTCGCCCTGACCCTGCTGCTCGCCGTGCCGGCCGCGTTCGCGATCGCCCGGTCGACGGGTCGGTCGGCCGCGGTGATCGAGCGGGTCTTCTCGCTGGGGTTCCTCATCCCCACGTTCGCGGCGCTGTTCCCGACCTTCCTGCTCGCGGCGGCGACCGGGCTGTTCCACACCCGGACGTTCATGGTGCTGTTCCTGCCGGCGACCGCGATGCCGCTGTCCGTGGTGATCCTCGTCCAGTTCATGCGGACCATCCCCCGGGAGATGGAGGAGGCCGCGCGGCTGGACGGGGCGTCGACCTTCGCCGTGCTCCGGCACATCTACACGCCGATGTGTCTGCCCGGTATCGCCACCGTGCTGCTGCTCAACTTCCTGACTTTCTGGAACGAGTACCTGTACTCGCTGGTCATCATCGGTCCCGACCCCTCGCAGCGCACGGTCCAGGTGGCACTGCCGACCCTGAAGTCGATCACCGGCACGGACTACGGGGTACTGACCGCGGGCACCGTCCTGACGCTGATCCCGGTCTGGGTCGTCTACACGATCCTCCAGAAGCGCATGCAGCAGGCCCTGGTCAGCGGGGCGGTGAAGATGTGACGGCGTCCACCGAGGGGACCGGACGGCGTCCCACCATCAAGGCCGTCGCCGCGGCGGCCGGTGTGTCGACCGCCGCGGTCTCGCAGGCTTTCAACCACAAGGGCCGTCTTTCGGAGGCGACCCGGCGTCGGATCCTCGACGCGGCGCTGGAGCTGGGCTGGTCGCCCAGCGCCCCCGCCGCAGCCCTGCGCAACGCGCGTACGCGCAGCCTGGCGTTGGTGGTCCGGCGGCCCACCGACGTACTGGGCGCGGACCCGCACTTCAGCGAGCTGATCACCGGCATAGAGGGCGAACTCGCGCCGCGGGGCTACGGGTTGCTGTTGCACCTGGTCAGCGGCCCGCAGGAGGAGCACGCTCTCTACGAGCGGCTCGCCGCCGAGGGCCGGGTGGACGGGGCGGTGCTGACCGACGCGCGCGACGACGACGCGCGGCCCGCGCTGCTGGCCCGGCTGAGGCTGCCCGCGGTCCTGCTCGGATCGCCTGACGGCAGGGCTGTCGTCCCCCGGGTCGGCCTGCTCGACCAGGGAGCGGGCATCGCGGAGGTCGTCGCGCACCTGCTGGGTCTAGGGCACCGGCGTGTCGCGTATGTCGCGGGGCCCGCGGAACTGCAGCACACCCGGCTGCGCAGGGCCGCCTTCGAGACGGCGCTTCGCGCGGCGGGGCTGCGCCCCTTCGCCGTCCTGCACACCGACTTCACCGAGCGGTCCGCGGTCGCGGCGACGCAGGCCCTGCTCGACGCCGGCGGCCGCCCCACCGCGGTCGTCTACGCCAACGACTCCATGGCCGTCTGCGGCGTCGGCACCGCGCAGCGCGCCAGGCTGAGCGTCCCGCGCGACCTGTCGGTCGTCGGCTACGACAACCTGCCGCTCGGCAGTTGGCTGCACCCGCGGCTGACCACCGTGGACCAGCGCGTCCAGGAGGTCGGCGCGGCGGCCGCCCGCATGCTCCTCGCCCTGTGCGGCGAGGAGGTCGAGGACACCCCGCTGACCGGACGCCCCCGACTGGTGGTCCGCGAGTCCACCGGGCCGGCGCCCGCCGGCTGACAGCACCACCACGCTCCGCCGCCCGCGGGCGGCGGAGCCGCACCACGCACCCGCAACCATTGAGAAGGACCATGCGACGCCACAGCGCCCAGCTCACCCACGACTCCACCGTCCTGCCCTGGCTCGGTGCCAACTTCTGGTCCCGCACCGGCGGTCCGCTGATGTGGCGGAACTACGACCCGAAGACCGTCCGTGAGGAACTCGGCGTGCTCCGCGACCACGGGCTGACGATGACCCGGTCGTTCTTCTACTGGCCGGACTTCCACCCCGAGCCGCACCGGATCGACGACGAACTGTGCGAGCGTTTCGAGGACTTCCTCGACGCCCACCAGGAGGCGGGCATGGGGACCGTGCCCACGTTCATCGTCGGGCACATGTCCGGGGAGAACTGGGACCCGGCGTGGCGGGGCGGCCGTGATCTGTACGAGGACGTCTGGATGGTCGGCCGTCAGGCGTGGTTCGTGTCCCGGATGGCCCGCCGTTTCAAGGACCACCCGGCGGTCACCGGCTGGCTGATCACGAACGAGATGCCGGGCTACGGACGCGTCTACCAGGTGGACCCGCCCTCCTCGGACGTGGTGACGGCGTGGGCCCAGTCCATGTGCAACGCGGTGCGCGCCACGGGTGCCACGCAGCCGGTGTCCCTGGGCGACGGCGCCTGGGGCATCGAGGTGACGGGCCGCGACAACGGCTTCTCGCTGCGGGACACCGCGGAGTACGTCGACTTCGTGGGCCCGCACGTGTACCGCTCGGACACCGACCGGCCGCGCCAGCACTACCGGGCCGCGTTCGAGTGCGAGCTGGCCGCGGTGACCGGACAGCCCGTCGTGCTGGAGGAGTTCGGGGTCTCCACCGACACGGTCTCGGCGCGCAACGCGGGCGTCCACTACCGCCAGACCCTGCACAACTCGCTGCTCGGCGGAGCCACCGGCTGGATCGCCTGGAACAACACCGACTACGACGACCTCTGGGACCAGTCCCCCTACGACCACCACCCCTTCGAGATGCACTTCGGGATCACCGACTCCACCGGCGCCCCGAAGGAGCCGCTGCGTGAACTCGCCGCCTTCGCGGACGTGTTGCGCGCCGTGGACTTCGCCGGCTGCGCCCGCGTGGACGCCGACACCGCGCTGGTCGTGCCCGCCTTCCTGGAACGCGGATACCCCTACAGCAGGCCCGCCGACCGGCCGCTGATCTTCACGTCCCTGCACCAGAGTTACGTCACAGCGCGCGCCGCCGACCTGCCCGTGGCGTTCACCCGCGAGGCCGACCGCCTGCCCGGGGACGCCTCGCTCTACCTGCTGCCGGCCACCCGCCAACTCACCACCCGCACCCGCCGGGAACTCGGCCGACGGGCGGAGGCGGGCGCCACCGTCTACCTGTCGTTCTGCTCCGGCGAGCACCCCGCGACCCGCGGCCCCTGGTTCGACGACCTCGACGGACTGTTCGGCGTGGAGCTCCAGTTGTCGTACGGGGTGGCCGAACCGATCCTGGACGACGTGCTGGAGATGACGTTCACCGAGGACTTCGGCGGTCTGCGCGCGGGCGAGGTGCTGCGCCTGCCGGTGGCCGGGAACGAGGACAGCCGCGCCTATCTGCCCGTCGAGCCGCGCGGGGCCCGGGTCGTCGCCGTCGACGCGCACGGCCGTCCCGCCCTGCTGGTGAACGAGAGCGGCGCGGGCCGGACGGTCCTCGCCACCTATCCGCTGGAGCACATGGCCGCGCGCACCGCGCACGCGAACCCGGACGGGACGCACCGGCTGTACGCGGCGCTGGCGGAGGTGGCGGGCGTTCGCCGGCCGGTCACGGTCGCCGATCCGCACGTCGCGGCCGACGTCCTCGCGCACACCGACGGCCGTCGTTTCGTCTGGCTCGTCAGCCAGAGCCCCGAGCCCCTCACCGTGTCCCCCGTCAGCGACGGCACGCTGCACGACCTGCGGTCCGGCGCCGCGGTGACCGATGTGACGATCGACGGCTACGGCGTCGCGGTCCTGGAACTGCGATGACCTCCCCCGCCTACCGCGGTCCCCTGTACCGCGATCCGTCCGCCACGGTGGCGGAACGCGTCCGCGACCTGCTGGGGCGGATGACGCTGCCCGAGAAGGTCGGCCAGGTCAACCAGCGCCTGTACGGCTGGCACGCGTACGAGCGCACCCCGGACGGCCACCGGCTCACGGACACCTTCCGCGACGAGGTGAGCGCCTTCGGCGGCATGGGCGCCCTGTACGGACTCCAGCGCGCCGACCCCTGGTCCGGGGTGGGTTTCGTGGACGGTCTCGACGCGCACGACGGTGCCCGGATGGCCCGGGAGGTGCAGCGGCACGCGCGCGAAACCACGCGGCTCGGTATTCCGGTGCTGCTGGTCGAGGAGATGCCGCACGGCCATCAGGCCCTCGACGGGACGGTGCTGCCGGTGAACCTGGCGGTGGGCGCCACCTGGGATCCGGCGTTGTACGCGGAGGCGGTGGCCGGCGCCTCGGCGGAGCTGCGGGCGCGGGGTGCGCACCTCGCCCTGGTCTCCGCCCTCGACGTGGTGCGGGACCCGCGCTGGGGGCGTACCGAGGAGTGCTTCACCGAGGACCCGTACCTCGCGGCCCGGATGACCGGGGCGCTGGTCGAGGGCGCACGGTCGTCCGGGGTCGGCGTGGTGCTCAAGCACTTCGCGGGGCAGGGTGCCTCGGTCGGCGGGCGCAACAGCGCCGCCACGGAACTGGGTGCCCGGGAGCTGCACGAGATCCACCTGGCCGCGGCCCGGGCGGGTGTGTCGGCGGGCGCGGCCGGGGTGATGGCCGCCTACAACGAGTTCGACGGCGTGCCCTGTGTCGCGAACCGGTATCTGCTCACCGAGGTACTGCGTGACCGCTGGGGGTTCGAAGGCATCGTGATGGCGGACGGGGGCGCGATCGACCGGCTGGTCCGGCTCACCGGCGATCCGGTGGCCGCCGGGGCCCGTGCGCTCGACGCCGGCTGCGATCTGAGCCTGTGGGACGCCTCGTTCGCGCGTCTCGCCGAGGCGGTCGACCGCGGACTGGTCACGGAGGAGCGGCTCGACGCGGCGGTGACGCGCGTGCTGTCGCTGAAGTTCCGGCTCGGACTGTTCGAGGACGAGCCGGCGGCCTCGGTGGATTCGGGCGCCTTGCACGCCGGACCAGCACTCAAGGGGCAGGCCGGCAAAGGAAGTTCGGGCGGCTCGGACGCACCGGGTGACCTGGCCGGTCCGGGGATGCCGGCCGATCCGGGGGACGTGGCAGGACCGGTCGACCTGGCCGGTCTGGGCGAGCGCGTCGCCCGTGCTTCGGTCACCCTCCTGGTGCACGAGGGCGATGTCCTGCCCCTGTCCCCCGGCACGCGCCGGATCGCCGTGCTCGGCCCGAACGCCGACGCCGTCGCCCCACTGCTGGGCGACTACACGGCACCGCAGCGCCCGGGCACCGGTGTGTCGGTCCTCCAGGGCATCCGCGCGGCGGCGGCGCCGGGCACGGAGGTCACGTACGCCGAGGGGTGCGCCCTGGTGGGCGACGACGTCTCGCAGGTGGACTCGGCCGCCGCGCTCGCGGCGGCCGCGGAGGTCGCCGTGCTCGTCCTCGGCGGGTCGAGCGCCCGCTCCGGGGACACCGTCTTCGACACGAACGGCGCGGCGCTCGCCGGGTCCGGACCGCCCTCGGGCATGACCTGCGGCGAGGGCGTCGACCTCGCCGATCTGTCGCTCCCGATCGGTCAACGGGCGCTGCTCGACGCCGTGTCCGCCACGGGCACGCCCGTCGTCGTGGTCCTGGTGCAGGGCCGCCCGCACGCGGTCCCCGCTCCCCGGACCAGCACGTGGGCCCTGCTGAGCGCCTGGTACCCGGGTCCCCGAGGTGGCCGCGCGGTGGCCGACGTGCTGTTCGGCAACGCCGAGCCCCGGGGCCGGCTGCCGGTGTCGGTGCCGCGTTCCGCCGCGCACCTGCCCGTGTTCTACAACGCCAAGGACCACCGGTACCGCGGCTATGTCGACCAGAGCGCCGAGGCACGGCACGCGTTCGGCCACGGCCTGTCGTACACCACCGTCGAATACGGCCCGCCCCGGCTGTCCCGGGACCGGGTCACCGCGGGTGCGCCGCGGCTCGTCTGCCGGGTCACGGTCCGCAACACGGGCGCCCGAATGGCCCACGAGACGGTGCAGCTCTACATGCGCAGGCTGTCCGGCGGTACGGCGTGGCCGCGGATCCGGGAGCTGCGCGGATTCGTGGGGCTCGACATCGCGCCGGGGACCGAGGCGGAGGCGGTGTTCGAGATCGGCCCCGACACGCTGGCGTCGGTGGGCCGGGACCACGAACCCGTGGTCGAGGCCGGGGTGGTCGCCCTGGAGACGGGGCCCTCCTCGGACCGGACCCGTGGAGCCCGGCTCGAGATCGGCCCCACCTCGGGATGACGCGGGGCGGCGTGCGGGGCGGCGTGCGGTCCGGGGCTGCCGCAACCGGTGGCCGGTGTGGGAGCGACAGGCACGGCCGGACTTCTGGCCGCCGACGGCGTACGCCGTGACGGCGGTCAGAGGTGCGGCAACTCGTGGAAGGAGTCACCACTGGTACGGGAGATACTTCCCGTCGAGGGTGATGACGACGCGGTCACCCGCGGGGTCGGGAACGCGGCGGACGTCGAGCCGGAAGTTGATGGCACTCATGATGCCGTCGCCGCACTGCTCGTGGATCAGTTCCTTGATGGTGGCCCGTAGACCTGGACCACCTCGTAGAGGCGGTAGATCGTCGGGTCCACGGGGACGGCCGCGTCCAGGGCCCCCCGGGTCGGCTGGAGCTGGAAGGCGAGGGCCGCGTCGTCACCGAGTTCGAGGAGCGCCGCGGCCGTCGACGCCGAGTCCTTGTCCATAGGGTGCTGGCCGAGCAGGGCCGCCGTGGTCCAGGCGAGCGGTTTGCCGACGGCCTCCGCCAGTTGCGCCCAGGTGACCCCGGTCCTCACCTTGGCCTGCCGGACGGCTTCGGCCGCTTCGTGCTTGCTGAGCATGCATGTCTCCGTTCCCGGACCGCGCTCCTCGCGACACTCCGCCCACCGTAGGAGTCGGCTCCCGCCCCGACAATGGCGCGATACGACGGGCTACTTCGGAATCCGGCCCCTGAACTGGGCTTCACCGCCTGCCACTTGAGGCTGTCACGGACTCCTTCGGCGCCGGTCGCGCGCGGCCGTGCACCCCGGTCATCATCGTCCGTCGAGGTCGCGCAGGGCCGAGTCCGCGGCGCGCAGGTGCCGTTCGACCGGGCCGAAGGAGACCAGCCCACTGCCCGCACCCGCGTACTCCCCTGCCGCGCCGACGAGTTCGTCCCTGGACCGGCGCAGAACCCCGGCGTGTCCGACGGCCGCGGCCGCCCGGGCGAGCAGACACCACAGGGCCTCCTGGAGCAGGTCGTGGGGTGGTCTCGGGGCGGAGGCGAGCGCCCGGCGGGCCTGCTCCGTCTCGCCCTCGCCCGCCAGGAGCAGGGGCCGCACCCATGGTTCGTACGGGCCGGGGTCCGTGGCGTCGAGGGCTCCGGGGCGGGGGAGTTCTTCGCCGCGCATGACCGGCACGAGGGCGACCAGCGCGGGTGCGCCGAGGGCGAGGCCGGGCATGCCGCAGTCCGCGGTGGCCGCGAGCGCCCGCGCGTAGAGCGGCCGGGCCGCCTCCCAGCCGTCGGTCTCGCAGGTGCGCAGGGACCGGTACCAGGAGGTGAACACCCTTGCCAGTGGGCGCTCATGACGGTCGGCCAGGATGTCGATGGCGTCGGCCTCCTCGTCGGCAGGCGTCAGGTGGCCGAGGGCGCCGAGTGCCTGGACGCGTACGAGGCGCCCCAGGATCTCGTGGCTGGGCAGGCCGTGTCCGGCGGCGAGGGCCGTCAGTTCGCCGCCGAGGGACGCGCGCCGTGCGGCCAGGCCGCAGCTGCCGAAGGCCTGCATGAACGCGCCGTTCAGGGCGAAGGCCAGCAGCGCGGGGTCCCCCAGCCCGCGGGCCAGCCGGACCGCCTCGTCGGCGGACCGTTCGGCGCGCGCCCGCCAGGGTTCGGCCGTCGGCTCCGTACCGGCATGCGGGAGCGGTCCGTCGGCGGCTGCGTCTCCGCGCGACTCCACCGCCACGACCGACAGCAGTCGCGCCCGTAGCGCGGGCGAGGCGTCGGGGCCGAGCTTCGCGGCGCTGCGGGCGGCGGCCCGCACCAGCGCGGCGGCGTCGTCCGGGTCGTCGGCGCGGGTCCACACCGCCGGGACGTCGTAGGAGCCGATGACGCGGGCGGTCAGGTCCACGTCGCCGGTGGCGTCTGCCGCCGCGACGACGGCTCCGCGGTGCTCGCGTGCCTCCTCCAGACCCTCCGCCCCGGTCACGGCCAGCTCGCGCAGCAGGCCGGCGGTGGCGTGCAGCCGCGCCCGTGACCGGGCCGGCACGGACCGCTCCCAGGCGGCGGCCGCCCGCCCCCACACCCCGTCGGCAGCGCCGGAGCCGACGGGGTCCGCTGTCCGGGCGTCCGTCGCGCCCCTCAGGATCCGCTCCTCCGCCCGGGCCAGGGCCGGGCCGGGGTCCATTCCCAGGTCGTCGGCGAGGGTCTGCCGGGCGCGTCGCAGTACGGCCAGCGCGTCGCCACGCCGTCCGGAGCGGTCGAGGGCGGTGGCCAGCAGGACCCAGCCGTCCTCCCGCCAGGGGTGCGCCGTGACGTGGGACTCCAGGTCCGGCACCGCCTCGCGGGCGGCCCCCGTGGCGATCAGCGCGTCGGCCCGCCCCTCGATCGCCCGGAGCCGCAGCGACTCCAGCCTCGCCCGCTCGGGGGCGGCCCAGCCGGCCTGCGGGAAATCGGCCAGTGCGGGTCCCCGCCACAGGGCGAGCGCCTCGCTCCATACGGCGACCGCGGTGTGCGGGGCGGCGGCGCCGGCCCGCACCGTCGCTTCCTCGAACCGCCCCGCGTCCACCGCGTCGCGGCTCACGCGCAGCACGTAGCCGGGGCCCTGGGTGACGAGCAGCGACGGGGGCCGGCGTGCGGGGCGCCCGGGTTCCAGGGCGCGACGGAGGGCCGCGACGAAGGTGCGTACGGCTCCGACGGCACCTTTCGGCGGCTCGTCCTCCCAGAGGTCGGCGACGAGCCGGTCGACCGGTACGACGCGGTTGCGGGCCACCAGAAGCCTGCCCAGCACCTCGCGGTGGCGCGGGGCGCCGAGCGGCATCGGGGCACCCTCGTCGTCCCAGGCCGCCACCGGCCCCAGCAGTCCGAACCGCACACCCACCGAACAGCCCTTCCGCGAGCCCCCGAACCCGAGGCCGGAGAACTCGCTCATCGATCGCTGATCCGGCACCCGCAGCCTGGAGGACGTCCGGGAGATCCCGGACGGACCCGAACCCGGCGGTCCGGTTCCGGGCCGATCGGCGCGCGACGTGTCCGCGCCCGGTCGTCCGGCCCGGACCTCCACCCTGCCACGAGCACCTGGAGCTGTTGTGACACCCCTGAGCATCCCCGGATTCGCCCAGCGCCGCGTGCGGGTCGACGACGGCGTCTCCCTGCACGCGGCGGTCGGCGGCAGCGGGGCGCCGGTCGTGCTGCTGCACGGCTTTCCGCAGACGCATCTGATGTGGCGGCACGTCGCGGCGGACCTCGCCACCGACCACACGGTCATCTGTCCCGACCTGCGTGGCTACGGCGCCAGCGACAAGCCCGTCGAGACCGGTCCCGAGGTGTACTCCAAGCGCACCATGGCGCGCGACGTCGTCCGTCTCGCGGCGGAGCTGGGCCACGAGCGCTTCGTGCTGGCCGGCCACGACCGCGGCGCGCTCGTCGCCTTCCGCGCCGCCCTGGACCATCCGCGGGCGGTGGCGCGCGTCGCGGTGCTGGACGTCCTGCCGACCCTCGACATGTGGGACGCGCTGCACGGTGTGTCCGCCGCGGTCGGCTTCCACCTCTACCTGATGGCTCAGACGCCCGGCCTGCCCGAGCGGCTGATCGAGGGCGCGCCCGACGCGTTCTTCGGCCACTTCCTCGACGTGTGGGCCAACGACCCGGGCGCGGTCCCCTCCGCCGTCCGCCGCCACTATCTCGACGCCTGCGCCGCGGCGGTGCCGTCGATCGTCGCCGACTACCGCGCCTCGGCCGGCGTCGACATCGACCACGACAGCGCCGACCGGGCCGCGGACAACCGGCTGGCCATGCCCGTGACCGTGCTCCAGCAGGACTGGGGTGCCGCGCTCGGCTTCCGGGCCGAGAAGCTCTGGAGTGCCTGGGCGCCGGACCTGCGCCACCGCACGGTGGACTGCGGGCACTTCATGGCGGAGGAGGACCCCGAGCTGATCAGCGCCGAGATCCGGGCGCTCGGCGAGCGCTGACACCGGCTCACCTGCGCGTCGCCGTCAGGCCGTGGTGGGGGGACCCTGGGGAACGAAGCCCAGGTCGACGGGTGTCGTGGGCGGGCCGCGTCGTACGGCGGCCAGCAGGTCGGGGAGTTGCGGCGGCCACAGCGCCTCGGTGGCCGCCGACAGCTCGTCCGGCGGCCACAATCGTCCCCTGAGGATTCCGTCGGCCTCGTGCGCCGAGCCGAGTTCGCCGGTCAGATCCCGGCGGGGGCCGCGGGTGAGGAAGATGTGTTCGTGCTGCCGCACGGGGACACCGATTCTGGTGAAGTCGTGCTCCCACCGGCACAACAGCGTGCCGTCGAGGGGGATGTCGTCCCAGCCGGTCTCCTCGCGCAGCTCGCGCCGCGCGGCCTGGAGCGGTGTCTCGCCGGGGTCCATTCCGCCGCCGGGGAGTGCCCAGTGGACGCCGACCTCCGCGTTGTCGTACCGGAACATGAACACAGCGCCGGCGGGATCCAGCACCGCAACTCTGGCCGCCTGCCTGGGAGTCCGCATCACCTCACCCTCCCAGAAGGCGAGAGCGGTGTCGATCGGGGGACGACACCCCTGTCTATACACTTAGGTGAGCCTAACCTAATATTGGATGGGTGGATGAAGCGACCGACACCGATGCTCCGTTGGCCGCCTGGGCCGACGACGTCCTGGCGCACCTCGACGCGCGGACCCGGCTCGACGAGGAGCTCCTCGCGGCCCTCGGACGCGAGCCGAACCTCCGCGAGGAGACCCTGACCCGCATGGCGGAGGCCATACGGGCGGCCGCCCTGGGGATCGACGCCGCCGGATGCGCGGCGGCCGCCGGCATCCCCGAACGCCTGCTGCTCAACTGGCAGGCCCTGGAACCCTCGTTCGCGGAGGCCATGTCCGCGGCGAGCGCCCTGAGCGGGTCGAACGGGCACGGCGAGGAGAAGCCGGTCCCGCTGACCCCGCTCGAACTGCGCACGCTGCTCACCGTCATCCGCTCGGGTGCCGCGGTGGGAGCCGCGGCGGCACGCGTCGGTGTCTCACGCCGCCGGCTGGACGAGGCGCGCAGGCGGCGTCCGGAGGTGAACGCGCTCATCCTGGCGGCCCGCCGCAATCGGGCGCCGAAGTCCGCGCGCCGGAGCGGAGTCTCGTACGGACACGGGTATCGCCTCCTTCAGGTCGACGGTGACCCGTTCAACGGATAGCCGTCGCGTCGGCACCCCGCCCGGCGCCGCTCCGACCGGCCCGCACGCCTCGTCGTTCTCCCGCGTGAGCAGGGCGAAGTCCGTTACTAAGCGTACGAGTTCGCGGCGCCGCCCCCGGGGGGAGCTGATCGCGGTGCTGGTCTCCCCCGGCTCCCGGCTCGCGGCTCCCGGGAGACGATCCATCGGCTGTTCTCGCGACGGGCCAGGTCCCAGACGTACCAGGCGGACCGCCTGCGAGAGCTGACGTGGGTATGCCGGGAGTGCTCGTCGTGGCCAGGACGCAGGCGCGGTCGCCGGCGAGACGGGGCCAGGGCGGCTCAGCCGTCGTGGCCGACACGATCGCCGGCCTCAGCGCCGAGGACCACGCCATGGCCCTGCGCTGGGTCGCGCGCACCGGCGTCGTGTGCACCACCGACCAGTTGCTGCGCGAACTGCTGCACGGCAGGACCTCGCGGGGCCAGGGTGTGAGCCCGGTTCAGGAGCAGGGACGGCCCGGATAGTCGTCGCTCTCCGGTACGCCCGCGGCGCGCATGCTGCCCAGGACCTCGCACAGCACCGCCTCGTCGTCGATCCCGAGCGGGCCGTTGATGTCCCGGTCGAAGACCAGCGTCCCCGTCGCGGTGTGCCAGATCACCCACCTCAGCGGGTCCGGCGACTCCCCCAACTCCGCTTGGTGACCGGTGTCGTGGGTCCATGCGCTCATGCCGCCGCCTCCGCTGTGTCCCGGCCGGCGACGTACGTCGCGACCACCTCGATGTCCCCGATGCGCGATACCTCGACCGACCGCGGATCGTCCGCGAGCACGGCGAGGTCGGCCCACTTCCCCGGCGTCAGGCTGCCCAGGCTGTCCTCCCAGCGACAGGCGAACGCTCCGGCGACGGTGTAGGCGCGTAGTGCCTCGTCCACCGTGATGCCCTCGTCCGGGCCGATCGTCCGCCCCGACCCGGAGGCCCTCTCGACCATGAACTGCACGGCCCGCAGCGGTGATCCGTCGGTGACGGGCCGGTCCGAGCTGCCCACCAGCGTGATGCCGTGCTCCAGGAAGCCCCTCCCCCGGTAGAGCCAGGGCGCCCGGCCGGCCCCCATGATCGCGGCGTAGTCGTCGCCGAAGGAGCGCAGGAAGTTCGGCTGGACCACGGCGATCACCCCGAGCCGGGCGAACCGCTCCAGCTGGTCGGGCCGGATCAGGCCCGCGTGCTCGATCCGGTGCCGCGCGTCCGGGCGCGGCCGCAGGCGCTGGGCGTGTTCCAGCGCGTCCAGGGCGACATCCGCCGCCCGGTCGCCGATGGCGTGGACGGCCAGCTGCCACCCCGCGAGGTGTCCGTCGACGACGGTCGCGGCAAGCCGCTCCGGGTCGTCCTGCAACTGGCCCGCGTGGTCGAGGCCTTCGTAGGGGCTGCTCAGGGCGGCGGTGCGCGCCATCATGCCGCCGTCGGTGAAGATCTTGAGCGCTCCCACGGACAGCCAGGCATCTCCGAACCCGGTGCGCAGGCCAAGGTCGAGGGCGCGTGGGATGCCGTCGGACGCGTGCGCGGCGACCTCGTGCAGCCGGTCCGCGGCCACCATCAGTTGGACCCGCAGCGGCAAGGCGTCCTTGTCACGGGCGAGTTGATAGGCGCCGAGCTCGACGGGGCTGTGTCCGAACAGCGCGCCGCCGATGCCGGCTTCGGCGACGGCGGTCACCCCCTCCGCGAGACAGTCCCGCGCGGCCCTGCCGATCGCGCCCGCGAGTTCCTCCTGGGAGTGAGGGAGCCGCAGGGCCCGGGCCGCGCCCATCGCCCCCTCGGCGAGGAAGCCGTCCTCGTGCGCGATCCCGGCGGGGAGCAGGTCGAGGACGGCGGTACTCACCACACAGCCGTGTCCCGAGTCGTGCATCAGGAACACCTTGCGCCCGGCGCCCGCCTTGTCGAGTTCCACGGCGGTCAGATGGCGCCCCAGAACCCGCTGGTCGTACCCCGCGAGGTGCACCCAGCCGTCGTCGGGGACCCGCGCGGCGACCCCGGCGACGACGTCGAGCACCTCCTCCACGGTGGTGCGGGACGCGATGCTCGGCGTGCCCGACTTGAAGCCGGTCCAGGCCAGATGGACATGGCTGTCGATGAACCCGGGCAGCACGGTGGCGCCTTGGAGGTCGACCACCCGGCGTGCGGGTAGCGAGGTCACCTCCTCGTCGAGGCCCACGATCCGGCCCCGCCAGATGCCGAGGTCGTGGGCGACGGGGCGGCCTGGGTCCATGGTGACGAACCGCGCGTTCGTCAGTCGCGTACAGAGCATCGCCGGGTCAGCCCGTCCGCCGCATGCTCTCCACGAGGCTCTTGGGGCGCATGTCCGTCCAGTTGCTCTCGATGTGGTCCAGGCACTGGCGGCGCGGGCCGGGGCCGTGCACGACGGTCCAGCCGGCGGGCACGTCGACGAAGTCGGGCCACAGGCTGTACTGGCCCTCGTCGTTGACGAGCACGCGGTAGAGGCCCTCGGGGTTCTCGAACGGGTTGGTCATCAGGTCTTCCTCACGGTCTCTCGGATCGGTCCTGTCCGGTCGACAGGCCGGGTCGGCATGAATGGCTGGAAGCCAGGGGCAGGGAGAGTGGATGTGTCGGGGGGACGGTCGTCAGGGTGTCCCCGTGGTGTCGCGGGGCCGCTGCCCGGCGACGGGTGCGCCGGCGCGGGTCACCAGGGCCCGCAGTGCGCGGAACCAGGTGTCCGCCAGGTCCTGGACCGACTCCTCGGGCAGCACGCCGGGGGCGAAGGTCCAGTGGGCGGACAGTTCGGGACCGGTGGGAAGGTCCTCGGTCAGGGCGTTGACGGTCAGGGCGTGGGACAGCGGCATGTCCGGATCGCCGTCCAGGTCGGCGGCGTCGTCCTCGGGGGCGTACGACCAGTCGGTGGCCTCGGGGACACCGAACCGGCCCATGTAGTTGAACTCGACCTGCGGGGCGCCGAGTCGGGCGAGGGCGGGTCCGGTGGCCGGGTTGAGGTGCCGCAGCAGGCCGTGGCCGACGCCGGCGGCGGGCAGGGCGGCGAGGTGGTCCCGGACGCGTGCGAGTGCCGTGTCGAGCGCGGGTCCGCCGGCGAAGGCGTCGGCCAAGTCGACGGGACCCGGGTCGAGTCGTACGGGCACGACGCTGGTGAACCAGCCGACGGTACGCGACAGGTCGGCGTTGCCCGCGAGTTCCTCCTCCCGGCCATGGCCCTCCAGGTCCACGAGCACCCCGCCGGTGCTGTCGCCGTCCTCCCCGCGCCGGGTCCGCCAGTCGGTGACGGCCACCGCGAGTGCGGTGAGCAGGACGTCGTTGACGGTCGCGCCGAGGACGCTCGGCACCCGGCTCAGCAGCGGCGCGGTGATGTCGGCGGGCATAGTGAGGGACAGGTTGCGCGAGGTGGCGGTGACGTCGAGGTTCGGGTCGAGCGGGCGGGTGGTGGGAAGCGGCGGGGCGGCGGCCAGGATCGCGGTCCACAGCGGGAGTTCGTCCTCGCGGGCCGGGTCGGCGGCGCGTGCGGCGAGCAGCCGGGACCAGCGGCGGAACGACAGGTCGACCGGGGCGAGGGCGGGCGTGCGGCCCTCGGAGGCGTCCTGCCAGGCGGCGGCGAGGTCCGGCAGCAGGATGCGCCAGGACACGCCGTCGACAACGAGGTGGTGGACGAGCAGGAGCAGCCGGCCGGGGGCGCCGGGGCCGGCGTCGAACCAGACGCCCTGCACCATGCGCCCGGCGTCCGGGTCGAGCCGGTCCTGGGCCGCGCGGGCGTGCTCGCCCACGGCGGCGCGCAGCGCGCTGTCGTCGGCGCCCGCGACATCCGCCCTCACGAGCCAGGAGGCCGCGTCGACGGCGCCCGGCGCGGGTACCTGGAGCGACCACGTCTCGGCGCCGGCGGTGGTGGTCCGCTCCAGGCGCGCCCGCAGCAGGTCGTGCCGGTCGGTCACCGCCTGGAGGACGACGTGCAGGGTGGCCAGGTCCAGGGCGGCGGGCGTCTGGACGAACGCCACCTGGTGGTACCCGGCCATCGGGCCGCCCAGTTCCCGCAGTGCGTGCATGATCGGCGTCAGGGGGACGGTGCCCGAGCCGTCGTCGTGCGCGGGGACTCCGGCGTCCGGTCCCAGCTCGGCCGCGACGGCGGCCAGTGCCGCGACCGTGCGGTGCTGGAACACTTGGCGTGGAGTGACCCGTAGCCCGGCGGCGCGCGCCCGGCTGACCAGCTGCATGGCGACGATGCTGTCGCCGCCGAGGGCGAAGAAGTCGTCCTCGGCGCCGATCTCGGGAAGTCCGAGGACGTCGGCGAAGTGGGCGCACAGGGCGCGTTCCACGTCGTTCTCCGGTCCCCTGCCGCCGGCCGCGAGGGTGAACTCGGGGGCGGGCAGGGCCTTGCGGTCGAGTTTGCCGTTGGACAGCAGCGGCAGTTCGTCGAGGACCAGCACGGCGGCCGGGACCATGTAGTCGGGGAGCGCTGCGGCCACGTGGGCGCGCAGGGCCACCGGGTCCGGGTCGGGCGCGCCCTCGGCGGGAACGACGTAGGCGGCCAGTTGCCTGACGCGGGGTCGGTCCTCGCGCGCGACGACGACGACCTGCCCGACCCGCTCGTGACGGTCCAGTACGGCCTCGATCTCCGCGAGTTCGACGCGGAAGCCGCGGATCTTGACCTGGTCGTCGGCGCGCCCGAGATAGTCGAGCTGTCCGTCCTCGCTCCAGCGGGCGAGGTCGCCGGTGCGGTACATCCGGGTGCCGGGCGGGCCGAAGGGGTCGGCGACGAACCGGTCGGCGGTCAGGTCCGGGCGCCCGAGGTAGCCACGGGCCAGTCCCTGCCCGGCGAGATACAACTCGCCCGGAACGCCCGGCAGCACGGGGCGCAGTGCCGCGTCCAGCACGTAGGCGCGGGTGTTGCCGACCGGGCGGCCCACCAGGGGACGGTCGCTCTCGCCGACACGGGCGGCGAGCGCATCGACGGTGGCCTCGGTGGGTCCGTAGAGGTTGAACGCGGTGGTGGACTCAAGAGCGGCCAGCTCGCTCCAGAGGGCGTCGGGCACGGCCTCGCCGCCGACGCCGACGACCGCGAGCGGGCAGGCGCCGTCCTTGATCAGGCCGGTGTCGGCCATCTGGGCGAGGAAGGAGGGCGTGACCTCGATGAAGTCCAGTTCCCGGGAGCGGATCGCCTCGGCCGTCAGCTCGGGGTCGCGGCGGGTCTCGTCGTCGAGGACGTGCAGGGCGTGCCCGTCGAGAAGCCACAGCTGCGGCTGCCAGGAGGCGTCGAAGGAGAACGACCACGCGTGGCCGACGCGGAGCCGGCGCCGGCCGGTGGTCTCCTTGGCGAGGTCGTGCAGGGTGCGCCGGTGGCTGTGGAACAGGTTGACGACGCTGCGGTGGCAGACCACGACCCCCTTGGGGCGGCCGGTGGAGCCGGAGGTGTAGATGACGTAGGCCGGGTGGTCCGGGTCGGGCCCCGCCGCCGGGTCGCAGCCTGGTTGGGCCGCCGTGCGGGCGACGGTGTCCGCCGCGTCCAGTGCCAGCCGGGGCACGCCGCTGTCCGGGAGGTGCGCGGCCAGGGCCTCGGTGGTGAGGACGAGACGGGGGCGGGCGTCGTCGAGCATGGCGAGGGCGCGTTCGGCCGGCAGGTCCGCGTCGACCGGGAGATAGGCCGCGCCCGCCTTCATCACCGCGAGGATCGCGAGCAGGAAGTCCGCCGTGCGCGGCAGGGACAGGGCGACGATCTCCTCGGGTCCCGCGCCGTGTTCGGCCAGTACCCGGGCGAGCCGGTTGGCGCGCTCGTTCAGCTCCGCGAAGGTCCAGGTGACGGGTCCCGCGACGACGGCGATCGCGTCGGGTGCCTCGGCCACCTGTGCCTCGAAGAGGGCGGGGACGGTCGCCGGTGTGCCGGGGACGACGGGCCGTGCGGTGTCGTTCCAGGTCTCCAGGACGGTGTGGCGGTCGTGCGGGGTGAGGAGGTCGACGTGGCCGAGGGGCTGTGCGACGTCGGCGGTCATCGCCTCGAAGAGCCGCACCATCGCGGCGCAGATCCGCTCGACCAGCGCCGGGGTGAACAGGTCGGTCCGGTATTCGGCGGTGAGCGTGAGCCGCTCCGCGGGCTCGACGGCCCAGGTGAACGGGTAGTGCGTCGAGTCCTGGTGGTCGCGCGTCTCGGCGCGCAGCCCGTCGTCGGCACCGGGCCCGGGACCTCCGGCGTCGGGATAGGACTCGAAGACGACGAGGCTGTCGAACAACTCGCCCAGGCCCGAAAGCCGTTGGATGTCGGACAGGCCGACGTGCTGATGGGCGATCAGCTGCGACTGCTCGTCCTGGAGGCGGTCGAGGAACGCGGCCGCCGGCTCCCGGTCGTCGACCCGGACCCGTACCGGCACGGTGTTGATGAACAGACCGATCATCGAGTCCACCCCGGCGAGTTCCGGTGGCCGTCCGGAGACGGTGGCGCCGAAGACGACGTCCGTGCGTCCGGTGAGCCGGCCCAGCAGGACACTCCAGGCGCC
Source organism: Streptomyces sp. NPDC005302 (assembly GCF_040607345.1). Lineage (NCBI taxonomy): Bacteria > Bacillati > Actinomycetota > Actinomycetes > Kitasatosporales > Streptomycetaceae > Streptomyces > Streptomyces sp. NPDC005302. The sequence goes on from NZ_JBEXGN010000010.1 coordinate 84,881, forward strand.
CTGGACCAGGGTGTTGAGGGTGAGGCCGCGTGCGCGGGCGAGGGCCGTGAGGGCGTCGGTCAGGTCCGGGGTCAGCAGGGTGGTGCGCGTCGCGGGCACCGCCGGGGTGCGGTGGGGGTCGGCGGGGACGAGATGCGTGGGCTCCTCCAGCCCGTCGAGCGCCCGGGTCCACGCCGCGGCGGAGGCTTCGGCGTCCTGGCGGCCGAGCCAGGCCAGGTAGTCGCGGTACGGCGTCGGGGCGGGGAGTCCCTTGCCCGCGTACGACTCCGAGAGTTCGCGGGTCAGCCGGGGCACCGACCAGCCGTCGAGCAGCAGGTGCTGATGGGACAGGACCAGGCGGTGTGCCTCGGGGCCGACCTTGACCAGCATCAGGCGGATGAGCGGCGGCTCGGCGGGGTCGAAGCGGCGCCGCTCCTGGGAGAGGCAGCGGGTCCACCGCTCGTCGCGGGCGCTCTCGTCCAGTTCGGAGAGGTCGATGTGCCGCCAGGGCAGGACGGCCGTGCGCGGCACGACGGCGACGGGACGGCCCGAGGAGAGGTAGCGGAAGCCCGCTCGGAGGTTGCCGTGGCGGTCGAGCAGGGCCTGGCCCGCGCGGCGGAGCCGGTCGGTGTCGAGCGGGCCTTCGAGGTCCTGGGACACCTGCACGGTGTAGACGTCGGGTCCGTCGTCGCCCGAGTCGAAGGCCGCGTGGAACAGCAGGCCCGCCTGGAGAGGCGACAGGGGCAGGACCTCCGCGGCGCCGAGCGCGGCGATCTCGGCACGCTCGGCGTCGGTGATCGCGGTGAACAGTTCGGCGTCGGAGGAGGTGTCCGCGGCGTCTTCCGGATCGGCGGCGACAGCGGCGAGCGCGGCGGCCGTCTTGTGCCGGAACACGTCGCGGGGGCTGATCGCGAGGCCGGCGGCCCGGGCCCTCGCGACGAGTTGCATGGCCACGATGCTGTCGCCGCCCAGGCTGAAGAAGTCGTCCTCCACACCGACGCGTTCCAGGCCGAGGACGTCGGCGACCAGCGCGCACAGGACTCCCTCGCGCGGGGTGCGCGGCCGGGTGTCGGTGGTGGCGGCCGCGAAGTCGGGTGCGGGAAGGGCCTTCCGGTCCAGTTTGCCGTTCGGCGTGAGCGGCAGCGCGTCGAGCGGGACGACGGCGGCCGGGACCATGTGCTCGGGCAGGACGGAGGCGGTGTGGGCGCGCAGCTCCGCCGGGTCGGGCGTCCGCCCGGGGGCCGGCACGACGTAGGCGACGAGCCGCTGTTCGCGAGCGACGACGGAGGCGTGGGCGACCGTGTCGTGGCGGGTGAGGGCGGCTTCGATCTCGCCCGGTTCGACGCGGAAGCCGCGGATCTTGACCTGGTCGTCGGTACGTCCGAGGTATTCGACCTCACCGGTCGCGGTCCACCGGGCGAGGTCGCCGGTGCGGTACATGCGCGTACCGGGCGCGCCGTGCGGGTCGGCGACGAAGCGTTCGGCGGACAGGCCCGGACGGTCGAGGTATCCGCGGGCGAGCTGGACGCCGGCCAGGTACAACTCCCCCGCCACGCCCGGTGGTACGGGGCGCAGCGCGTCGTCCAGGACGTACAGGCGCGTGTTCCAGACCGGGCGCCCGATCGGGACGGAGTTGGCGCCGGGCCCCACCTGTGCGGCGGTGACGTCGACGGACGCCTCGGTCGGGCCGTACAGGTTGTGCAGTTCGGCGGGGAGCAGGGCGTGGAACCGGTCGGCCAGGTCGACGGGCAGTGCCTCGCCGCTGCACAGGACACGGCGCAGCCCGGTGCACCCGGCGGCCGCAGGTTCGTCGAGGAAGGCGCGGAGCATCGAGGGGACGAAGTGGGCTGTGGTGACGGCCTGTTCCTCGATCAGGGCGGCGAGGTAGGCCGCGTCCTTGTGTCCCTCCGGTCGGGCGACGACGAGGGCGGCCCCGGTGATCAGGGGCCAGAAGAACTCCCACACCGACACGTCGAAGCTGGAGGGGGTCTTCTGCAGGACGCGGTCGGCGCAGGTCAGCCTGTACGTCTCCTGCATCCACAGCAGACGGTTGACGATCCCCTCGTGCGGCACCACCACGCCCTTGGGACGGCCGGTGGAGCCGGAGGTGTAGATGACGTAGGCCGCGCTCAACGGGTCGTAGGAGCCAGGCAGTTCACCTTCGGTTCCGTCGGGCAAGGGGCCGTCGACGACGTACACCGGGCGGGCGTCCTCCAGCATGAGGGCGATGCGCTCCGGCGGGTGGTCCGCGTCCAGCGGCAGGTAGGCCGCGCCGGTGCGGTGGACCGCGAGGAGGGCGACGACGAGGTCCGCGGAACGCGGCAGCGCGACCGCGACCGTGCGCTCCGGGCCGGCGCCCAGGCCGGCGAGGACGCGGGCGGCGCGCTCGACCCGCTCGTCCAACTCCGCGTAGGAGAGGCACTGTTCGCCGAAGATCAGCGCGGGCACGTCGGGGGTCCGGGCGGCCTGGGCACGGAACAGCTCCGGGAGGGTCGTCGACGGTACCTCGTGCGCGGTGTCGTTCCACCGCTCGACGACGAGCGTCCGCTCGGGCTGGTCCAGCACGTCGAGGTCCCGTACCGGACGGCCGGGGTCGGCGGCGACCTGTTCCAGCAGCCGGACCAGGCGCCGGGCGAGCTGCTCGGCGGTGCCGTGGTCGAAGAGGTCCGCGCTGTACTCGATCCAGCCCTGGATGCCCGCGCCCTCGCCCTGTTCGACGAAGTCGAAGCTGAGGTCGAACTTGGCGCTCCGCTGCCCGAGCGGTTCGCGCCGGACGGTCAGGCCGGGCAGGCTCGGGGTGCCGCCGGGCTCGCCGAGGTGGACGACCATCACCTGGAAGAGCGGGTGCCGGGCCAGCGAGCGCCGCGGGTTGAGGGCCTCGACCAGCTTCTCGAAGGGCAGTTCCTGGTGGTCGTAGGCCGCGAGGTCGGTCTCGCGCACCCGGCGCAGCAGTTCGGTGAAGCCGGGGGCGCCGGACAGGTCGGTGCGCAGCACCAGGGAGTTGACGAAGAAGCCGACCAGGCCTTCCAGTCCCTCGTCGGAGCGCCCGGAGACCGGTGCGCCGAGCGGGATGTCGTCGCCCGCACCGTGCCGGTGCAGCAGGGCTGCCACGGCGGCCTGGGCGACCATGAACATGCTGGCGCCTTCCGCGCGGGCCAGTTCCCGCAGGGACCGTTCCAGTTCCGGGGAGAGGGTGAAGCCGACGGTGCCGCCGGCGTGGCCGGACTCGCGGGGACGCGGCCGGTCGGTGGGCAGGGCGAGTTCCTCGGGCAGGCCGCGCAGCCGCTCGGTCCAGTGGGCGAGCAGGCCCGCGCCGTCGGCCGCGAGGAGTTCCTCCTGCCAGAGGGTGTAGTCGGCGTACGTGGCCGGGAGCGGGGGCCAGTCGGGTGCGTGTCCGGCGGTACGGGCAGCGTAGGCCGTGCCCAGGTCGGCGAGCAGCGGCCGGTCGGACCACTCGTCGGTGGCGATGTGGTGCAGCACGAGCAGCAGGATGTGCTCGTCTGGACCGGTCTCGGACAGGGTGACGCGCAGGGGCGGTTCGGTGGCGAGGTCGAAGGGCCTGGCGGCGGCCTCGGCGAGCCGGTCGGCGGGCTCGGTGGCGATGGTCACCCGCGCCCGGCCGGGTTCGAGGATGTGCTGGTGGGGCAGACCGTCGGCGTCGGCGGGGAAGACCGTGCGCAGGGTGGCGTGCCGGGTGACGAGGTCGCCCAGCGCCGCTTCGAGAGCGGCGCGGTCGAGGGTGCCGGTGAGCCGCCAGGCGGCGGGGATGTTGTAGGCGGACGTGGGTCCGTCGACCTGGTGGAGGAGCCACAGACGGCGCTGGGCGGACGACAGGGGCAGCCGCTCGGGCCGGGTCCGGTGGGCGGTCAGGGCGGGGCGGGCCGCCGTCCGCGCCTCGTCCAGGCGGGCGGCGAGGCGGGCCACGGTCGGTGCGTCGAAGACCGTACGCAGGGACAGTTCGGCGTCCAGGGCGGCGCGGACGCGGCTGACGAGACGCATGGCGAGCAGGGAGTGTCCGCCGAGCGCGAAGAAGTCGTCGTCGATGCCGACGCGCTCCACGCCGAGGACTGCGGCGAACTGTTCGCAGAGCACCTCCTCGCGGGGGGTGCGCGGCAGCCGCCCACCGGTGGTAGCGGCGAGATCGGGCGCGGGCAGGGCCGCACGGTCCAGCTTGCCGTTGATCGTGCGGGGCAGCGCGGCGAGGGGCACGAAGGCCGCGGGCAGCATGTGCTCGGGCAGTCCGGCGGCGAGGTGGGCGCGCAGCTCCGCCGGGTCGGTGACGCCGGACCCGGTGGGGACGACGTACGCGACGAGACGGGAGGTGCCGGGGGTGTCCTCACGGAGGACGACGGCCGCGGCGGCGACGGACGGGTGGGCGGTGACGGCGGACTCGATCTCGCCGAGTTCGACGCGGAAGCCGCGCAGCTTGACCTGCTCGTCGGCGCGGCCGAGGAATTCCAGCGTGCCGTCGCGGCGGCGCCGGGCGAGGTCGCCGGTGCGGTACATGCGGGTGCCGGGCCCGCCGTACGGGTCGGCGACGAAACGTTCGGCGGTGAGGGCGGGGCGGCCCAGATAGCCGCGGGCCAGGCCCTCGCCGGCGAGATACAGCTCGCCGGGCACGCCCACGGGCGCGGGGCGCAGCCGGTCGTCGAGGACGTGGGCGCGGATGTTGTCGAGCGGTGCGGCCCACGCCGCGCGGCCGGTTCCGCCGCCGTGCCAGCCGTACGCGTCGACGGCGCACTCCGTGGGCCCGTACAGGTCGTGGGCGGCGGTGCCCGGCAGGGCGTCGAGTCGCTGCCACAGCGCGGCCGGGGTGGCCTCTCCGCCGACCGCGAGCACCGCGGGGACGCGGCTGCCGGGGGCGAGGAACCCGTGGTGGACCAGTTCGCGCAGATAGGTCGGGGTGAGGTCGACGAAGTCGATGCCGCGGTCGTCCAGCAGGGCGAGCAGGGCGGCCGGGTCGAGCATGGTGGCTTCGTCGGCGATGTGCAGTTCGTGTCCGGCGAGCAGCCAGAGCAGCGGTTCCCAGGATCCGTCGAAGCTGAAGGAGGCGGCGTGGACGGCGCGCAGAACCTCGCGGCCGGTGTCCTCGACGGCGGGTGCGATCAGGTCGCGCAGGTGGGAGGAGAACAGGTTGCCCAGGCCCCGGTGGGTGCCGACGACGCCCTTGGGGACGCCGGTCGAGCCCGAGGTGTAGATCGTGTACGCCGCGGACCGCGGGTGGTACGCGGTGGCCGGGATCTCGTCGCCGGTCGGCGACGGGCCGTCGAGGAGCAGCCGTTCAAGTCCGGCGTGCTCGGGCAGCCGGTGGTTCAGCTCCGCGGTGGTCAGCAGGCAGACCGGTGCCGCGTCGCCGAGCATGAACTCCAGCCGCTGGACCGGGAGGTCGGGGTCGAGCGGCAGATAGGCGGCGCCCGCGCGGAGCACCCCGAGGATCGCGGGCACCATGGCGTGGCGGGGCAGGGCGAGGGCCACGACGGCACCTTCGCCGGCGCCGTGCGCGAGCAGCACGGCGGCCACGGCGTCGACGCGGGCGGACAGTTCGGCGAAGGTCAGGGATCCGGCGACGGTGACCAGGGCGGTCCGGTCGGGGTGTGCCGCGGCCGTGGCGGCGAGGAGTTCGGGCACCGCGCGCGTCTCCACCGGGTGGGCGGTGTCGTTCCAGGCGCCGGTGGCGGCGGAGCGCTCGTCCTCCGTGAGGAGGTCGAGCGACGTGAGCGGCAGGTCGGGAGCGTCCGTGATCCGGCGCAGCAGCAGCACGAGCCGTTCGGCGAGGAGTGCGGCGGTGTCCGGGTCCACCAGATCGGTGGCGTACTCCAGGAGCAGGGCCACCCGCCCGCCGCTTCCCTCGTCGACGAAGGTGAAGTCGAGGTCGAACTTGGCCGTGCCGGTGTCCATGTCGGACCATTCGGTGGGCAGACCCAGCAGGTCGGGGTCGCCGTCGGGACGGTGGTGGTAGCCGAGCATGACCTGGAAGAGCGGGTTGCGGCCGGCCACCCGGGGCGGGTTGAGGGCCTCCACGATCCGGTCGAAGGGCAGGTCCTGGTGCTCGAAGGCCGCGAGGTCGGACTCCTTGACCCGCGCCAGCAGTTGGCGGAAGGTCAGCTCCACCCCGGACACGTCGGTCCGCAGGACGAGCGTGTTGACGAAGAAGCCGACCAGGTCGTCGAGCGCGCTGTCGGTGCGGCCCGCGATGGGAGCGCCGAGGGGGATGTCGTCGCCTGCGCCCAGCCGGTGGAGCAGCGCGGCGGTGGCGGCCTGGAACAGCATGAACATGCTGGTGCCGGTCGTCCCGGCCAGTGTCCTGAGTGCCTCGCCGAGTTCGCCGGGAAGTTCCCGGCGCAGGGTGGCGCCGCGCCCGCTGGGGGCGGCGGGGCGCGGCCGGTCCAGGGGCAGCGTCAGCTCGTCGGGCAGGCCGCGCAGGGCCCGCGTCCAGTGGTCGAGCTGCCGCTCGCCGACCTGCGCCAGGAGGCCGGCCTGCCAGAGCGTGTAGTCGGCGTACTGCACGGGCAGCGGCGCGAGGCCGGGCTCGGTGCCGGAGACCCGGGCCGTGTAGGCGGTGTCGAGGTCGGCGAGGAACGGCCGGTCGGACCACTCGTCGGTGACGATGTGGTGCAGCACGAGGGCGACCACACAGTCGTCGTACGAGCCGTCTTCCGTGACGTCCGCGTTCCCGGCCGGTCCCGGAACGGGACGTGCGGCATCCGCGCCGCCCGCGTCCGCCGCGTCCGCCGCGAGACGGAACACCGTTGCCCGCAGGGGGAGTTCGGTCGCCAGGTCGAAGGGGTTCCGCTGGGCCGCCTCGATCAGCGCCGGCAGTTCGGTCTCCGCGCAGTCCCTGACGGCGAACGGGAACCGCGCCTCTTCGACAGATAGGACGCGTTGGTGGGGCTCGCCGTCGTGCTCCCCGAAGACCGTGCGGAGAGACTCGTGACGGGCCACCACGTCGTACAGGGCCCGGCGGAGCGCGGTGATGTCGAGGGGGCCGCGCAGGCGGAAGACGAGCGGGAAGTTGTAGGCGACACCGCCGCCGGTGATCCGCTCCACCAGCCACAGGCGGCGCTGGGCGGCGGAGAGCGGGATGCGGTCGGGCCGGTCGGCGACGGGCGTGACGGCCGGCCGTGCGGGACGACCGCTGTCCGCGCGGGCGGCGAGCAGCTCGGGGGTGGGCGCCTCGAAGAGGTCGCGGATGGCCAGTTCTGCGCCCAGCTCGGTGCGGGCCCGGCTGATCAGCCGGGTGGCGAGCAGGGAGTGCCCGCCCAGATCGAAGAAGGCGTCCTCGGCGCCGACCTCGGGCAGCCCGAGCACCTCGGCGAAGAGACGGCAGAGCACCTGCTCCTGCGGGGTACGCGGGCCGCGTCCGGTGCCGAGCGCGACGGCGGGTTCCGCGTCGGGCAGCGCGCGCACGTCCAGCTTGCCGTTGTCGTTCATGGGCAGCCGGTCGAGGGTGACGAAGGCGGCGGGGACCATGTAATCGGGCAGCCGCGTCTTCAGGTCCTCGCGGACCCGCCGGATCAGAGCGTCCGCGTCACGGGCCGCCGTCGGGGCGTTGGCGTACGGCGGTTCCCCGCCGCCCGGCCGGTACAGCCCCGCGGTCACCCGGGCCCGCCGGGCCATGCCGTCGAATCGCGTCTCGGCCGCGTCCGGGTCCGGGTCCGGGTCCGGGTCCGCACGATCGTCCGGTGTCTCTCGGACGAACACTGCCTCGTAGTGGCCGAGTTCGGGTGACCAGGTGGCGAGCACCCGGTATCCGAGCGAGGCGCCGAGCGTGTGCAGTTCTTCGGGGTCCACTCCCCCGTCGGTGGCCGGACTGCCGGGGTGTCGTCCCTGGTCGAGGGCGCGCTGCGCGGCCAGCTCTCCGGCCGTACGGGCGTCCGGCACACCGGTGACCCGCAGGCGTTCCGGGTTCTCCTCCCGCAGCAGAGTCCCGACATCGGAGGACCAGGCGACGGCCGGGGCCGCCCCGAGGTCGATGGGGTCGGCTCCCTCGCGGTAGAGGACGGCGTCGTAGCGGTGCCGGGTGAGTTCGTTGTGGTGGTGGCCGCGCTTGGTGCGCAGGTCGACGCCGTATCCGAGGGTGGTGAAGTAGTCCGGGTCGACGAGGAGTTCCTTCTCCAGCCGCAGACCGCGTTCGGCGGCCTTCCGCACGGCCTCGGGGTCGGCGTCGGGCGCCGCCCGGGTGAGCTGGATCGCGGTGTGGAAGGTGCGGGCGAGCCGCGGGTTGCGGACGTCGCCGACGAACAGCGCGCCCCCGGGCTTCAGCAGCCGCATGGCGCCTTCGACGACCTCGGCGAGGTAGCCGATGTCGGGGAAGTACTGGATGACGGAGTTGATGACGACGGTGTCGAAGAAAGCCTCGGGCAGGCCGTCGGTGTCGTGGGCGGGCCGGCAGCTCAGCTCGACCTTCGCGGCCAGTTCCGGGTCGCGCAGCAGGTCCTCGCCGAGCTTGCGGATCACGGGGGCGGCGAAGTCGGTTGCCCAGTAGGCCTCGGCTTCGGGTGCCAGCCGGGAGAGCAGCAGACCGGAGCCGACCCCGATCTCCAGGACGCGGCGCGGGCGCAGTTCACGGATGCGGGCGACGGTCTGCTCGCGCCAGTCGCTCATCTCCTCGAAGGGGATGGGCCGTCCGTCGTAGCTGCTGTCCCATCCGGCGTAGTCCTCGGTGAACAGGGCGGTGCTGATCCGCTCGTACTCGTCGGAGTAGACGTCCTGCCACTCCCCGACGTGCGCCTCGGCGACGGACCGCTGTTCCTCGCCGGAGCGTTCGGCGGGCACGACGTAGCCGATGAGGCGCTGGGTGCCGGGGGCGGTCGAGTCGTCGCGCGGGAGAACGGCGGCCTGGGCGACCCGGGGGTGCTGGGCGAGGGCGGTCTCGATCTCGCCGAGTTCCACGCGGTAGCCGCGGATCTTGACCTGGTCGTCGGTGCGGCCGAGGAAGTCCAGGTTGCCGTCCGGGTTGCGGCGGACGAGGTCGCCGGTGCGGTACATGCGCTCGCCGGGTGCTCCGAAGGGGTCGGCCACGAAGCGCTCCGCGGTCAGTCCCGCCCGGTCCAGATAGCCGCGCGCCAGGCCGATCCCCGCGATGTACAGCTCGCCGGGCACGCCCTCGGGCACCGGCCGCAGCCAGGCGTCGAGGATGTGGGCCCGGGTGCCGCGGATGGGGCGGCCGACCGTCGGGCTGGCACTGTCGAGGGTGCCGCCGCCGAGTGTGTTGATCGTGTACTCGGTGGGGCCGTACAGGTTGTAGCCGTATGTGCCGTCGGTGTCCCGGAGCCGGTTCCAGACCGCCTCCGAGACCGCCTCGCCGCCGAGCAGCACGAGCGGCGGGCGGTGTCCCTCCAACAGGCCCTGCTCCATGAGGAGATGGGCATAGGTGGGGGTCACGTTCACGACGTCGACGCGGTGCGTCTCGCAGTACGCGACCAGGGCCTCGGCGTCCCGCCGCAGCTCCTCGTCGCAGATGTGCACCTCATGCCCCTCGACCAGCCAGAGCAGTTCCTCCCACGACATGTCGAAGGCGAAGGAGACCGTGTGGGCGATCCGCAGGCGCCGGCCGCCGGCCGAGGCGATGGCGGGGGCGAAGATCTCCCGCTGATGGTTGAGCTGCATGTTCGTCAGACCGCGGTACGGCGTGACGACACCCTTCGGCCGGCCGGTGGAGCCCGAGGTGTAGATGACGTACGCCGGGTGCTCCAGGCTGAACGCACGGCGGGTGAAGTCGGCAGGGAGGAGGGCAAGTTCGTCGACCACGGCGGGGTCGTCCAGCAGGACGCGGGGGGTGTCGGGCGCGGCCCCGGTGAGACGCGCGGAGACCGGGCCGGTGGACAGCAGCAGGGCGGGCCGGGCGTCGTCGAGCATCGTCGCGAGCCGGTCGTCCGGGTGGTCGAGTTCGAGCGGCAGGTACGCGGCACCCGTGCGCAGGACGGCGAACAGGGCGACGACCATGTCGAGTGAGCGGGGCAGGCCGAGGGCGACGACCCGCTCGGGCGCTGCGCCGCGGGCCAGCAGGAGCTGGGCCGTCCGGTTGATGCGGTTGTCCAGTTCGGCGTACGTGAGGGTGGCGCCGCCGAAGACGAGGGCGACGGCGTCGGGGGTCGCGGCGGCCTGGGTGGTGAGCAGGTCGGCGACGGTGTCCTCGGGTACGGGGACTCGGCTCGCGGCGCGTTCCCGGGTGAGCGCCGCGTGCTCGGCGGGCAGGAGCGGATCGAGTCCGCCCACGGGGGCGTGCAGGTCGTGGCCGAGCCGTTCGAGGAGGAGGGTGAAGCGGTCGAGGAGTGCCTCGGCCCGCGGGCGGTCCACCACGTCGGGCCGGTGGGCCAGCATGACCTGGATGCGCTGCCCGGGGGTGACGACGAGGTTCACCGGGTAGTGCGTGGCGTCGACGTTGGCGACGGCGGTGGCGCCGTGCCGCTCGGCCAGTTCGGCGAGGCGTTCCTCGGTGTCGCTGTTGCGCAGCACGAAGAGGGTGTCGAAGAGCCGCCGGTGGCCGGTCTCCGCCTGGAGGACGCCGAGACCGAGGTACTCGTAGGGCATCACGGCGAGGCGTTCGTCCTGAACACGGCGCAGCAGGTCGAGGACCGGCTCGGCGGGGTCGTAGGCGATGCGGGCGGGGACGGTGTTGAGGAACATGCCGATGACGTGCTCGATGTCGGGCACCTCGCTCGGGCGGCCGGCGACGGTGGTGCCGAAGACGACGTCGGTCCGTCCGGTGGCGGAGGCGAGGGTCAGGCCCCAGGCGGCGGTCAGCACCGAGTTGAGGGTGAGGCCGTGCCGCCGGGCGGCGTCCCGCAGCCGTTCGCCGAGTTCCGGCGCGAGGACCGCGTCGAGCCGCTCCGGGATGTCCGGTTCGAGGCCCCGGTCCGCGGCGGCGAGCAGCGTGGGCTCGTCGAGTGCGGCGAGCGCAGTGCGCCAGGCTCCGGTCGCGACCTCGGTGTCCTGTGCCTCCAGCCAGGTCAGGTAGTCGCGGTACGAGCCGGGTGCGGGCAGGCCGGCGGCGTCGCCGTCGGACGCGTACAGGGCGAAGAGCTGGTCGAGGAAGATCCAGGCCGACCAGCCGTCCCACAGCAGCAGATGACGGCCGACGACCAGGCGGTCTCCTCGGGCGGCGCCGAGCCGGACGATCAGCAGGCGGAAGAGGAGCGGGCGGGTCAGCTCGAAGCGCCGGGTGCGTTCGGCGTCCATCAACTCGGCCAGCCGGACGTCCTGTTCGGCGGCCGTCAGACCCGAGAGGTCGACCTCTTCGAGAGGGATCTCCGGGTCACGGACGATGAACTGCACCGGCTGGCGCAGTCCGTCGCTGGTGAATCCGGCGCGAAGGCTCGGGTTGCGTGCCAGCAGCACCCGGACGGCGGTGCGCAGCCGCTCCGCGTCCAGCGGGGTCGCGAAGTCGAAGGACTCGTGGACGGTGTAGACGTCCAGTGCGCTGTCGTCGTACGTGGAGTGGAAGAAGAGCCCTTCCTGGAGCGGGGCCAGCGGCCAGATGTCCTCGACCGGGCCGGGGCTGAGCCGGTGGACGCGCTCGGTCTCCTCGGGGGTGAGGGCGAAGGCGGAGCGCAGGGCGCGGGCCGGCTCGGCTCCGACGGCGGCGGCGGCGGCGGCGGCGGCGGCCGCGAGCGCGGCGGGCGTGCGGTGTTCGAACACGTCGCGGGGGTTCAGGTCCAGTCCGGCCCGGCGGGCGCGGCTGGAGACGCCGATGGAGGAGATGCTGTCGCCGCCGAGCATGAAGAAGTCGTCGTCGATGCCGACCTCGTCCAGCTTGAGGACCGCCGCGAAGATCTCGGTGAGGGCGCGCTCGCGCTCGTCACGCGGGGCGCGCACCTCGGCCCGCACCGTCCGCGGGGCGGGCAGGGCGGCCCGGTCGAGCTTTCCGCTCGGCGTCAGTGGGAGGGCGTCCAGCACGACACAGGCGCCGGGCACCATGGGCGCGGGCAGCGAGGCGGCGAGCGTGGCGAGCAGGCCGGCGGGGTCGGGGGCGGCGTCGCGGGCGGGGACGACGTAGGCGACGAGGGCCGCGTCCGCCACCGCGACGGCGGCCTGCGCGACGGCGGGGTCACGCGTCAACGCCGCCTCGATCTCGCCGAGTTCTACGCGGTTGCCGCGGATCTTGACCTGACGGTCGGTGCGCCCCAGGTACTCGACGACGCCGTCGGCGCGGCGGCGCACCAGGTCACCTGTGCGGTACATGCGCGTGCCGGGACCGCCGTAGGGGTCGGCGACGAACCGCTCGGCGGTCAGCGCGGCCCGCGCGTGGTAACCCCGCGCCAGCTGGACGCCCGTGAGGTACAGCTCGCCCGGCACGCCCGCGGGCACCGGCCGCAGACAGTTGTCGAGCACCCGGAGTCCGGTGTTCCACACGGGGCGCCCGATGGGCACGGTGGTGCCGGGTGTGCCGTCGAACCGGTGGTGGGTGACGTCGACGGCGGCCTCGGTGGGCCCGTACAGGTTGTGCAGGGGGACGCCGGTGAGGTCGTGCCAGCGGGCGGCGGCAGCGCCGGGCAGTGCCTCACCGCTGCTGAACACCTGGCGCAGGGAGGCCGCCCAGTCGGCGTCGGCGGTGATCTCCTCGGACTGGAGGAAGGCCTCCAGCATCGAGGGCACGAAGTGCAGGGCGGTGACGCCCTGTTCGCGGACGAGGCCGGCGAGGTAGGCGGGGTCGCGGTGGCCGTCGGGCCGGGCGAGCACGACGGCGGCGCCCTCGCACAGCGCCCAGAAGAACTCCCAGACACTGACGTCGAAGCTGGCCGGGGTCTTCTGGAGCACCCGGTCGTCGGCGGCCAGACCGAACTGGCCCTGCATCCAGGCCAGGCGGTTGACGATGGCCCGGTGGGTGACGACGACGCCCTTGGGCAGGCCGGTGGACCCTGAGGTGTAGATCAGGTACGCCGGGTCGTCGGGGCCCGCCGGTACCGGCGGGCCCTCGGGAGCCTCGTCGGCCGGGGCGTCGACGAGCAGCTCGGTGAGACCCGGTACCGACGGCAGGCCCGGTGCCGTGCCGGTGGTGGTGACGACCGTGGTGGCTCCGGAGTCGGCGAGCATGTGGGTGACGCGGTCGGCGGGGTAGTCCACGTCGACCGGGAGGTAGGCGGCGCCCGACTTGAGCACGCCTAGCAGGGCGGTCATGAGGTCGGCGGAGCGCGGTACGGCGACCGCGACGACTGTGTCCGGCGCGGCACCACGGGCGCGCAGCCGGTTCGCCAACTCGTCGGCCCGGAGGTTGAGTTCGCGATAGCTGAGGGTCCGGCCCTCGAAGACGACGGCGACAGCGTCGGGGGTACGGGCGACCTGGGCCTCGAAGGCGCCGGCGAGCGTTCCGTCCGGGACGTGGACGCCGGCGCCGGCCGGGTGCGCCTCGGCCAGCTCCCCCGCCGACAGCAGGTCGAGGGCGGCGACGGGTTGTCCCGGGTCGGTGGCGAGAGCCCGCAGGACGCGGGTGAGCCGGTCCGCGACGCTCCGGACGGCTTCGGTGTCGAGGCGCTGGGTGTGGTGCTTGAGCCGCAGGTCGAGCCGGCGGCCCGGCTTGACGATGAGGGCGAGCGGATAGTGGACGGTGTCGTGGAACTCGTGGCCCGTGAGGCGGACCGTGCCGGACGGATCGGCGAGTCCGGCGGCCGCCGGGTAGTTCTCGAACACGACGAGGGTGTCGAACAGTTCGCCGCTGCCCGCGTGTCCGGCGAGCCGCTGGATCTCGGCGAGGCCGAGGTGCTGATGGTCCAGCAGCCGGGACTGCTCGTCCTGGAGCCGGCCGAGCAGCGCGGCGAGGGGGTCGGCCGGCTCCCAACGGAACCGGGTCGGCAGGGTGTTGATGAAGAGACCGACCATGGACTCGATGCCCTCGACCTCGGCGTCGCGGCCGGAGACCGTGGTGCCGAACACGACGTCCTGGCGGCCGGTGAGCCGGCCGAGCAGCAGTCCCCAGGCGCCCTGCACGACGGTGCCGAGCGTGACGCCCAGTTCGCGCGCGCGGGCCGTGAGCCGGGCGGTGACCCGTTCGGACAGCTCCACACGGACCTGCGCGGGTTCGACAGGGTGGCCGTCGGCGGGCGTGGCCACCAGGCGGGTGGGTTCCTCCATCCCGGTCAGGGCGGCGCGCCAGGCCTCGCGTGCCGCGTCGCGGTCGGCTCCGGCCAGCGTGCGCAGGTACGAGCGGTAGGACGCGACCTCGGGCAGGTCGGCCGGTGTGTCTCCGTAGGAGGCCATCAGCTCCCGGTGCAGCACGGGCAGGGACCAGCCGTCAGCAACGATGTGATGAAAGGTGAGCAGCAGCCGGCTGTGGCCGCCGGCGAGACGGACGAGCGCGCAGCGCATCAGCGGCGGCCGGGCGAGGTCGAAGCGGCGGGCGCGCTCGTCGGCGGCCACGGCGTCGGCGAGCGGGGCGGCGACCTCCGCGTCCTGGGCGGAGAGGTCCACCTCGCGCCAGGGGAGGTCCACTCCGGTGGCCACGATCTGCACGGGCCTGCCGTCGGGGAGCGGGCGGAAGCAGGAGCGGAGCGGGGCGTGGCGGGCCAGGACGCGCTGGGCCGCCCGGCGCAGCAGGTCGCTGTCGAGGGGTCCGGTGAGGTCGAGTGCCTGCTGCACGACATAGGTGTCGGGGCCGTTGCCGTCCACCACGGAGTGGAAGTAGAAGCCTTCCTGGAGCGGGCTCAGCGGGAGCGTGTCCTCGACGGCGAGGGGGTGCTCGCCCTGGAGCGCGGCTCGTTCGCTCCCGGTCAGGCCGAGCAGCGGAGCGTCGTCCGTTGCGGCGGTGCGCTCCGTCCGCTCGACCGCGCCCTCGGCGAGCGCGGCGACGGTGCGGTGCCGGAACACGTCGCGGGACGTCAGGCGCAGTCCCGTCCTGCGCGCCCGGACGAGGAGCTGGATGGCGGTGATGCTGTCGCCGCCGAGGGCGAAGAAGTCGTCGTCGATGGTGACCGCGTCAAGCCCCAGCACCTCGGCGTAGGCGGCGCACAGCGACTCCTCGCGGGCGTCGCGCGGCGGGCGGCCCGAGCTGAGGGCGGCGTAGTCGGGGGTGGGCAGCGCGGCGGCGTCGAGTTTGCCGCTGGGGGTGACCGGGAGGCGGTCGAGGGGCACGAGCGCCGCGGGGACCATGTACTCGGGGAGCTGCCCGGCGACGTACGAACGCAGGCCCTTCATCAGGGAGTTCACATCGCGGAAGGGGGCCGGGCGGTTGGCCCGCGGGACGGTGCCGTGCGGCTCGTAGCGTCCGGCGAGCGGGGTTCCGCCGGGGGCGATCAGCACGTCGAGGCTGCCGTCGCCGGAGGTGCCGTTCCAGGTGACGGAGACACTGTGGCCGTGCCGGGCGCCGAGCGCGTGGAAGGCCTCCGGGTCGGGGGCGTCGGTGGGCGCGGGGGTGCGGCTGCTGTCGTCGAGGGCCGTCAGGGCGGCCAGGTCGTCCGCGAGCCGGGCGTTGGGCACACCGGTGACGCGCAGCGGTGCCCGGCCGCCGGCGATCAGGGCGTCGAGGGCGTCGAGTCCGCGCAGTTCGGACCAGGCGACGACACAGGGGGTCGCGGCGACGCCGGGTGCGTCCGGTCCGGCCGTCGTGGCGGTGTCGGAGCGCTTGCGCAGCACGACGTCGTAGCGGTACCGGGTCAGTTCGTTGTGGTGGCTGCCGCGCTTGACGCGGATGTCGGCGTCGAAACCGTCGAGGGCGGCGAAGAAGTCGGGGTCCAGGAGGAGTTCGCCCTCCCAGGCCATGGACCGTTCCACTGCGGTGCGCAGGGCCTTGCGGTCCTGGGGGTCGGTGGCACGGCGGGTCTCCACGGCGGCGCGCAGGCAGCCCAGCAGGCGGGCGTTGCGGACGTCGCCGACGAAGAGGCTGCCGCCCGGCGCGAGGAGTCGTCCGGCGGCGCGGAGCACCTCGGCGAGGTAGTCCGCACCGGGGAAGTACTGCGCCACGGAGTTGAGGACGATCGTGTCGAAGTGGCCGCGGGGCAGTCCGGTGGTGTCGTGGGCGGGGCGGGCGTCGAGCCGGACCCGGTCGGCGAGTCCGTCCACCGCCTCCACTTGTGTCCGCAGGGCACGGACCGCCTCCTCGGAGAGGTCGGTGCCCCAGTACTCGGCGCAGCCGGGCGCCACGCGGGAGAGGATCAGTCCGCTGCCGACACCGATCTCCAGGACGCGGCGGGGGGACAGTTCCCCGATGCGGGTGATGGTCGCCTCGCGCCACTCCCTCATCTCCTGGACGGGGATGGGCAGTCCGTCGTACATGCTGTTCCAGCCCGCGAAGTTCTCGCGGAAGGTGGCGGACGGGTCGGTGCCGGCCGTGGAGGTGTCCTGGTCGCCCTCGGACCCCGCCGCGGCGTAGAGCAGTTCGTGGAGGTCCTTCCACTCCTGGACCTGCTCGCTGCCGTCCCGTCCCGCCCCGGTCTCCAGGGAGGGCACGACGTAGGCGGCCAGTCGGCGGTCGCCGGGCCGGTCCTCGCGGATGACGACGGCGGCCTGGTCGACCGCGGGATGGGCGCGCAGAACGGACTCGATCTCGCCGGGTTCGATACGGAAGCCGCGGATCTTCACCTGGGAGTCGGCGCGCCCGAGGAACTCCAGGCGCCCGTCGGCCTTCCAGCGCACGAGGTCACCGGTGCGGTAGAGCCGTTCGCCGGGTTCTCCGAAGGGGTCGGCGACGAAGCGCTCGGCGGTCAGGTCGGGCCGTCCGAGGTAGCCGCGGGCCAGTCCGGCGCCGCCGAGGTACAGCTCGCCCGCGACGCCGGCGGGGACGGGCTTCAGCCGGGCGTCCAGGACGTAGGCGCGGGTGCCCGGGTCGGGGACACCGATGGGCACGATGGTGCCGGCGGGGGTGTCGGGGTCGCACAGGCCGAGGGTGGAGTTGGTGGTGGCCTCGGTGGGGCCGTACGCGTTGAACATCATCCGGCCGCGCGCGTAGCGGCCGACGAGCTCGGGCGATACCCGTTCGGTGCCCGCGAGCAGGGTGGCGGGCGGGAGTTCGACGTCCTCGGGCATCGCGGCGAGCAGGGCCGGCGGGAGGATCATGAAGGTGATGCCGTGGGCGTGTGCGTAGTCGGCGAGCGGCGCGCCGGGCACCCGCAGGTCGGTGGGGACGACGACGAGCCGGCCGCCGGATAGCAGGCCGAGGCACAGGTCCCAGAAGGCGACGTCGAAGCTCGGTGAGGCGAACTGGAGAACCCTGCTGTGGGGGCCGATCCCGAACCGCTCCGTCTGGGTGGCCACCAGCTTGGCGACGCCCGCGTGGCTCAGCACCACACCCTTGGGGCGGCCGGTGGATCCGGAGGTGTGGATGACGTAGGCGGCGCCGGTGGTCTCCAGCGGTCCGCGGTCGGCGGGGCCCGGGTCGTGGGCCGGCCCGGCGGCCAACTCCTTTATGGTGGACGGTTCGTCGAGGACGATCCGGTCCATGCCCGGGCACGGCGGGATGTCGGCGGTCACGTCCGCGGTGGTGATCAGGCAGGCGGGTCCGGCGTCGGCCAGCAGGTACGAGATGCGGTCGGCCGGGTAGTCGGTGTCGACGGGGAGATACGCGGCGCCCGCCTTGAGCACCGCGACCTCGGCGATGATCAGTTCGGCGGAGCGGGGCACCGCGAGTGCCACGACGCGTTCGGGTCCCGCGCCCCGTGCGATCAGGGTGTGGGCCAAACGGTTGGCGTGCTCGTCGAGTTCGGCGTAGGTCAGTCGGGTGTCCTCGAAGACGAGCGCGACGGCGTCCGGGCGCCGGCGTACCTGGTCGGCGAACATCTCCGGCCAGGTGCGGACCGGGACGTCGTGGCCGGTGTCGTTCCACTCCTCCAGGACGCGCCGGCGCTCCTCGGTGCCGAGCAGTTCGAGTTCGCCGACGGGTGTGTGCGGCCGCGCGAGAGCGTCGGTCAGCAAGGTCGTGAAGTGGTCCGCGACGCGATGCGCCGTGCCGTCCTCGAAGAGATCATGACGGTAGGTCAGCCTCAGTTCGTCCACGGCCGTTTCGAGCGTCAGGTCGAGCGGGGTGGTTGCTCGTCCGGCGGGCGCCGTCTCCAGCCCGGCCGTCGCGCAGGAGTCCGTACGGAACTCCGTGTTGAACAGGAGCCCGCCGCCCCGGGTGGGCTCCGGGTGCAACTGGGCCACGAGCGAGCGGAGTTCGACGCGATGGGCACGCGCCTCCGTGATCGCGGCGGTCACCCGATCCACCAACGCGGAGAAGTCGATGGCGCCGTCGAGCCCCACCCTGACCGGGAGTCCGTCGTACCCGACGGTGATGTCGTGCGCTCCGCCGTAGCGGTGCAGCAGGGCCACGAAGGCGGACAGCAGGGTCGCCTCGTCGGCCGTGCACGCCAGCACCCGGCTCAGGACACGGCGCTCGCCGCCCGGCCCCGCCGGGTAGGGGAAGTCGACGGGCAGCACTGCCTCTTGGGGAAGCGGGTCGAGCCGCCGGCGCCAGTACGCCGCCGCCACACCGTCGTCGACTCCAGACACACGATCTTCGCTACCGGACACAGGTGACCGTGCCTTCCGAATGCGCGGAACCGGCTCGAGCCGGAGGACCGCGGCCATACTAAGGTAAGGATTACCTAACCAAAAGGCCCTGGTCTCGGCGATCCCCCACTCGCCCACTACGATTAAGGTCTGCCTAACCTAAGGGAGTTGGCCGTTGGAGACCGCAAGGTGACCGGGGGCAAGCACGTCCGCCCGGTCCTTCTCGTGGCGTCGCTGAGCACCGTGCTGATCGTGCTCTGTCTGCTGTCGGTCGCCGTCGGCGCGGCCGGAATCCCGCTGGACGAGGTGGTCCGGGCGCTGTTCGGTCACGCGCCCAGCCGGCTGGTCGACAACATCGTCTGGACCGCACGGGTCCCCCGCACCACGCTGGGGCTCGCGGCCGGCGCCGCACTGGGCCTGGCGGGCGGGCTGATGCAGGCACTGACGCGCAATCCGCTCGCCGACCCCGGCGTTCTCGGCGTGAGCGCCGGCGCCTCCTTCGCCATCGTGGTGGCCGTCGGGGTCTTCGGGTTCGGGTCGTTCTACGGATACGTCTGGTTCGCCTTCGCCGGGGCCCTCGCGGCGAGCGTGCTGGTGTACGTCCTCGGCAGGCTGGGCCGGTCCGGTCTGACCCCGGTGAAACTGGCTCTCGCCGGAATCGCCGTAACCTCGATGCTGTCCTCCCTGACGAGCGCGATCGCCCTCACCGACCCGGACGCCCTGGACCGCTACCGCTTCTGGTCCGCGGGCTCCATGGCCGACCAGGACGCCGCCACCGTCTGGCGGATCCTGCCGTTCCTCGCGGTGGGCACGCTGCTGGCGCTGGCCTGCGCCCCGGCCCTCAACAGCCTCGCGCTCGGCGACGACGTGGCGGCATCGCTCGGGCGACGGCTGGGGCTGGTCCGGCTCCAGGGGGTCGCCGCGGTCACTCTCCTCACCGGCGCGGCTGTCGCGGTCATCGGCCCCGTCGTCTTCATCGGGCTCGTCGTCCCGCACATCGCCCGGGTACTCGCCCGCTCCGCGGGACTGGGCCCCGACCACCGCTGGCTGCTGCCGCTCTCCGCGGTGCTGGCCCCTTGTCTGCTGCTGACCGCGGACATCGTCGGACGGATCGTCGCCCGGCCCACCGAGGTCCAGGCCGGTGTGATCGTCGCCTTCATCGGAGGCCCATTCTTCATCGCCCTGGTCCGACGCCAGCGCCTGGCGGAGGTGTGACATGACCGAGCCCGCGGCACGGACCGTCAACTCCCGTTCCGGACAAGCCGGTTCTCTCCCGCTGTCCCTTCCTCCGGAGTTCCGCGCCTATCGCCTCACCGTCCCGCCCGTCTCAGGGATCGTGCGGCCCCGTCTGGTCGCCCTGTGCATGGTCCTGGGCATCGGCACCTTCCTGCTGTTCTGCTGGGGCCTGACGATCGGCGACTATCCGATCGCCTTCACGGACGTCGTACGCGCCCTGGGCGGCGCCGGAGATCCCGGTACCGTGCTCGTCGTCCAGGACCTGCGGCTGCCGCGGGCCCTCGTCGGCCTGCTCAGCGGCGTCGCGTTCGGCATCTCGGGCGCGCTGTTCCAGACGATGACCCGCAATCCGCTGGCCAGCCCCGACATGATCGGCCTCACCCAGGGAGCGGGCACCGCCGTGGTGGCGGGACTCGTGCTCGGCTGGGACGCCGGCCTCGGCACCCAGACGCTCGGCCTGTTCGGGGCCCTGGCCACGGCCCTGCTCGTCTACCTGCTGGCCTGGCGGCGCGGCACCACCGGCTACCGGATCATCCTGGTCGGCATCGGCGTCTCGTGGATGTGCGCGAGCGCCACGGACTACCTGATGGCCAAGGGCGGGCGCTTCGAGGCACAGGCCGCCCTCGGCTGGCTGGTGGGCAACCTCAACGGCCGCACCTGGGACGAGACCCGGCCCCTCGCCGTCGCCCTGGCGGTCCTGCTCCCGGCCTCGCTGCTGCTCGGCCGGCTGCTCCGCACGCTCCAGCTCGGCGACGACGTGGCCACCGGCCTCGGCACCCGGGTCCAGTCCGTCCGCCTCGCCATCCTGCTCACCGGCGTCGGCCTGATCGCGTTCGCCACCGCCGCGGCCGGGCCCGTCGCCTTCGTCGCGCTCGCGGCCCCGCAGATCGCGCAGCGCCTGGCCCGTACCGCCTGGCCGCCCACCGTCGCCTCAGGGCTCACCGGCGCCCTCGTGGTCCTCGGCAGCGACCTCATCGCCCGCACGCTCATCTCCGGCACGGAACTCCCGGTCGGCATCGTCACCGGCGTCCTCGGCGCGCCGATCCTGCTCTGGCTGCTCGTCCGCGCCAACCGCGCGGGTTCAGGAGGTTGATCCCATGTCGGCTGATCCCCTTTCGGCGGAGTCCCCGCCGACCGACCGTACGCCGGCCACGGGCCCGGACCTGCGAGCCGACGGCCTGCGGCTGGCTTACGACAGCCGTGCGGTCGTCGACGGCCTGGACCTCGTCGTGCCGCCGGGCCGCATCACCGCGATCGTCGGTGCCAACGCGTGTGGCAAGTCCACGCTGCTGCGCGCGCTGGCCCGCCTGATGGCACCGCGCGCCGGGAGCGTCCAGCTCGACGGGCGGGCCCTGCAGTCCATGCCGTCCAGGGAACTCGCCCAGCGGCTCGGCATCCTGCCGCAGAGCCCCGTCGCACCCGAGGGCCTCACCGTCATCGACCTGGTCAACCGCGGCCGTTCACCGCACCAGACCTGGTGGCGGCAGTGGTCGCGGGCGGACGAGCAGGCCGTACGGCAGGCCCTGGCCGCCACCGACATGACCGACCTCGCGGACCGGCCGGTCGACGAACTCTCCGGCGGGCAGCGTCAGCGTGCCTGGATCGCCATGGCGGTCGCGCAGGGGACCGAGGTACTGCTCCTCGACGAACCGACCACCTATCTGGACCTGGCCCACCAGATCGACGTGCTGGACCTGATCACCGACCTCAACCGCCGGGAACACCGGACGATCGTGATGGTGCTGCACGACCTCAACCAGGCCTGCCGGTACGCCGATCACGTCGTCGCCATGAAGTCGGGGCGGATCGTGGCCGAGGGCTCCCCCGCCGAGGTCATCACGGTGAAGACCGTCGA
Organism: Streptomyces sp. NPDC005302; assembly: GCF_040607345.1. Classification (NCBI taxonomy): domain Bacteria; kingdom Bacillati; phylum Actinomycetota; class Actinomycetes; order Kitasatosporales; family Streptomycetaceae; genus Streptomyces; species Streptomyces sp. NPDC005302. The sequence goes on from NZ_JBEXGN010000010.1 coordinate 106,368, forward strand.
GGACGTCTTCGATCTCAACTGCCGCATCACCACGGACCCGGTCAGCGACACCCCGCTGGTCATCCCCATGGGACGGCACCACGGAGCCCTCACCCCGGAGCCCGCGGCACAGGGCGCGGACTGAGCGCACGCGCCTCCCCACCTTGGGAGGAGAGGCGCGTGCCCGCGTCCGGTCGCGCGGGGTACCCGCCCTCGCGCGACCGGTCCCGACGAGCCCCTACGGTGTCCCGTCCGGCACGATCGTCGTGCCGGTCCCGCGGTCGCCCGACAGACCGTCGAGCAGGGCGTGCGGCACCCGGCCGTCGAGCACCCGGGCCGCTCCCACTCCGGCGCGCACGGCCCGCAGGCACGCCTCCATCTTGGGCACCATCCCGCCGGCGAGCCTGGGCAGCAGACCCTCCAGTTCGCCCGCGGCGAGCCGGTCGACGACCCGCTCGCTGTCCGGCCAGTCCGCGTACAGGCCTGGCACGTCGGTCAGGACGACCAGCGCGTCGGCTCCGAGCGCGGCGGCGACCGCTCCGGCGGCCGTGTCCGCGTTCACGTTGTAGACCTGACCGTCCTCGCCCCGGCCCACGGACGAGACCACCGGAATGTGCCGGTGCTCCAGCAGCAGCCCGAGAACAGCGGTGTTGACCCGGGCCACGTCACCGACGAGGCCGATGTCCACCCGCTCACCGCCCACTTCGGCGAACCGTTTGACGGCGGTGAGCGTGCGGGCGTCCTCTCCGCTGAGGCCGACGGCGTACGCGCCGTCCTCGTTGAGCAGTCCGACCAGCTCCTTCTGGACCTTGCCGGAGAGCACCATCCGCACCACGTCCATGGTCTCCGGCGTGGTGACCCGAAGCCCGTTCAGGAAGGCGGACTTGAGGCCGAGCAGGTCCAGGTGGGCGCCGATCTGCGGGCCACCGCCGTGCACCACGACGGTGCGGACACCGCCGCGGCGCAGGGTGAGGACGTCCTGGGCGAAGGCCCGCCGCAGCGGCTCGTCGGCCATCGCGTGGCCGCCGTACTTCACGACGACGGTGCGGCCCTCCAGGCCCTCCAGTCGCTCCCGGTCCTCCTGGCGTTCCCCCGGCGCGGTCCGGTCGGCGAGCCCGGGCAGGGCGCTCACGGACGGGCGGTGAGGTAGCCGCCCATGGTCCGGAAGTAGTCGGTGGCCGCGTGCTCGGTGCCGTCCTCGGTGCGCACGCGTCGGACCAGCAGCCCACGCAGCCGGCCGTTGCGGGTCTCCGCGCCGGCGACGATCACGATCCCGTCCCCCTCACGGATGAAGATCCGTCCCGGGGTGCCGCCGTAGCAGCCCCGTGACACCGACGCCTCGACGATGCGCAGGCGTTCCCCCCGGTGGTGGGTGAAGGCGTTGGGGTACGGGTCGGACTGGGCGCGCACCAGACGTTCGAGGTCCTCGGCGGGCCATGTCCAGTCGATCCGGCTGTCCGCCGGGGACCGCTTGTGGAAGAAGCTGGCGCGGCTGCGGTCCTGCGGTATCCAGTGGGCCCGGCCGGACGCGATCAGGTCGAGGGACTCGGTCACCACGGGCGTGATCAGGTCCACGGTGCGGTGGAACAGGTCGGTGACGGTGTCCGCGGGGCCGACCGGGACGGCCCGCTGCAACAGCACGTCACCCGCGTCGAGTTCGGCGTTCATCCGGTGCGCGGTGACGCCGACCTCGCGCTCGCCGTTGATCAGCGCCCAGATGAGGGGCGAGAAGCCCGCGTAGGCCGGCAGCAGCGAGTCGTGGATGTTGAGCGTGCCGTGCGGAGGGAGGTCGAAGACCTCCGGCGGCAGCACGGTGCGCCAGTTGTTGGCGACGATGATGTCGGGCTCGGCGGCCCGCAGGGCGGCCAGGAGTTCCGGGTCGTCGGGCCGGTTGCGCAGCAGCACCGGGATGCCGTGCTTATCGGCGAGGTCGGCCACGGAGTCGTCCCAGATCTTCTCGTAGGCGTGCTCGCTCTTGGGGTGGGTGACCGCCAGAACCACCTCGTGGTCGGACTCCAGCAGAGCCTGGAGCGTGCGATGCCCCCAGGTCTGGTAGCCGAACATGACGACCCGCATAGTCGATCCTCTCTTGGAGACCACCATTGCAAGGTAAGGCTAACCTTATTTACCATCAGGGGCGCCCAAGGGAAGGGAAGTTGCGGTGAACGCACTGCACGACGAACCTGACGCCATACATGACGTGATCGGGATCGGTTTCGGACCGTCAAATCTCGCACTGGCCATCGCCATTGAGGAGCACAACGCCGGAGCAACACCCGAGAACCGGATCCGCGCGGAGTTTCTGGAGCGTCAGCCCTCCTTCGGCTGGCACCGCGGCATGCTGATCGACGACGCGACGATGCAGGTGTCCTTCCTCAAGGACCTCGTCACGATGCGGAACCCGACCAGCGACTTCACGTTCCTCTGCTTCCTGCGGGAACGCGGCAGGCTGGTGGACTTCCTCAACGCGAAGACGCTCTTCCCGTTGCGGATCGAGTTCCACGAGTACTTCGAGTGGGCAGCGGCCCGGCTCGCGCACCTCGTCGGCTACGACTCCGAGGTGCTCGCGGTGGAGCCGGTGACGTCCGACGACGGCGAGGTCCGCTGGTTCGACGTGACGAGCCGGGTACCCGGATCACCGGAGCGCACGGTGACCCGGCGGGCCCGCAACATCTCGGTGGCCGTCGGACTGGAACCCCATCTGCCGCCGGGTACCGCGCTGTCGGACCGCGTCTGGCACAACAGCGAGCTGGTGCCTCGTGTGGCCGAGTTGGCCGAGTCGGGAGCCCCGGTCGGCCGCATCCTGGTGCTCGGCGCGGGACAGAGCGGTGCCGAGGCGGTCGACTACCTGCACCGGTCCTTCCCGGACACCGAGATCTGCGCGGTCTTCGCGAAGTACGGCTACACCCCGGCCGACGACAGCCCGTTCGCCAATCGGATCTTCGACCCGGAGGCGGTGGACGTCTACTTCCGGTCCGCCCCCGAGGTGAAGCAGTCGCTGGTCGACTACCACCGCAGCACCAACTACTCGGTGGTCGACATGGACCTCATCGAGTCGCTGTACGCCACCATGTACCGCGAGAAGGTCCTCGGCCGGGAACGGCTGCTGCTGCGCAACGTCTCCCGCATCCGCGACGTACAGGCCCGGGACGACCGGCTGGACGTCACCGTGGAGTATCTCCCCACCGGAGAACGGGAGATCATCTCCTCGGACCTGCTCGTCCACGCGACCGGCTACCGCCCCCGGGACCTGGACGCACTGCTGGGCCGGGCCTCGAAGCTCTGCCTGCGCGACGACAAGGACGCCGTCCTCGTCGGCAGGGACCACCGGGTCGAGTTCACCCCCGAGGTGACGGCCGGCATCTACGTGCAGGGCGCGACCGAGCACACGCACGGTCTCACCTCCACCCTGCTGTCCACCACGGCCGTGCGTTCGGGCGAGATCCTCGACTCACTGCTCGCCCACCGCGCGGGCGACGCGGCCGCGCGGACCGACCGCCCCACCCCAACCGCCGCATAGGCGAAAGCAGTTGGAATCGGGAGGGACGGCATCGCCCCACGTGCCGCCCCTCCCGGCGCGGGGGCGATCCCTTTCCCTCCCCCACAGGACCTCAGCTCCAACTTAAGGTAGCCTCACCTAAGTTTTCAGCGTCCTTTCCCGGAGGGGTATGGATGAGTGCTGCACATCCGTCGGGGCGCGGCGTCCTGAGGGCCTCGGTCACGGAACAGCGCGGACGGGTGGCGCTCAGTGCCCTCTTCGGCTCCGGGCACCAGATCGGCGAGGCCCTCGTCCCCGCTCTCATCGGCGTCGTCATCGACCGCGCCGTCACCAGGTCCGACACCGGCGCCCTCGTCCTGTGGCTCGGGGTCCTCGCCGCGGTCTACGCGGGGCTGGCCGTGAGCTTCCGGATCGGCGCGTGGTCGGGCGAACTCGCCGCCGTGCGCGCCGAACACTCCCTGCGCGTCACCCTCGTCCGCCGGGTCCTGAACCCCGGCGGGGGCGCCGAGAAGGGCAGGCTGCCCGGCGCGCTCGCCAACATCGCCACCGAGGACGCCAAGCGGGTCGGCGCCGTCAACATGGCCCTCACGCTCGGGTTCGCGGCGCTGGTGGGCATCGCGACCTGCGCGGTCGTGCTGCTGCGCACCTCGGTCCCCCTCGGCCTCGTGGTCCTCGTGGGCACTCCGGTACTGCTGTGGCTCGGGCACCTGCTGAGCAAGCCGCTGGAGACCCGCAGCGAGGCCGAGCAGGAACAGGCCGCACACGCCTCGGCCATCGCCGCCGACCTGGTGGCAGGGCTGCGCATCCTCAAGGGCATCGGCGGCGAGTCGGCTGCGATCGAGCGCTACCGCGCCACCAGCCGCGACTCCTTGCGTGCCACCCTGCGGGCCGCCCGCGCGCAGGCCTTCCAGAGCGGCGTGGTCCTCGCGCTGACCGGCTGCCTGATCGCCGCCGTCGCCCTGGTCGGCGGACGGCTGGCCGCCGAAGGCAGCATCAGCCTGGGCCAGTTGGTCTCCGCGGTGGGTCTCGCCCTCTTCCTCATCGGCCCTCTGGAAGTCCTCGCCTGGGTCAACGCCGAACTCGCCCAGGGCCGCGCCTCGGCCACCCGCATCGCGGAGGTACTGGCCACCGCGCCCGCCGTCACCGCCGGCGGCGGTCCGCTGCCGAACCCGGTACGCGGCGCCGTACGGCTCACCGGACTCCGGCACGGCGGTCTGCGGGGCGTCGACCTGGACGTCGCCCCCGGCGAACTCCTCGGCGTGGTCGCGACCGACCCCGCCGACGCCGCCGATCTGCTGCGCTGCCTGAGCCGCCAGGTCGACCCCGACGCCGGATCGGTCGAACTGGACGGCGTGTCCTTGCGCGATCTGGACCCGGCCGGCATCCGTACGGCCGTACTCGTCGCCGAACACGACGCGGACCTCTTCGAGGGCACCGTCCGCGGCAACGTGACCGCCGCCGCCCCCGACGCGGCGACCCCCGAACCGGCGATGAGCGCGGCCGGGGTGACCCAGGTGTCCGAGACCCTCCCGGACGGCGAACACACCGCGGTCAGCGAACAGGGCCGCTCCCTCTCGGGCGGGCAACGCCAACGGGTCGCCCTCGCACGCGCGTTGGCGGCCGACCGGCCGGTCCTCGTTCTCCATGAACCGACCACGGCGGTCGACACCGTGACCGAGGCCCGTATCGCGTCCGGCATCCGCGACCTCCGCAAGGGCCGCACCACCGTTCTCGTCACGACGAGTCCCGCCCTCCTCGCCGTCACCGACCGGGTGGCGCTCGTCCACGACGGCCGGGTCACGGACACGGCCCCGCACGCCGAGCTGGTGCGGCGCCACGAGATCTACCGCTCGGCGGTACTGACATGAGCGGCACCACGGCGGACCGGAACGAGGAAGCCATGACCGCCCGAGAGCTCCTTCCCACCGCAACCCCGGCCAGGACCCGCGCCACCGTGCGGGAACTCACGCGGCCGTACGGCCGGTTGGCGCTCGGCTCCTTCGCGACGATGGTCGCGGCCACCGCGGTGGGGCTGCTCGTCCAGCCGTTGCTCGGACACATGGTGGACCTCGTGGCCGACCGGCGGCCACCCGGGGATCTCACTCTGCCGGTCGTCCTGCTGGTCGTGGTCGCCCTCGTCCAGGGCGGCACCACCGCGCTCGGGCTGTCCCTGGTGTCGCAGCTCGGCGAGAGCGTGCTCGCCCGGCTGCGCGAGCTGTTCGTGGACCGGGCCCTGCGCCTGCCCCTGGAGCAGGTCGAGAAGGCCGGTACGGGAGACCTCAACGCCCGCGTCACGCGGGACGTGGCCCGGGTGGGCGAGGCCGTCCGCTCCGCGCTGCCCGAACTGGCCCGTTCCGTCCTGGCCATCGTGCTCACCCTCGCGGCGATGACCGCACTCGACTGGCGCTTCCTGCCGGCCGCCCTCGTCGCCGTACCCGTCCAGGCACACACCGCGCGCTGGTATTTGCGCAACGCCGTGCCGTTGTACGCCCGGGAGCGCGTCGCCACCGGCGCCCAGCAGCAGCAACTGCTCGACACCATCTCCGGCGCCGGCACCGTACGGGCGTACCGGCTGGAGGAGGAGCACACCGGTCACGTGACGGAACGCTCCTCCGCGGCCGTCGAGTTGACGATGCGCGGGGTCAAGCTGGTGCTGCGGTTCTACAACCGGCTGCACATCGCGGAGTACTCGGGGCTCGCCGCCGTCCTCGTCACCGGGTTCCTGCTGGTCCGCGCCGGATCCGTGTCCATCGGTACGGCGACCGCCGCCGCCCTCTACTTCCACAGTCTGTTCACGCCGGTGAACTCGGCTCTGGTGCTCCTCGACGACGCCCAGACCGCCACCGCCGCGCTGAACCGGATCGTCGGAGTGGCGGACCCGGAGCCCTCCGAGGCCGGACCCGCGGCCGCCGTTCCCGGGCAGCCCGGCCCCGCGGACGACGAGCCCGGCACGGTCACCGTGACCGGCCTCCACCACGCCTACGAGCCCGGAAGGCCCGTCCTTCGGGACGTGAACCTGACGCTGCGCACCGGGGAACGGGTGGCCCTCGTCGGGCCGAGCGGCGCGGGGAAGACGACCCTCGCCAAACTCATCGCGGGCGTGCACCGGCCGACCGGCGGTTCGGTCCGGCTGGCCGGCTCCGGACTCCCCGACGGCGGGCTGCCGGTCGCGCTGGTGACCCAGGAGACGCACGTCTTCGCCGGGCCGCTCGCCGAGGACCTGCGGCTGGCCCGGGCCGCGGCCACCGACGAGGAGCTGCGCACCGCGCTGGCCCTGGTCGACGCGCTCGGCTGGGTCGAGGCACTGCCCGAGCGCCTCGGCACGATCGTCGGCGAGGGCGGGCACCGCCTCACCCCCGCCCAGGTGCAGCAACTCGCCCTGGCCCGACTGGTCCTGGCAGATCCGCCGGTGGCCGTGCTCGACGAGGCGACGGCCGAGGCGGGCAGTACCGGCGCCCGCCTCCTGGAAAAGGCCGCCGCCCGGGCCGTCGAGGGCCGTACGGCCCTCGTCGTCGCCCACCGCCTCACCCAGGCCGCCACAGCGGACCGGATCGTCGTCATGGAGGACGGCCGGATCGTCGAGAGCGGCCCCCACGACGAGCTGTGCGCGGCGGACGGCACCTACGCCTCGCTCTGGCAGGCCTGGTCCGGCACGCGCGCGACGCCCGAACACCCCCCGCACACCATCACCGCTCCGAACCCGAAGGACCACTGATGCTCGGCTCTCTGAGAGGCACACGGCTCGCCGCGGCGCTCGCCTCGGCACTCCTGCTCTTCGGCACCGTCGCGGCCTGCGGCTCCTCGGACGGCTCCGAGGCCGGTTCCGAGAAGCCCGCCGCCTCGGACAATGCCTTTCCCGTCACCATCGCCCACAAGTACGGCAGCACCACCGTCAAGGCCGAGCCACAGCGGATCGTCACGGTCGGCCTGACCGACCAGGACTCCGTGCTCGCCCTCGGCAAGGTGCCCGTCGGCACCACGGAGTGGCTCGGCGGTTACCAGGGCGCCATCGGCCCCTGGGCCACCGACAAGCTCGGGGACGGCAAGACCCCCACCGTCCTGAAGGACACCGGCACCGGCCCGCAGACCGAGAAGATCGCGGCCCTGCACCCCGACCTGATCCTCGCGGTGTACGGCGGCCTCACGAAGGCGCAGTACACGACCCTGTCGAAGTTCGCCCCGGTGGTGGCCCAGCCCAAGGAGTACAACGACTTCGGCGTGCCGTGGCAGAAGCAGACCGAGATCATCGGAAAGGCGCTCGGCCAGGAGGCGAAGGCCGCATCGGTGGTGGACGGGGTCGAGGCCGCCTTCAAGGCCGCCGCCGCGAAGAACCCGGCGTTCGGCCGGTCCAAGGGTGTCGTGGCCACGCCGTACGAGGGCACCTTCGTGTTCGGCAGCCAGGACCCCCGTTCGCGCGTCCTCACCGACCTCGGCTTCACCCTCCCTGCCGATCTGGACAAGGTCATCGGGGACGAGTTCGGCGCCAACATCAGCAAGGAGCGCACCGACCTGCTGGACACCGACGCGATCGTCTGGATCGCCGGGGACCCTGCCAAGGACGAGGCGAAGCTGCACAAGGACGCCCTGTACGGCGACCTGAAGGTGGCGCGGCAGCAGCGTGAGGTCTACATCAAGGAGAGCAGCGACTACGGCAACTCCGTCTCCTTCGTGACGGTGCTCAGCCTGCCGTACATGCTCGACCGGCTGGTGCCCCAGCTGGCCGCCGCCGTCGACGGCGACCCGGCGACGAAGGTGCCCGCCCCCTCCGCGTGACACCTCCCGACCCGGGCGTCCCACCGGGGCCGGGAGCACCGCCGGCCGCGCTCCCGGCCCCGCTCCGCACCCCCGCCGGGGGCCCTGAGATCTGGATCACCGAAGCCAAGAGGCCAAGGTCACAGGCGCCGCCTCTGCTGCCGCTCAAGAACTCTGGCCTAGCATCCGAGCATGACAGTCCTGCCCAATGACGGGCTCGCGCTGGCCGCCGAGTTCCCGTCCGCGACCCATGACCAGTGGCAGCTCCTGGTGGAGGGCGTGCTGCGCAAGTCGGGCAAGGAGGTCTCGGGCGCGTCTGCCGAGGACGCGCTGTCGACCTCCTTGGAGGACGGGCTCCGCACCAAGCCCCTGTACACCGCGCGCGACACGGCACCCGATCCCGGCCTCCCCGGATTCGCCCCCTTCGTGCGGGCGGCCCGCCCCGAGGGCAGCACCGCCGGCGGCTGGGACGTACGCCAGCGGCACACCGCAGGCGACAACGCGCTGGTGCTCGGCGACCTGGAGAACGGCGTCACCTCCCTGTGGCTGACCGTCGGCGAGGGCGGGATTGCGCTCGGATCGCTCGCCCGCGTGCTCGACGGCGTCTACCTGGACCTCGCGCCGGTCGCCCTCGACGCCGGCCAGGACACCGAGGCAGCGGCGGCGGAACTGCTGCGACTGTACGAAGAGCGCGGTGTCGCGCCGGGTGCCGTCCGGGGCAACCTCGGCGCCGACCCGCTCGGCCACGAGGCCCGCACGGGCGACCCGATGGACTTCGTCCCCGTCGCCCCGCTCGCCCGTCGGTGCACCGAGGACTACCCGGGACTGCGCGCGCTGACCGTGGACGCGCTGCCGTACCACGAGGCCGGTGGATCGGCCGCGCAGGAACTGGGCGCCTCCCTGGCGACCGGCGTCGCCTACCTGCGGGAACTGACCGGGTCCGGACTGACCGTCGAGCAGGCCTGCGCGCAGCTGGAGTTCCGCTACGCCGCGACCGCCGACCAGTTCCTGACCATCGCCAAGCTCCGGGCGGCGCGCCGGCTGTGGGCGCGGGTCGCCGAGGCGTGCGGTGCGCCGGCCGCGGGCGCTCAGGTGCAGCACGCCGTGACCTCGCCGGTGATGATGTCCCGCCGCGATCCGTGGGTGAACATGCTGCGGACGACCATCGCCACGCTGGCCGCGGGTGTCGGCGGCGCGGACGCCGTCACCGTCCTTCCCTTCGACCACGCCCTCGGCCTGCCCGACGCGTTCGCGCGCCGCATCGCGCGCAACACCTCGACGATCCTCATCGAGGAGTCCCACCTCTCCCGGGTCATCGACCCCGCGGGCGGCTCCTGGTACGTGGAACGGCTGACCGACGAACTCGCGGGCGCCGCCTGGGAGTTCTTCCGTTCGATCGAGCAGGACGGCGGCCAGGCGGCCGCGTTGCGCTCGGGCCGGCTCGGTGACGAACTGGCGGAGACCTGGGCGGCGCGCTCGGCGAAGCTCACCAAGCGGCGCGAACCCATCACCGGCGTCAGCGAGTTCCCTCACCTCGCCGAGCGCCCGCTGGAACGCGAACCGGCCCCGGCCCCGCCGTCCGGCGGCCTGCCCCGGGTCAGGCGCGACGAGGCGTACGAGACACTGCGGGCCCGCTCCGACGCGCACCTCGCCGCCACCGGCTCCCGGCCCCGCGTCTACCTGGCCACGATCGGCCCCGCCGCCGCTCACTCCGCGCGGTCCACCTTCGTCTCGAACCTCTTCCAGGCCGGCGGCATCGAGCCGGTCACGGACGGCGCCTTCGAGGACAGCGGAGCCACCGAGGCCTGCATCTGCTCCAGCGACGCGCTCTACGAGGAGCAGGCCGCGAGCACGGCCGAGGCCCTCGCGGCGGCGGGAGCCCGGCACGTGTTCCTCGCCGGCCGTCCCGGGCAGTACCCGGGTGTCGACTCCTACGTCTTCGCGGGCTGCGACGCCGTCGCCGTCCTCTCCGCCACGCTCGACCGCATGGGAGTGTCCTGATGGGAATCCCCGACTTCTCCGGGATCGAACTGGGGACACCCGTCGCCGACGGCACCGCCGAGGAGTGGAGCGCCGCCGCGGCGAAGGCCACGGGCGGCGAGGCGCTCTGGGAGACCCCGGAGGGCATCGCGGTCAAGCCGCTGTACACCGGGCGGGACACCGAGGGCCTGGACTTCCTCGACACCTACCCGGGCGTCGCGCCGTACCTGCGCGGTCCGTACCCGACGATGTACGTCAACCAGCCCTGGACGATCCGCCAGTACGCGGGATTCTCCACCGCCGAGGAGTCCAACGCCTTCTACCGCCGCAACCTCGCGGCCGGCCAGAAGGGCCTGTCGATCGCCTTCGACCTGCCCACGCACCGCGGCTACGACAGCGACCACCCGCGCGTGACGGGCGACGTCGGCATGGCGGGCGTGGCCATCGACTCCATCTACGACATGCGGCAGCTCTTCGACGGCATCCCGCTGGACAAGATGACCGTGTCGATGACGATGAACGGCGCCGTGCTGCCCGTTCTCGCGCTGTACATCGTGGCGGCCGAGGAACAGGGCGTACCGCCCGAGAAGCTGGCCGGGACCATCCAGAACGACATCCTCAAGGAGTTCATGGTCCGCAACACCTACATCTATCCGCCGAAGCCGTCGATGCGGATCATCTCCGACATCTTCGCCTACACCTCGCAGCGGATGCCGCGCTACAACTCCATCTCGATCTCCGGGTATCACATCCAGGAGGCGGGCGCGACGGCCGACCTGGAACTGGCGTACACGCTCGCGGACGGTGTGGAGTACATCCGGGCCGGCCGCGAGGCCGGTCTCGACGTCGACGCGTTCGCGCCGCGGCTGTCCTTCTTCTGGGCGATCGGCATGAACTTCTTCATGGAGGTCGCCAAGCTGCGGGCGGCGCGCCTGCTGTGGGCGAAGCTGGTGCGGCAGTTCGACCCGCACAACGCCAAGTCCCTTTCCCTGCGCACCCATTCGCAGACCTCCGGCTGGTCGCTGACCGCGCAGGACGTGTTCAACAACGTGACGCGTACGTGCGTGGAGGCCATGGCCGCCACCCAGGGCCACACCCAGTCGCTGCACACCAACGCCCTGGACGAGGCGCTGGCCCTGCCCACCGACTTCTCGGCGCGGATCGCCCGCAACACGCAGTTGCTGCTCCAGCAGGAGTCCGGCACGACCCGGGTCATCGACCCGTGGGGCGGCAGCTCGTACATCGAGAAGCTGACGTACGACCTCGCGCGCCGGGCCTGGCAGCACATCGAGGAGGTCGAGGCAGCGGGCGGCATGGCGCAGGCCATCGACGCCGGCATCCCCAAGCTCCGGATCGAGGAGGCGGCGGCCCGTACCCAGGCCCGTATCGACTCCGGCCGCCAGCCGGTCATCGGCGTCAACAAGTACCGGGTGGAGACCGACGAGAAGATCGACGTCCTCAAGGTCGACAACTCCTCCGTGCGCACGCAGCAGATCGAGAAGCTGCGGCGGCTGCGGGCCGAGCGCGACGAGGGCGCGTGCCAGGACGCGCTCGACGCGCTGACACGCGCGGCCGGTGGCGAGGGCAACCTGCTGGAGCTGGCGGTGAGCGCCGCACGCGCCAAGGCGACGGTCGGTGAGATCTCCGACGCGCTGGAGAAGGTGTACGGGCGGCACGCGGGCCAGATCCGTACGATCTCCGGGGTGTACCGCAACGAAGCAGGGGAGTCCCCGTCCGTGGACCGCACCCGCACGCTGGTGGACGCGTTCGAGGAGGCCGAGGGCCGCCGTCCGCGCATACTGGTGGCCAAGATGGGCCAGGACGGTCACGACCGCGGCCAGAAGGTCATCGCCACCGCGTTCGCCGACCTCGGCTTCGACGTCGACGTCGGCCCGCTGTTCCAGACGCCCGCCGAGGTGGCGCGCCAGGCGGTGGAGGCGGACGTGCACATCGTGGGCGTCTCGTCACTGGCCGCCGGGCACCTCACGCTGGTTCCGGCGCTGCGCGAGGAGCTGGCTGCGGAGGGCCGCGAGGACATCATGATCGTGGTCGGCGGGGTGATCCCGCCGCAGGACGTTCCGACGCTGCTGGAGATGGGCGCGGCGGCCGTGTTCCCGCCGGGGACCGTCATCCCGGACGCGGCCCACGACCTCGTCCGGCGGCTGGGGACGGACCTCGGGCACGAGCTGTGATCGGACTCGACACCTATGTCAAGGGCGTGCTCGAGGGGCGGCGGGCGCTCATCGCCCGCGCCATCACCCTCGTGGAGTCCACCCGCCCCCAGCACCGGGCGCTGGCACAGGAGTTGCTGACCGAACTGCTCCCGCACAGCGGCACGGCCCGGCGGATCGGGATCAGCGGGGTTCCGGGGGTCGGCAAGTCGACGTTCATCGACGCGTTCGGCACCATGCTGACCTCGCTGGGACACCGGGTCGCGGTGCTCGCCGTCGACCCGTCGTCCAGCCGTACCGGCGGCTCGATCCTCGGCGACAAGACGCGGATGGAACGGCTGGCGGTGGATCCGGACGCGTTCATCCGCCCCTCCCCCACGGCCGGAACGCTCGGCGGGGTCGCCAAGGCGACCCGGGAGTCGATCGTGGTGATGGAGGCGGCGGGGTACGACATCGTGCTCGTGGAGACGGTCGGGGTCGGCCAGTCGGAGACCGCCGTCGCGAACATGGTCGACTCCTTCCTGCTGCTGACGCTGGCCCGCACCGGGGACCAGTTGCAGGGCATCAAGAAGGGTGTCCTGGAACTGGCCGACGTGATCGCCGTCAACAAGGCGGACGGCCCGCACACCCGCGACGCGCAGTCGGCGGCACGTGAACTGACCGGCGCCCTGCGGCTGATGCACGGCAGGGACGCGGCCTGGACGCCGCCCGTCCTCAGTTGCAGCGCCCGCGAGGGAGCGGGCCTGGACACCGTCTGGGACCGGCTGGAACAGCACCGCACGCTGCTCGAGTCCTCCGGGCGGCTCGCCGCCAAGCGCCGGGACCAGCAGGTCGACTGGACCTGGACGATGGTCCGCGACGAGCTCCTCGGCCGGCTGCACGCCGACCCGGAGGTCCGCGCGCTGGCCCCCGACCTCGAACGGCAGGTGCGCGAGGGGTCGTTGACGGCGACCCTCGCCGCCGAGCGGATCCTCAGGACCTTCCGCGGCGAGGACCGCTAACGCTCCGGTCGGTGACCGGCGCGAGTCCGTTCCTCCTCCACCGGGCACTCGGTCCGCGGCTCGGCCGACACCCCTTTCGCGGCGGACGGCGGCGCGGGCAGCCGGAGAGTGAACCAGATGGTCTTCCCGTGCGTCTCGGACCGGGTCCCCCAGTGGTCGGCTAGCGCGTCGACGAGGAGCAGGCCACGGCCGGACTCGTCGTCGTCGGCCGGCGCGCGCAGCCTCGGCGGCAGAACGCCCGCGTCCGTGACTTCGACCGTGAGTTCCCACGCCGACCGGTGGATGTGCAGGCTGACCGGACTCCGGCCGTGCTGGACGGCGTTGGTGACGAGTTCGGACACGAGGAGGCGGGCGGTCTCGTCGGGGTGGTCCCACTGCCACGTGCGCCAGGTACTGCTGAGGAAGTCCCGCCCGATGGCCGCCGCGCGTGCGTCGAGAGGGAGTTCCACGGTGGCGGTCGCCGCGGGCAGCCGCGTGATGAGGAGCGTGACGTCGTCGTCGTCGTCGTGGTCGGCCGGATCGGGGATGAAGGTGCTCACCAGATGGTCGGCGATGTCCTCGGTGGTGCGGTTGTCGGCGAACCCGGCCTGCAGCTCGGTCTCGAGCGTCTTGAGTCCGGTCTCGAGGTCGTGGTGGTGCGACTCGACCAGACCGTCCGTGTAGAGGACCAGCGCCGAGCCGGCCGGCACCTCGACCGTGGTCTGCCGGTGGGGGACACCGCCGACGCCGAGGGGAACGCTGATGGGCGCCTGAACCTGGCGCACCTGCGTGTCGGGAGTGACCAGCAGAAGGGGGAGATGGCCCGCCGAACAGAGCGTGATCTCGTTGCGCACCAGGTCGACGACGAGATAGCAGCACGTCACGATCTGGTCGGCCAGGTCCTGGACGACCGTGTCCAGCGCCTGCATCACCTCCTGGGGCGACAGCCGGGCCTTGGCGAGTGCGTGCGCGGCGGGCCGCAACTGGCCCATGACCGCGGCCGCTTCGAGGCCTCGGCCCATGACGTCGCCGACGAGGATGCCGACCCTTCCCGGGGCCAGCGGAATCAGGTCGAACCAGTCGCCTCCCATCCCCGCCCCCTGCACCGAGGGAAGGTAGCGGACGGATGTGGGAATCGCCGGGAGCTGGGGCGGCAGGGTCATCAGACCCCGCTGGAGCGTGGACGCGATCGTGCGCTGCCGTTCGTACTGCTGACGGCGGCGCGCCTCCTGTCGCTTGCGGTCACTGATGTCCCGGATACTGGCCGAGGTGCCCACCACGGTGCCGGTGTGGTCCACGGTCGGCCAGACCGTGAGTTCCACATCGATCAACCGGCCGTCCTTCGTCCTGCGGACGCTCTCGAAGTGGTCGATCCTGTCGCCGTCACGCAGCCGTAGGAGGAGCTGGGCCGTCTCGTCCTCCCGGCCCACGGGCAACAGAATGTCCGCACTCCGGCCGATCGCCTCGTCCGGCCGGTAGCCGAAGATGCGCTGGTCCGCCGCGTTCCAGAAGGTGAAGGTCCGGTCGGACGCGACCGACACCATGGCGTCCTCGCAGGACTCCACCATGGCCGCGAGTTCGATCAGCTGGCTCTCCGCGCGGCGGCGGGCCGTGACGTCGCGGATGGAGGCGATCACCACCACGCCCTCGTCGGTCCGCAGCGGGTTCAGCGCCGTCTCGACGGGGAATTCCTCACCGTTCTTGCGCCGTCCGTGGAGCCTCGGTCCTCCGCACAGCGGTGAGGCGACGGGCGAGTCGACGAAGGCCGTCCGGTGGGCGACGTGGGCGCGATGCCGATGCTCCGGCACGAGCAACTCGACGGTCCGGCCGAGCAGTTCGTCGCGGCTGTAGCCGAACATCGTCTCGGTCTGAGCGTTCACCAGCACGATGCTGCCCGACCGGTCGACGATGACGACGGCGTCGGGTGCGGCTTCCAGCAGGGCTCGGAACCGCTGCTGAAGGCGTTCCTGTTCGCGCTGTGCCTCGGCACGCTCGGTGATGTCGGTGGAGACGCCTCCCACCGCGTAGGTCTCGCCCGTTTCGTCGGCCACCGGAAAGAGGCTGGTCAGAAAGCGGCGGGCGGTTCCCTCCTCCGACGTCCAGGTGGATTCGAACTGGATGGCCCGCCGGGACGCGCTGGCCAACTGGTCCCTGTGGCCGACGGGGCCGGGCAACGGACCGGACTCCGTGGGGTCCGCCGTCGGACCGGCTCCGCTGCCGAAGACCCGCTCGAACTGGCTGTTGGCGGCCAGGTGGCGGCCGCGGAGATCTCGGAGGAACACGATCGCGGGGGTGTGGTCCATGACGGTGCGCAGCTGCGCGTACGCCCGAACGGCCCGCTCGGCGCGGGAGCGGCCCTGCTCCAGCCGGTCCGCCGTGGCCAGCGCCAGGAAGACCAGGGTCCCGGTGACGACGATGTTCCCGGTGACCAGCAGCGTGAAGCCGAGCCGGGTGCCGTACCAGCCGAGATCGTGCCCTCTCAGCCCCAGCCAGCCGAGTGCCGGCCACCATCAGGGTGACCACGAGCATGCGTTGCCCCAGCACCGCCGTGGTGCTGTCCTGTGTGACCAGCCGGGCCGGGCCGCCCCCGGGCCGCGCCAGGAAGCTGCCGATTCCGAGCAGCGTCAACGCGATCGCGGTGGGCAGCGCCATTCCCGTGTACTGACCGAAGCGCTCGAGCTCGGACACCTCGTTGACGAAACCGTAGAGGCGCAGCAGGCCGATGAGCGCGACCACGAACGAGACGATCTGCGCGATGCCGGACGCCCGACGACGGCTCGCGAGGAGGACCAGCTGGGCCAGGGACTCCAGGGCGATGCCCGTGGCCGTGTTCAGGGCCATCCGCCCGGGAGGCACCACGACGGGCGCGCCGCCCCGGTCGAGGAACAGCAGTTGGTCGACTCCGAGGTCGAGGCCGAGTCCGTATTCCAGAAGCGTCGTCCCCGCGATGACGGCGGCCGTCGCGGCGCAGACGCCGACGGCGGCCCGCAGCCGGGGCCCAGGCTGCGGGTGGGCCAGTCCGTGGAGGCCGAGGGACAACAGCAGCAGGCACACCGCGCTGTTGGGCTTCATGACCGCCTGTTGTGAGACGAAGCTCTTGAAGGCCCCCACCTCGAACACCCAGCCGGCAAGTCCCAGAATCGATACTGCAAGGGCGCCGGCTGCCGCCGCCACGGCAGTTCTTCGAGCGACAGCCACCGCGGGTGAGGCGGGTACGGTCCAACGCGCCCGCGGACTGTCGACGATCCGCTGTCCAGAACTTTCCAATGCGCCGTTCTCCTGGCCTGTCGGTACGGGACGCGACCCCCGGTGTTCCTCGCGGGCCCACCCGTCTCGCGGCCGCTCCTTCCGACGGCAGGCGTACGGATCACGGGCCGACAAGCCATCGGCCGAGCCAGGGGAGAAACGCTAGCCAGCATTGCCGGTCTTCACCTGGGAAGATGCCAAATTCCACTCAATAGGAACCAGTGGTCCACTTTTGACCGATACGGATCGCCTCGCGCCGACCGGCTGTGACGGACGAACGAGGCCCCGCGCAAAGCGAAGGGCTCCCACACACGTGTGTGGGAGCCCTTGGCGTTGCCGGGGTCTCAGCTCGCGGCCGGCACCGACCGCCCCGAACCGACGGCTGCGGGCTTCGGGTTCAGCAGGCGCTCGGCCAACTCACCGAAGACCAGGCCGAATCCGCCCCACAGAGCCGCCTGGATCGCTAGGGCCGAGAGCCGGAACCGCCACAACAGGGTGGCCGGGAAGTCCGCGGGCACCTCGTTGATCACGGGCAGGAACTCGTAGGCCAAGCCGATCACGACGGCGAAGGCGGCGACCGCCGCGACGGTCGCGTACCAGGTGCCGATCCTCGGGGCGAGCCGCTTGCCGACGAGGGTGGCGGCGACGGCCAGCAGCACGCTGAGGACCATCATCAGGAAGTACAGGGTGGTCCGCTTGCCGATGGTGTCGGCGTCGCCGACCGACGGCGGATTGGCCGGGTACTTCAGGAACGGCACGACGTAGACCGCCAGCAGCGCGGTGCCCGACAGCAGCAACGCGGTCGCCCGCGCGCTGAAACGGCCCACGCGGCCGAGGGCGAAGCAGTAGGCGAGCGCGGCGATGCCGCCGAAGGCGATGCCGTAGAGCAGGACACCGGTGGCCAGGCCGGCGGTGGACTGCAGGCTGCGGGAGACGAGTTCGACCTCGTGCTCGTGGGCGTGTGCGTGCGCCTCCTCGAAGCCGATGGCGCTGTCGACGCTCGGTTCACCGAGGAAGTAGGCGACCACCAGCGCGAGCACGCCGGCCGCGAGGCCGGCGAGCATGCCGCGTACGAGCAGGTTTCTTACCGTTGCGGAGTTCATGAGTGTGCTCTGTCCCTCGCGTCAGTGGCAGGGGAAGCCGAGCAGGTGGCGGGCGTCGTGCACCCATTCATGGACGTTCTCGCCGGAGACGACGGCGGTGGCGCCCTGTTCCGCGCCGACGAAGTAGAGCAGGACCAGCATCAGGATGCCGAAGAAGACCGCCCAGGGAGCAATCGCCTTCAGCGGCAGCTTGGCGGGTACGACGGGGGTGGTGGCTGTCGGCTGGGCGACGGTCTGCGCCATGGCAGGACCTCCTCGGGAGTTCGCGTCCCATCTCGGTGGTGCACTGGATGACGTCTACGGGTCTGACTTGCGAGGCGTCCAGCGTGCTGGAGCGTCTCGTTCACAGTGGCGCGACCGTGCCGGATTTCCCACCGGCTTCCGTCCTGACGTCATCGTTATCGGACCGACCGTACCGCGTGGCGAGTACATGGCCAAGACCGCGCCACCTGGCGTGATCTTCCTCTCGCACCAGGTGACCCGTGCGCGGTGACGGTGTGTCAACGGCGCGCCCGGCCTCGCGGTCCGGCCGGAGCCGTCACATGCCCGCTCCGCCCGCCTCCGTGGCGATGCCGGTCACCGCGAGCCCGAGTTCGTGTTCGCCGAGCGGGGCGAAGAAGCGCTCGACGTCCTCGTCGGTCACCTCGGCGAGCGTGGCCGGAGTCCAGTGCGGGTCGCGGTCCTTGTCGATGATCTGCGCACGGACGCCTTCCACCAGGTCGGGAGCGGCCAGGAACGCGCACGAGACGCGGTACTCCTGGTTCAGGACGCTTTCCAGCGGACCCGCTCGACGGGCACGGCGCAGGGAGGCCAGGGTGACCTTCAGCGCGGTGGGCGATCGGCTGAGCAGGGTCTCCGCCGCCTCCTTGGCAGCGGGATCCCCGAAGGCCTCCAGGCGTCGGAGGATCTCCTCCACGGTGTCGGCCGCGTAGCAGGTGTCGATCCATTCCCGGCAGTCCGTCAGCGCGGCGTGGGGCGGTTGCCGCGTGTGACCGGCCAGGACCTCCCGCACGGGCCGGTCCGCCAGTTCGGCGAGGAACGCGGGCAGGCCGGCGGAGGGGACGAAGTGGTCGGCGAGGCCGCACAGCAGAGCGTCGCCGGCGGTGCCCGAGGCGCCGGTCAGTGCGAGATGGGTGCCCAGCTCGCCCGGGGCGTGGGCCAGCAGGTGAGTGCCTCCGACGTCGGGCACGAAACCGATACCGGTCTCCGGCATGGCGATCCGCGAGCGCTCGGTGACGATCCGGACGCTGCCGTGCGCGGAGATGCCGACGCCGCCGCCCATGACGATGCCGTCCATGACGGCCACGTACGGCTTGGGGTAGCGGGCGATGCGGGCGTTGAGGTGGTACTCGTCGCGCCAGAACGCGGCGGACGCGCTGCCGTCCCCGTCACGCGCGTCGTCGTGGACGACGCGGATGTCCCCGCCCGCGCACAGGCCCCGCTCTCCGGCTCCGGTGATGACGACGGTCTCGACCGCCGGATCGTGTTCCCAGGCGGTGAGGGCCCGGTCGACGAGGTGCACCATCTCGTGGTTCAGGGCGTTCAGCGCCCTCGGCCGGTTGAGGGTGATGTGGGCGGCCCGTCCCTCGGTGCGCACCAGGACGGAGGGTTCGGCGGCGTGTTCCGCGGTGCCGTTCATCCGGGGACCTCCGTCGGGACGTTGGCCACGATGTCGTGCATGATCTCGTTCGTTCCTTCCGGGGCCGGGTGGAGAGCGCAGCTCGGTGACGATCTTCTCAGCGCCCGCGACGGCCGGCGGAGCCGGTCCCGCCGAGCGGGTGCGGGGCGCGGTCGGGGACCGGGTACCCCGGGTGGTCGCGGGGGGGCGGAACCTTCCGCGGGCGGCGGCCGGACGCCGGGAGTTCAGCGTGTCCGCACCGTCCGCAGGTACGCGCCCAGCCGTGCGACGGCCGAGGGGTTGCGGGGGCTCTCGACGAGGTCGGCGTAGTCGAGGACGAAGACGCGCCGGTTCTTCACGGCCGAGACGTCGCGCAGCGGCGGGTGGTTCAGCAGGAACGTCCTCTTCTGCTCGGCGCTCGTGTCCCCGTAGTCGCAGATCACGATCACGTCCGGATCCCGCTCCACGACGGTCTCCCAGCCGACGGTGGTCCAGGAGTCCTGGACGTCGTGCGTGATGCTGACCCCGCCGGCCTCGCTGATGATCTGTTCCGGCGCGGCGTACCGGCCGGCGGTGAAGGGGGTGTCCTGGCCGCTGTCGTACAGGAAGACCTTCGGCCGGTCCGCACCCCGGGGTGCCTTCGCCCGTACGTCGGCGATCCGCTTCTTGAAGCCGGCGACCAGCGCGGCGGCCCGGTCCTCCACACCGAACAGCTTCCCGAGGTTGGTGAGGTCGGCGTAGAGCGCGTCGAGGGGCGGCATGATGCCGCGGGCGGAACCCGAACGGCCGTTGTGGCAGGACTCGGTGAGGACGTAGGAGGGGATGCCTAGCTTCTTCAGGGCGCCGGGGGTGAAGCCGTCGTCCTCACGGAAGCCGTAGTTCCAGCCGGCGAACACCAGGTCGGCGCGGGCGGCGAGGACGTTCTCCTGGGTGAGCTGGTCCTTGGAGAGCCACTTCACCTTCTCGTAGCCCTCCTTCCAGGGCACACCGGTCAGGTCGCCCTTGTCGTCGGGCATGGCGAACCCGGCCATGCGGTTCTCCAGGCCGAGCGCGAACATGATCTCGGTGATGCCGACGTCGTTGGTGACCACGCGACGCGGAACCCGGTCGTAGGTGATCTTGCGGCCGCAGTTGGTGAGGGTGACGGCCGAGGACCCGGCGTCGTCGGAGGTCTCGACGTGCGCGCCGCAGCCGGATGCCGCGACGGTGGCGGCGAGACAGAGGGCGGCGGTGAACGGTCGGCGCATGGGTGTTCCTCAGGAGGTGGTCGGAAGGAGGTCGAAGAGGAGCTGCACGGCGCCGGTGACCGGATGCCGTACGGGATGGGCGCGGACGCCGAACACCTCGGCCAGCAGCTCGGGTCGCAGGACGTCCAGCGGCCGCCCCGACGCGACGATCCGGCCGTCCGCGATGACGTACAGGACGTCGCAGTGCGCGGCGGCGAGGTTCAGGTCGTGGAGCGCCGCCAGCACCGTCGGGCCGCTGTCGCGGACCAGTGCGAGGACGTCCAACTGGTGGGCTATGTCCAGGTGGTTGGTGGGTTCGTCCAGGACGAGGACCCGGGGGCGCTGGGCGAGTGCGCGGGCGAGGAGGACGCGCTGCTTCTCACCGCCGGACAGGGCGAGGAATCCGCGGTCGGCGAGATGGGCGACGCCCGTGCGGTCCATGGCGCCGGCGCAGATCGCCCGGTCGTCGGCTGCCGTACGGTTCCGGTGCGGGAGCCGGCCCATCCCGACCACCTCGGCGACCGTGAAGTCGAACTCGGCCGAGGACTCCTGGGGGAGAGCCGCCAACACTCGGGCGGCTGCCCGCGCATCCATGGCGTGCAGGTCCTCGCCGTTCAGCCGGACCACTCCCCCGGCGGGCCGCAGCGCGCGGTAGACGCACCTCAACAGGGTCGACTTCCCGCTGCCGTTGGGGCCGACGAGTCCGACGAACGCCCCGCTGTCCGCGACGAGCCGGATGTCGTGGAGGAGCCGTTCCGTGCCCGCGTCGGCGGAGAGTCCCTCGATGTCGAGGCGCATCAGTGCCCACCGAACGCGTAGCCGCCGCGCCGCATGAGCAGCAGGAAGGCGGGCACGCCGACCACGGCGGTGATCACACCGACCGGCAGCTCGGCGGGGGCGAGGAGCAGGCGGGAGAGCACGTCGGCCCACACGAGCAGCACCGCGCCGGCCAACGGTGCGACGGCGAGCACCCGCCGGTGGTCCGCGCCCACCAGCATCCGTACGACGTGCGGCACCATCAGTCCGACGAACCCGACGGCGCCGCTGACGGCGACCACGGTGCCGGTCACCGCGGCCGTGACGAGGAACAACTCCCCGCGCAGCCGGGCCGGTCGGACGCCGAGAGCGGCGGACGTCTCGTCTCCCATGGCGAGGGCGTTGAGCGACTCGGCCCGGAGCCTGAGCCATGCCCAGCCGACCGCCACGGTCACCGCGGCGACGGGTAGTTGGGCCCAGGTCGCACCGCCCAGGCTGCCGAGCAGCCACATCATCGCCGACCGTGCCGCCTCGCCGCGTGCGGCCCCGAACACCATGAGCGTGGTGAGCGCCTCGAAGCCGTAGGCCAGCGCGGTCCCGGTGAGGATCAGCCGCAGCGGGGTGAGGCCGTGCGGAGACCGTGCCACCGCGTAGACCAGGACCATGGCCGCGAGGGCGGAGGCGAACGCCGACACCGACAGTGCCCACACGCCCAGCCCGGCGAACGCGCCGAGCAGGATGACGGCGTTGGCGCCCACCGCCGCGCCGGAGGAGATGCCCAGGACGAAGGGGTCGGCCAGGGCGTTGCGGACCATGGCCTGCACGGCCACACCGACTGTCGCGAGCCCCGCTCCGACGACCGCGCCGAGCACGACCCGTGGGAGCCGGATCTCCGAGACGATGGTGTAGGCGGCGGCGTCTGAGGCGTGCACCGTCCCGCCGGTGGCACCGGCCCACAGGAGGCGCAGGACGGTGGTCGTCCCGATCCCGGTCGCGCCCAGGGCGACGCCGCAGGCGAGGGACAGCAGGAGCACGACCGCGAGGCAGCCGAGGAGCGGCGTCAGGGGCAGCCGGCCGCGGACTTCGCCCCGGGTCCGGCCGGGTCGGGGTATCGGAGTCGTGGTGGTGCGCACGGGGCGGTCCTTCGCCTGGGGCCGCCTGGTGAACCGAAACAGGTGAACAGCCCGTACGGCGCGCCGGCCGTGCGGTCCCCTGTCGCATTCCACGGCGAGCAGTCAACGGGTCGCGTGCTCCCCGTGGGCGATCGGACTCGCGTGACGGACCATCAGGTCTGCACGCACACCGTTGCGGGTCAGCGCCGGACTCTCACCGGACTTCCCCCACGGGAGGCTCGGCGAGCGTAACAGGCGGGACTCTCCGCGCTTCAGCGCCGTCGGTGCCGGACCGGACCGCGCGGGGGCGCGCGGACGGACGGTCCGGTGTGACGGACGCCTTCTGTCAGGCCTCTTCCTCGGTGCGCAGCACGTACAGCTCCGGCAGGTTGACCACGATCGCCTCCTGCGTGCTGCGGGCGATGACGACGACGGCCTCGTCCGCCGGGTCCGGGTTCTCCTCGCGGTGCGGCACGAACGGGGGCACGAAGATGTAGTCACCGGGCGAGGTGCGCAGCCGGATCTCCTCGGGCTGCGGGCCCGCGTCGTCGAGGAACACGAACTCCGGGTGTCCGCTCACGACGTAGATGGCCGTCTCGGAGGCGCCGTGGTGATGGTCGGAGGACGAGGTCGAGGGGGCGACGTGGGTCTGGCCCATCCACAGCTTCTCGGATCCCACCGTGGTGCCGCTGACGGCCGCGAAGCGGCGCATGCCGCCGCTCTGCGCCGTGTCGCCGTCGAGCGCGTCGGCGCGGATGTGGTGCAGGCGGGTGCGCAGGGGGGACGGCGACGGCCCCGCACGATCCGTGAGATGGGGGTGGAAACCTTCACCGGGGGTCGTCAGCGGCTGGCTCATGTGGGGCGACGCTAGAGCCGTCCGGAAAAGGATGTCAAGAGGTGTCCATTGTCCTTCACCTGCGGCAATGTTCCCGCAATGTAGGTGTGGAAGCGGTGGAAGCGCCCGTGCCGGGCGCCCTGTCGGGCATCATGGCCGCATGCATATCTCCGCGAAGGCGGACTACGCCACCCGGGCGCTGCTGGAGCTCGCCCGCGAACCCGCCAGACCGCTCACCTGCGAGGCCATCGCCTCCTCGCAGCAGATCCCGTTCCGGTTCCTGAAGTCCGTCGTCGGCGAGCTGCGCAGGGCGGGGCTGGTGCGCAGTCAGCGTGGCTGCGAGGGCGGCTACTGGCTCGGCCGGCCGGCCGGCGAAGTCACCCTGCTGGACGTCGTACGCGCCGTGGACGGCGAGCTGATCACCCTGCGGGGCGAGCCGCTGGCCGGACTGGACTACCCCGGTCCCGCCGCCGGGCTGCCCGGCGTGTGGCGGCAGATCGAGGCGGACGCCGCGGCGGTGCTCGGCGGGACGACCCTGTCCGCGCTGCTGCCCGCCCGGCCGGCCGAACGGCTCAGCCACAAGGGAGCCGCGTGACGGCCGCGCCCGCCGCCGGGGCAGAGGCCGTCCGGCACCCCGGGGTCGAGGTGGTCGAGTACACGGACCCGCTGTGTCCGTGGGCCTGGGGTTCGGAGCCGGTGTTCCGCCGGCTGCGCGCCGGGCTCGCGGGCCACGTCCGCTGGCGCCGCGTGTACTGCCTGCTCTTCGACCACGACGACGACCCGGCGCCCGATCCGGCGGCGGAGACCGCCTGGTACGCGCGCTACGTCGAGGAGGTCGGCGCGCACACGGGAGCCCCGGGGCCCGCTCGGCTGAGCCGGGTCGCGGCGAGTTCGTGGCCGTCCTCGCTGGTCGCCAAGGCCGCCGAGCGACAAGGCACCGAGGTGGCCGACCGGGTGCTGCGGCGGCTGCGGGAGAGCGTCTTCGTCCTCGGCGAACCGGCGGACACCGCGCCGCTCGCGCTGTCGGCGGTACGAGGCGTGCCGGGCCTGGACCAGGAGCGGCTGGCCGCCGACGCCGCCTCGGCCGAGGTGCTGGACGCGGTGCGCGCCGACCACGCCGAGGCACGCCGTCCGGTGCGCGAGGCGCTGTCCGTGCCCGGCGGATCGCCGCACCCCGGCGCCGCGAAGGAGACCGCGGACGGGGGTCACCGGTATGCGCTGCCGACCCTGCTGATCCGTACGCCGGCGGCGTTCCGCGTCGTACCGGGCTGGCGGCCGTACGAGCAATACGCCGCCGCCGTCCACGAGTTGAGCCCGGAATCGTCGACGGACTCCGTACCGCGGACTCCCGAGGAGGCGCTCGCCCGGTACCGGAGTCTGACCGGCCCGGAGGGCAACCTGCTGGCCGACGGGCCGTGGCCCCCGGCTCAGGCGGTCCGCGTCGACACCGGCAACGGCCCCCTGTGGCTGCATCCGGACGAGGCCGCGGTGCACCCCGCCCTCGTTGCGGGCCCTCCCTCGGCGTCCTGACAGGCTTCTGATCAGCGGTCAGAGGCCGTCCCGCCCAATGAGACACCAATTGGTGTCCATTGACAGCCGCCGAGCGCGGCCCCCAGGATGTGCCCATGCTCACGACGCATCCCGGCGTGGAGTGCCGCTACGTGGACCTGCGGCGCACCTGCAGCGCTCTCTGTCGCTGACCGCCCGCCCACCGCGGCCCCCAGGCGCCTGACGCCGCTCTCCTCGGCACCGGCACCGGTCTTCCACCGGTTCGCCGCCCGACGCCCGTCATCGCGCGCCGCCCCCGCAGCGCCTCGTCGTTCTCCCTCCCTCGGCCTTCCGGCCGCCCCTTTCGCGATCCGCCGTCGCCTCACGCCCTGAGCGCGGCATGCCAGCGTGCGCACCGAAGCCACGCCGGCATGCCCGTCCGGGCCGCGCGGTGCCCGCGAGGGGCGCGCCGTCCTCGCTCCCGCTCCGGTGCCCGGCACCGACGGGAGCCCTCGCAGAAAGAACAAACAGATGTCCGGACGACTCACGCCCGAAAGCCCCGCGACCGGCCTCCGCTCCGCCCGGCGGCCCGGCCGGCTCCGTGCCGCGGCCCTGGGGACCGCCCTCGCCGCCGTGCTCGTCCCGGCGCTCAGCGCCTGCGGCGGCGAGGCGGCATCGGCCGGCGGCGGCTCGGCCGCGCTGAAGTGGACCTCCTCCTACTTTCCCGCCCACTGGGACCCGGTCGTCGGCGGCAGCGGTGCGCAGTTCCGCGAACTCGCTCTCGTCTACGCCTCGTTGACCCGCACCGACAAGAACGGGAAGGCCGTCCCGGATCTCGCCAAGAGCTGGGAGTACAACGCCGAGGGTGATGTGATCACCTTCCACCTGCGCCCCGGGCTGAAGTTCAGCGACGGCACGCCGGTCGACGGTGCCGCGGTGAAGGCGGCGATCGAACGGGCCAAGAAGCAGAAGAACTCGGCCCTCTTCGGCGACCTGACCTCCATCAAGTCCGTGGAGGCCAAGGGGCTGGACGCGGTGATCCGGCTCAGCCAGGTCGACTACCAGATACCCCAGCTGCTCGGTGAGCGCGTCCTGCAGATCGCCAGCCCCAAGGCGTCCGCCTCACCCGGCAAACTGGACCAGAACCCGGTCGGCGCGGGTCCGTTCATCGTCAGTCAGCTCGTCCCGGGCACGAAAGCGGTCCTGAAGAAGAACCCCGATTACTGGGATGCCAAGAACATCCACATCGACAACGTCGAGCTGACCTCAGCGCCCGACGCCTCCACCGTCGTCTCCGGACTCCAGACCGGCGTCTACAACTTCGCCGACATCACGCCCAGTCAGGCCGACGCGGCCAAGAAGGCCGGCCTCGACGTGTTCGTGCAGCCCGGCTTCAACGCGTCCAACATCAGCCTCAACGTGAACAAGGCCCCGTTCGACAACGACAAGGTCGTCGACGCGGTGCGGTACGCGGTCAACCGTCAGGAGTTCGTCGACAAGCTGACGTTCGGCTACGGCTCGGTGACCAACCAGCCCTTCCCCAAGGGGTACGTGGCCTTCGACCCCCAGTCCGAGAACGCCTACGCGTACGACCCGGCGAAGTCGAAGAAGCTTCTGGCCGAGGCCGGTTACCAGGCCGGGGACATCAAGCTGAACCTGGTCATCCCGGCGGAGGACCCGCAGGCCGAGATCGTCCAGGCGCAGTTGGCGAAGGTCGGCATCAAGGTCACCATCAAGATCGACAAGAACTGGGCCACCCCGTTCTTCGCGAAGGACCTGACGTTCTCGCTGTACGGAACGACAGGACGTGACTCCGCCGCGCAGACCCTCACCGCGCACTTCGGCCCGGACGGCCCGCTCAACCTCAGCACCCCCTACGAGCCCGCCGGGTTCGAGGCTGCCATCGCCAAGGTGCGGCAGACGCCGCTCGACTCGCCCGACTACACGAAGGTCCTCCAGGCGGCGACCCGGGCGGGGCTCGAGAGCAAGGCGCTCGTCTTCACGTACTCCTCGCCCAACCTCATCGCCAAGAGCAAGTCCATCTCGGGCCTGCCGAAGAACCCGGCCCACATCGACTGGACCGGCGTGACCATCTCCGGCAACTGACCCTCCGTCCACCACAGAGAGGAGGCACCCCATGACGACGACGGAGGCACCGGCCCCGCCCGACGTCCGTCTTCCCGCCGCCGCGGCCAGGACACGGCACACCCTGTTCCGGGTCCTGGCCACCCTCGCCCGGTCGATCGCGATCTTCGTGCCCGTCTTCCTCGTCGCGACGTTCGTGACGTTCGCGCTGCGGTCGCTGAGCGGCCTCAGCCCGGCGCGCATCCAGCTCGGCGAGGAGGCGACGCCCGAGGCGGTCGCCCGGGTCGAGGCCCAGTGGGGCCTCGACCGGCCGTTCCTGGTCCAGTACGCGGACTGGTTCGGCGGCGTCCTGCACGGACAGCTCGGAACGAGCTGGACCAACGGCGCCGACATCTCGACCCTCATCGGACTCGGCCTGGGCGTGAGCCTGTCGGTGGCGACCTTCGCCCTGCTCATCGGCGTGGTCGCCGGATTCGCCCTCGGCACACTCGCGGCGCTGCGCCGCACCACGTGGGTGGACCGGGCGATCACCGGATTCGTCACCGTCATCTCGGTGATGCCGGCCTTCGTCGTCGGGATCGTGCTGGTCGCGGTCTTCGCGGTGGGACTGCACCTGCTCCCGTCCGCCGGATACGTGCCGGAGGAGCAGGGGTTCGGGCCGTGGCTCGCCCACATCACCCTGCCCGCGATCGCGCTCAGTTTCGACGTCGTCGCCGACGTCGCCCGCCAGCTGCGCACCAGTCTCATCGCCGCCTACCGCGAGAACTACGTGACGGGGGCCGTGGTCCGGGGCCTGAGTCCGCGCCGGATCTTCTTCGGCCATGTGCTGCGCAACGGTCTCGGGCCGGCGCTCGCCACGCTCGGCCTGAAGTTCCCCGCCCTCGTCGGTGCCTCCGTCGTGACGGAGTGGATCTTCGGACTGCAGGGCTTCGGACGGTTCGCCAACGACTCCGCGCAGGCCGGCGACGTACCGGCCGTGCAGGGCGTCCTCGTGGTGTCGATCGTCCTGGTCGTCGCCTTCAACCTCATCGTCAACCTGGTGCTGGCGCGCGTCACGCCGGCCTCGCAGCGGGGGGTGTGACCATGGTGCGCCGCGTCCTCGCCCTCGCCTCCGGCCGGATCGCCGTGGCCGTTCTCGTGGCGGTCGCCCTGCTGGCTCTGCTCGGGCCGCTGCTGGCCCCGCAGAACCCCCTGGCGACCAGCGACCACACCCTCGCCGCCGCCTCGGGTGCCCACTGGCTGGGGACCGACTACCTCGGCCGCGACGTACTCAGCCGGCTCCTCGACGGATCACGCGTCAGCGTCCTCGGCGCCCTGGAGGTCGCCCTCACGGCACTCACCATCGGCGCCGTCCCGGGCATCCTCTCGGTCTACCTCGGCCGGGCCTTCGAGTGGATCACCCTCCGGCTCGCCGACACCCTCGTCGCCCTGCCGTTCCTCCTGTTCGCCGTCGCCGTGATCGCGCTGCTCGGCAACGGCCTCACCCAGGCGATGCTGGTCACCGGCGCGCTGGTCTCCCCGCTGTTCTACCGGGTGGCCCGCGCCGCGACCCTCTCCGTCGCCCGCTCCCCGTACGTCGAGGCGGCGCTCATCTCCGGTGCCTCCGTCGGCTGGGTGGTACGGCGTCACGTCTGGGCCAAGGTCCTGCCGCCCATCGCGGTCGCCCTCGCCCAGACCATCGGGGTCGGGTTCGTCATCGTGTCGAGCCTGACCTTCCTCGGCATCGGCGTCCAGCCGCCAGCGCCCACCTGGGGCGGGCTGCTCGCCTCGGACCTCGGCTACCTCAGTCACCAGCCGTGGGCGCCGGTCGTACCGGCTCTGCTGATCATGGTCACCGTCTGGGCCTGCAACCTCCTCGCCGACGCGATCCGCGATGTCTCCGGCGAAGCGGGCCGCGCGCTGGTCAACAACCGCAAGGCCCGCGCGAACCGCCGCCGCGAGGCCGAACCCGCCCCCGTAGGAGGTGTGCGATGACCGCCCTGTCCGAGAAGCTCCTGCCCGTGGCCGAGGAGATCGCCGGCCCCGGTCCGGCCCACCCGGCCGAACTGCCCGCTCCCGTACTGTCCGTGCGCGACGTCCACATCGGCGACCTGGCCGGCGACCGGGAGATCGTGCACGGCGTGAGCTTCACGCTCACCCCCGGCAGGGCCGTCGGCATCGTCGGCGAGTCCGGCAGCGGAAAGACCCTCACCTGCCGTGCCGCCCTGGGCATCCTGCCCACCCACTTCGAGATCACCGGCGGGTCGGTGGAGATCGACGGCGCCGACATCGCCGGTCTCTCCGCGGCCCGGTGGACGAAGCTGCGCGGTGCGACGATCAGCGCGGTCTTCCAGGACCCCGCGTCGTACCTCAACCCGTCGATCCGGGTGGGCGCGCAGATCGCCGAGGTCGTCCGGGTCAAGAACGGGCTGAAGCGGCGGGCCGCGCACCGCCGGGCCGTGGAACTGCTGCGCACGGTCCACCTGCGCGACCCGGAGCTGGTGCACGGCCAGTACCCGCACGAGTTGTCCGGCGGCATGCTCCAGCGGGTCCTCATCGCGGCGGCGATCGCCGCGGGACCGAGGATCCTCATCGCCGACGAGGCGACCACCGCGCTCGACGTGACGGTCCAGGCCGAGATCCTCGACCTGCTGGCCGACCTGCGCGAACGGACCGGACTGGCCCTCGTCGTGGTCTCCCACGACCTCGCCGTGGTGGCCCAGTTGTGCGACGAGGTCCTCGTCATGCGCCAGGGCGAGGTGGTCGAGCAGGGTCCGACCCACGACGTTCTCCACCACCCGCGGCACCCCTACACCCGGCTGCTGATCGCCGAACACGAGCAGTACGGGCTCGACACGTTCCTCGCGCCCGGGGAGGACGCATGAGCACCACCGACGCCCTCACCACCGAGCCGTCCGTCGCGGCCGCCGCCTCCGGGGCGACCACGAACCCCGTCCTCTCGGTCAGGGACCTGGAGGTCCACTACGGGCTGCGCAGGCGGCGCCGCCGCGCCCTGCACGGCGTCACCCTCGACGTCACACCGGGTGAGACCGTCGGCATCATCGGAGAGACGGGCTCGGGCAAGTCCACCCTGGCGCGGACGGTACTGGGCCTGGTGCGCGCCTCCGGCGGGACCGTCAGCGTCGACGGCGAGGACGTCACCTCCCACAGCCCCCGCCAGTGGCGCGCCCTGCGCCGCCGCGGTGTCGTCCAGTACGTCTTCCAGGACCCCCTGCGCAGCCTCGACCCGGACCTCACGGTCGAGACCTCGCTCGCCGAACCGCTGCTCGTCGCGGGCGTGTCCCGTGACGAGGCCGCGCGCCGGGTGCGCGCGTTCCTCTCCCGGGTCCGCCTCTCCGAGGACCTGCTCGACCGCCTCCCCGGCGAGCTGTCCGGCGGCCAGCGTCAACGCGTGGCGGTGGCACGGGCGTTGGTCACCGAGCCGCGGCTCGTCATCCTCGACGAGCCGGTCAGCGCACTGGACTCCGCGAACCGCGTGCAGATCCTGCAGATCCTCAAGGAACTGCGCGACGACGGCGTGGCCCTCGTCTTCATCTCCCACGACCTCGGCTCCGTCGCCGGCGTCGCCGACCGCGTCGCGGTGCTGTACCAGGGCGAACTGGTCGAGGTCGGCCCGGTCCGCGACGTCATCACCCGGCCCCGGCACCCCTACACCCGCCTGCTCGTCCGCTCGGCGCCCACCCTGCACTCCGCGCCGGCCGACCGGGCCGAACGCGAAGCCCTGCGCGCCCTCCTGCACTCCTGATCCGCCCCCGCCCCCGCCCCCGCCCCCGCCCCGACAGACAGGAACCCGACACCATGCCCCGCACGATCCATCTCGCCCTGCACCCCTACGGCGTCGGCGGCCCCGGCCAGCACGGCCTGTGGAAGGACCCGCGCGTCGCGAAGAACTCCAGCATCGACATCGACTACTACATCCGGCTGGCGAAGGCGGCCGAACACGCCCTCTTCGACGCCCTGTTCATCGTCGACAGCCAGTTCATCAACTCCACCTACCCGGCGCACTACCTCAACCGTCTGGAACCGCTGACCCTGTTGTCCGCGGTGGCCACCCACACCCGGCACATCGGCCTGGTGGGCACGGCGAGTTCGACGTACAACTCGCCCTTCAACCTGGCCCGTCGGTTCGCCTCCCTCGACCACATCAGCGGCGGCCGGGCCGGCTGGAACGTCGTGACGAGCTTCGACACCGGCACCTCCCGGAACTTCGGGCTCGACGAACACCTCGACTACAGCACGCGGTACGGCCGCGCCCTGGAGTTCGTGCGCGTCGCCCGGGGACTGTGGGACTCCTACGAGGAGGACGCGTTCCCCGCCGACGTGGACCAGGGCGTCTTCCTCGACCCGGCCAAGCTGCACGCGCTCGACCACGTGGGCGAGCACTTCAAGGTGGCCGGCCCGCTGAACCTCTCCCGCTCCCCGCAGGGCCAGCCCGTGATCTTCCAGGCCGGCGTCTCCGAGGAGGGCCGCGACCTGGCCGCGCAGGTCGCCGAGGGCATCTACGCACCGGGCGGCACCCTCCAGCAGGCACAGGAGTACTACGCGGACATCAAGAAGCGCACCGCCTCCTACGGCCGCGACCCCGAGCACATCAAGATCTTCATCCACGGAGGTCCGGTCGTCGCCACCACGGACGAGGCCGCCCGGCGACGCGAGCGGGAGATCTTCGAGGAGGACAACGACTTCGGGCGCAACCTCGCCCTGCTCGGCCGCTCCTTCGGCGCCTACGACTTCAGCGTGCACGACCTGGACGCGCCGTTCCCCGACGTCGCCCACCTCGCCGAGAAGGGCGGGCGCGCAGGCGCCGCCAAGCTCATCGAGCGGGCCCACGAACAGAACCTGACGCTGCGTCAAGTAGCGGAGTCGGTCAACCAGTTCCGCAGCTCACCCTTCGTCGGGGCCCCGCAGACCGTCGCCGACACCATCGAGGAGTGGTTCGACGCCGGCACCTTCGACGGCATCAACCTCGCCTTCCGCACCGAGGAGGAACTGAACCTCTTCGTCGACGGCGTCGTCCCGATCCTCCAGAAGCGCGGACTGTTCCGCACCGAGTACGCGGCCGACACCCTGCGCGGCAACCTCGGCCTGCCCGTCCCGGCCAACCGCAACACGCGCGAGCCGCAGCTCGTGAACGACTAGCGAGCGGTGGCTGTCGTCCCGCGGCGCCCTCTCCGCCTTGTCCGCCTTCTCCCGCTTCTCCGCCTTCTCCTCCTGCGGTCCCGTCGGCCGGCCGGCTCTCGCCGCCACCGGCCGGCGGTGCCCCACACCGAAAGGCATCACCTCATGACGAGCGAGCGACCACGCTTCCGGCTCGGATTCCTCACCCACGTCCAGGGACACGACCAGGACATCGCCCGCACCTACCGCAACGCCCAGGAACTCTTCGTCGTGGCGGACGAGCTGGGCTTCGACGTCGGCTGGGTCGCCCAGCACCACGTCGCCCTCGGAGGCGGCGGCCTGTCCTCGCCCTGGACCTTCCTCGCGCACGCCGCCGCACGCACCACCCGGATCCGCCTCGGCACCGCCATCACCGTGCTCCCGCTGGAGGATCCGGTCCGGCTCGCCGAGGACGTCGCCACCGTCGACGCGCTCAGCGGCGGCCGTGTCGAGATCGGCGTCGGCAGCGGGACGAGCGGCCTGGAGTACGCCGCCTTCGGCAAGGACGTCAGCCGCAAGCGGGAGCTGACCAGCGAGAACCTCGACGTCCTGCGCCAGGCCCTGTCCCGGGACGACGTGGGAACGCCCGGCTTCCGCATCCAGCCGCGGCCCGGCGACTTCACCGACCGCGTGTGGCAGGGCGTGTTCAGCGCCCAGGGCGCGGAGTACGCCGCGAGCCGCGGCTCCCATCTCCTGCTCAACCGGGCCGCCTACGGATACGACGCCCCCACCGACGAGGTGCAGCGTCCCTGGGCCGACGCCTACCTCGCCGCCTGGGACCGGCCGCACCGGCCGCGTATCGGCCTGTCCCGCTTCGTCTTCCCGGCCAAGGACCGGCGCACGGCGCTCCGCGCGATCGGCGACGACGTCCACCGGGCGGCGCTGCGCATGGCCGAGGCCGGCGCCTTCCCCAAGGGCCTCGGCGCGGACGAGGCGCTGCGCCGCTTCCACACGTTCTACGGCCATCCCGACGAGATCGTCGAGAGCCTGCGCCAGGAGAAGGTCCTGCCCGTGGCGACCGACCTGATCACACAGTTCAACCCCGCAGTGCCCGACCACGACGCCGCCGTACGCGCCCTCGAACTCATCGCGACCGAGGTGGCTCCCGCTCTCGGCTGGCAGCCGGCGCGCACGGCCGAACCCGCATCCGCAGGAGTCTGAGATGACCCAGTACAGCGACCACCACGGCCCCGAAGGCCTGCTGATCCGCGGCACGATCATCGTGGTGCCCGGCCGCGGTGAGACCCGGGACACCTACACGCGCTTCGCCCGGCGGCTGGCCTCGGACGCCTACCGCGTCCGGGTGATCGACGCGCCGGTCCTCGACGCAGGTGACCCGGACGGCTCCCTGACCGGCCTCGCCGAACGGCTCACGGACGCGATCGAAGGCACCGCATCCGAGGACGGCGTCGCCCTGCCGGTCGTGCTCGTCGGGGCGGACACGGGGGCCGCCGCGCTCGCCGCGCTGCTCCGCCGGACCGGGACGGTGCCGGCCCCGGAGCCGGACGCTCTGGTCCTCGCCGGGCTCCCCGGCCCCTCGACCGAGTCCGCCACCGGGGTCGACACCTGGGAGGACGAGCTCGACATCCGCACCTCGTGCCCGACCCACCGGGGGATCCTCACCCAGGACGCCGGCGTACGGCGCGGGTCGCTGGGCGACGCGGTTCCGGACACCGTGCTCACCGCGGCCCACAAGAGCGGGACCGGCGTGCCCACCCTGCTTCTCGCCGGTGACGCCGACCCGCTGGCCGACCACGAGGCGCTCGCCCATGCCGCGAAGTCGCTGCCCCGTGCCCGCCTCTCGGTCGTCCACGGGGCGCACCACGACGTCCTCAACGACCTCCAGCACCGTTCGGTCGCCGCCGAGGTCGTCACGTTCCTCGAAGCGCTGCGCAACGACCTGCGCCCGCTGGTCACCGTGCGGTCGAGCGCCTGGTGACGTTCCGCCGCCCCTCGACGCATCCGAACCCCGACCCGGAAGGCCCGCCATGGCTGTGATTCTGTCCGTCTCCGGAAGCCCCTCCCCCACGTCCCGCACCACACGCCTGCTGCGTCATCTCGACGAGCGGCTACGCCTCCAGGGTCAC
This sequence comes from Streptomyces sp. NPDC005302, assembly GCF_040607345.1. Lineage (NCBI taxonomy): Bacteria > Bacillati > Actinomycetota > Actinomycetes > Kitasatosporales > Streptomycetaceae > Streptomyces > Streptomyces sp. NPDC005302. Next base: position 140,442 of record NZ_JBEXGN010000010.1, read on the forward strand.
GAGGTGATCCCGCTGGAGGTGCGGACCCTGCCCGCCCAGGCGCTGCTCGGAGCCGACTTCCGGCACCCGGCGATCATCGAGGCGACGGCACAGTTCGAGCGCGCGGACGGCGTGGTCATCGGAACACCCGTCTACAAGGCCGCCTACTCGGGCCTGCTGAAGTCGCTCCTCGACCTGCTCCCTCAGTACGCGCTGACCGGCAAGACGGTGCTGCCCCTGGCCACCGGAGGCAGTACCGCCCATGTCCTCGCCATCGACTACGCGTTGCGTCCCGTGCTGAGTTCCATGGGCGCGTCGCACATCGTCCCCGGCTGGTTCACCCTCGACAAGGACATCGTCGTCGGCGAGGACGGCGCCCCGGCCGTCGCACTCGCCGCGGCCCAGGCCCTGGAGCAGGTCACGGACCACTTCTCCGCCGCGCTGGGAGGACGGACGACGGTACTGGCGTCGACCGGCTGACGGCGGTCCCGCCCGGCGCGCCGCCCGGACAGCGGCGACGGGCGGCGGCGCGGCCGGTCACCGCGACGCCTCGTCCGGTCCGTGCGACGGCTCATCCGGTCGGCGCGCGAAGTCGCCAACTCCCGGCGAGGGGGGCGCCCTTCGCCCGGCCACGCGGGGATGTCGGGTCGCTGGTGCGCCGTGACCATCTGTGGTTACCTGGCCGCATGACCGTGCTCGTGACCCGCCGCCACGTCGACTACGTGCGTGTCACCACCACGGCGTGTCGCGCCGTGAGCTGACCCTCCGCTCCGCGCCCGATCACCTTCACCTCCCCTTTACCGGCACCGCACTTCGCCTTGCCCGCGTTCCCGGCGGGACAGCGCGCGCAGCGCCGCGGTGCGTCCGCCCCCACCTCCGCTCGCGCACACCCGCGCAGGCGTGCGCCTCCGTACCGCACACCGCACAAGGGAGAACCATGAGCCAGCCCATCGACTCCGTGACCGCGGGGCACACCCCTGACGAAGAGCCCGGTCCCGACACCTCCGCCTGGTCGTTCGAGACCAAGCAGATCCACGCCGGCGCGGCGCCCGATCCGACGACGGGGGCGCGGGCGGTGCCCATCTACCAGACCAGCTCGTTCGTCTTCCGCGACACGCAGCACGCGGCGGACCTGTTCTCGCTGGCCGAGCCGGGCAACATCTACACCCGCATCCACAACCCCACGCAGGACGTCTTCGAGCAGCGCGTCGCGGCCCTGGAGGGCGGGGTCGCGGCCGTGGCGCTCGCGTCCGGGCAGGCGGCGGAGACCCTCGCGATCCTGACGCTGGCGTCCGCCGGGGATCACATCGTCTCCAGTTCGTCCCTGTACGGCGGCACGTACAACCTCTTCCGCCACACGCTCCCCCGGTTCGGCATCGAGGTGTCGTTCGTCGACGACCCGGACGACACGGAGGCCTGGCGTGCCGCGATCAGGCCGAACACCAAGGCCCTCTTCGCGGAGACGCTCGGCAACCCGCGCGGCAACGTCCTCGACGTACGGGCCGTCGCGGACGTCGCGCACGCGGCGGGCGTCCCGCTGATCGTCGACAACACCGTGCCGACGCCCTATCTGCTGCGGCCCATCGAGCACGGCGCCGACATCGTCGTCCACTCGGCGACCAAGTTCCTCGGCGGACACGGCACCACCATCGCCGGCGTCGTCGTCGACGGCGGCACCTTCGACTTCGGGTCGCACGCCGGCCGCTTCCCGGACTTCACCGAACCCGACCCCAGCTACCACGGGCTCCAGTACTGGCCCGCGCTCGGCCCGGGCGCCTTCGCGGTCAAGCTGCGGGTGCAGTTGCTGCGGGACATCGGTCCGGCGCTCTCGCCGCACTCCGCGTTCCTGCTCCTCCAGGGCGTGGAGACACTCAGCCTGCGCATCGAGCGGCACTCCTCGAACGCCCAGGCGCTGGCCGAGTGGCTGGAGCGGCGCGACGAGGTGGCAGCCGTGCACTACCCCGGGCTGCCGTCCAACCAGTGGTACGAAGCGGGGCGGCGCTACCTTCCGCGCGGAGCGGGCGCGGTCCTCGCGTTCGAGCTGCGGGACGGCGTCGAGGCCGGGAAGCGGTTCGTGGACGCCGTCGAGCTGTTCAGTCACCTGGCCAACATCGGAGACGTACGCAGCCTGATCATCCACCCGGCCTCGACCACCCACAGTCAGCTGGACGAGGCGCAGTTGGCGGCGACCGGTACCTCGCCCGGCCTGGTGCGGCTGTCGGTCGGCATCGAGAACCTGGCCGATCTCAAGGCCGATCTGGAGGCAGGTTTCCGCGCGGCGAAGGGTGCGTCCTGAACGCCGGGTCCGCTCCGTCCGCGGTCGCCCTCCCGTCGGCCTCCGGGGGCTGGCGGGAGGGCGACCCGCCCGGACGCCGGCAGTGGCACCTGCGCGACAAGGCGCTATCCCTGGAGGCTGGGGGTGAACTGCCGGTCGTACGGCTGGCGTTCGAGTCATGGGGACGGCCGGCGCCGGACGGGTCCAACGCCGTGCTGGTGCTGCACGCGCTCACCGGCGACAGCCACGTCGCCGGACCGGCCGGGCCCGGTCACCCGACGCCCGGTTGGTGGGAAGGGCTGGTCGGGCCCGGTCTCGCCCTGGACCCGGACCGCTGGTTCGTCGTGGCGCCGAACGTGCTCGGCGGCTGCCAGGGGAGCACCGGCCCGTCCTCGGCCGGCCCGGACGGACTCCCGTGGGGCGGCAGGTTCCCGTTCCTGACCCAGCGTGACCAGGTGGCGGCGGAGGCCGGCCTGGCCGACGCGCTCGGTGTCGGCCGCTGGGCGCTCGTCATCGGCGGTTCCATGGGCGGCATGCGCGCTCTGGAATGGGCGGTGTCGTACCCGGAACGCACGGACGCGCTCCTCCTGCTGGCCACCACGGCGGCGGCGAGCGCGGAGCAGATCGCCTGGGCCGACATCCAGACGCGGGCGATCCGGAGCGACCCGAACTGGCGCGGCGGCGACTACCACGGCGCAGGACCCGGCCGGGGACCGCACGCGGGGCTCGGCCTGGCCCGCAGGCTCGCCCACGTCACGTACCGCAGCGAGCCCGAACTGGCGGTCCGCTTCGGCCGTTCGCCGCAGGGCACCGAGGACCCGTTGGACGGCGGCCGGTACCAGGTGCAGTCCTATCTCGACCACCATGCCGCCAAGCTGGTGCGCCGGTTCGACGCGGGCAGCTATGTGACGCTGTCGGAGGCCATGAACAGTCACGACATCGGGCGCGGTCGTGGGGGCACGCGTGCGGCGCTCAGCCGGGTCACGGCGAGGACGCTGATCGCCGGAGTCGACTCCGACCGCCTCTATCCGCCCACCCAGCAGGCCGAGTTGGCCGCGGGCATCCCCACGGCCGACCGGCCCCGGGTGATCGAGTCCCCCTACGGGCACGACGGCTTCCTCATCGAGGTGGAGCAGGTCGCCGCACTCGTCCACGAGCTGGCGGGCTGACGGCCGGGCGGGAGGTCCGCCCGGCACGCGCCACTGGACGCCCGGACCGCACTGCCGCGAAAGCGTCGTCCCGCGGCTGCCCGGCGGCCGGCCGGCAGCGGTTCACCGCGTACGCCACTCCTCCGCCAGCAGCTCGTACGACCGCACCCGGTCCGCGTGGTCGTGGGTGATCGTGGTGATCAGCAACTCATCGGCCCCCGTGGCCTCCTGGAGCTGCGCCAGCTGATCGGCCACCCGGCCCGGGGATCCGACGAACTGGGTGTCGAGGCGGTCCTGGACGAGCGCGCGGTCGGCGTCGGACCAGACGTGGGCGCGCGCCTCGTCCGGGGTGGGGAACGGGACGGCTCCCTCGGCGTTGCGGATGCTGCGGACCCAGAGGCCGTAGCCGGTGACGAGTTCTCGGGCGGTCTCGTCGTCGTCGGCGACCACGACGTCCGCGGAGACGCTGACGTAGGGCTTGTCGAGAACGTCGGACGGCTGGAACGCGGCGCGGTATCCCTCGGCCGCCTCCAGCACGGTGGCCGGACTGACGTGGTAATTGGCCGCGAACCGCAGGCCGTTGCGGCCGGCGACCTCGGCGCTCACGCCGCCGCTGCTGCCCAGGATCCACAGCTCCAGGTCCGCCCCCTCCCCCGGGACGGCGTGCGCCTCGACGCCGTCGGCCGAGCGGTAGGTGCCCGCGAGAAGGGCGAGGATGTCGTCGATCTGCTCGCCGTAGTCCTGCGAGGCCGCGTTCGGCTGCTGAAGCAGGGTGCGTTGCAGGGCGACCCGCGGTGATCCGAGCAGGTGCGCGAACGAGAAGCGGGGCGGAATGCGCAGCCCGTTGGGAGTACGCCCGTCGACGACGGGCGTGGTGGTCGGCCGGGCGGCGGGGCCGCCCGGTGGGGCTCCGCCGGAGCGGCCAAGGCCCAGGTCGAGGCGCCCGGGGTGCAGCGCGTCGATCAGGCCGAATTCCTCGACCGTGGACAGGGCCGTGCGGTGGCCGAGTTGGACGGCACCCGAGCCGAGCCTGATCGTCGAGGTCGCCGACGCGGTCAGGGCGAGGACGACCGCGGGCGAGGTGCCGGCGACGCCCGGGTTGAGATGGTGTTCGGCGAACCAGTAGCGGGCGTAACCGAGGCGCTCGGCCCGCCGGGCCAGGTCGACGGAGTTGCGCAGCGCGTCGGCGGCGGTGGAGCCGGACGAGATCGGAACGAGGTCGAGGACGCCGAGAGGGATGTCGGACATGACGGTTCGAGGCTCCTCAGTGGTCGGCGGGCACGGGTTCGCGGGACGGTGCGAGGACCGGACCCCAGGGGAACGGCGGGTCGGGGATCTCGCGGCGCAGCACCGGTGCCACGTCCGACTGGAAGAGTTCGAGTGCCGCCCGGTGTTGACGGTCCGTCAGTCCGCCCGCGTCGGCGTGCAGATGCAGCACGCTGTGCCCGAACTGCTCGTGGTAGCGGTGCACCTTCTCGATGATCTGCTGGGGGCTGCCGATGAGCGCCGAGCTGCGTTCCACGTAGTCCTCCAGGGTCGGGAACACCGGCTCGAGGCCCAGGCTGCGCTGGAACGCCAGGTTGCCTTCGAACACGGGCCGGTACACGGCGAGGGCCTCCTGGGAGGTCCGGGCCGCGTAGAAGCCCGCGGTGCCGGCGCCGACGGCGATGGCGGCCGGATCGTGGCCGTAGTGCACCCAGCGTTCGCGGTAGTGGCGGATCAACTCGGCGTAGGGCTCAATGGGGTTGGTGACGTTGGCGGAGAAGAGCGGATCGCCGTAGCGGGCGGCCAGGTCGACCGACTCCTTGCTGGTGGCGCTGCCGTGCCAGACGCGGACGGGCTGCTGCAGAGGTCGCGGCCACACCTCCGCGTCCTGGAGTTCCGGGCGGAAACGGGTCGCCGCGGTGACCTTGTCCTGCCGCCAGATGCGTCGGAACACCTCGTAGCTCTCGGCGTTGCGGTCCCACTGGTCGTCGGTCGTGATCTTGAACAGCTCTCGCTGGGCGGCGCCGTTCCCCTTCCCGACGATGAGCTCCAGGCGTCCGCCGGACAGGTGGTCCAGGGTCGCGTAGTCCTCGTACGCGCGGACCGGGTCGAGAACGCTGAGGGTGGTGACCGCCGTGAACAGCCGGATCCGGGAGGTGAGCGCGGCGATGTGGCTGAGGACCACGGGCGGCGAGGAGGAGATGAAAGGACGTTCGTGGCGCTCCCCCACGCCGAAGCCGTCGAATCCCAGCTCCTCGGCGAGCAGGGCGTTGTCGATCACCTCGCGGAAGCGGTCGTTGGTCGGCTTCCGGACGCCGGTCACCGGGTGGGGAGCGTGCACGATCAGGGTGATCGCCAGGAACTTCATGACGCGGCCCGGTCGGTGCGCGTCTCGGCGTCGGGGTGGGTCAGGCCGAGGTGGTCGCGCAGGGTGCGGCCCTCGTACGCGGTGCGGTAGACGCCGCGTTCCTGGAGGAGCGGTACGACGCTGTCCGCGAAGGAGTCCAGGCCGCCCGGTGTGATGTGCGGGACGAGGATGAACCCGTCGGAGGCGTCGGCCTGGACGAAGTCGTTGATGGTCTCGGCGACCCTGGCCGGGGTGCCGACGAACGCCTGGCGGTTTCCGGTCTCGATGACGAGGTCGCGGATGGACCAGTTGTTGGCGGCTGCCCGCTCCCGCCACTCGCGGGCGGTGGCCAGGGGGTCGCGGTACATCCGGACCTGGGCGCGGCCCCGGGCGATGGTGTGTTCGCCGAGGTCCGGATCGATGTCGGGCAGCGGACCGTCCGGGTCGTACGCGGACAGGTCACGGTTCCAGACGAACTCCAGGTGCTTGATGGCGGTGGCGCCGCTGACCTGGGCCCGCCGTATCTCACGGGCGTGCTCCTCGGCCTCGGCGTCGGTGTCCCCGAGGACGAACGTCGCGGCGGGCAGGATCAGCAGCTCGTCGTGGCGTCGGCCGTAGCGGGCGAGGCGCCCCTTGACGTCGGTGTAGAAGGCCTGGCCCTCCTGGAGGGTGGCGTAGCGGCTGAAGATGGCGTCGGCGCCCTCGGCGGCGAACTCACGACCTTCTTCGGAGTCCCCGGCCTGGAAGATCACCGGGCGGCCCTGTGGTGAGCGCGGGACGTTGAACCGGCCCTCGATGTCGAAGTGCCCGCCCTGGTGGACGAAGGCCCCGGCCTTGGCGTCGGCGAGGAAGGTGCCGCTCTTCTGGTCGGCGACGATCTCGTCCCCGCGCCAGGAGTCGAAGAGTTCGTTCGCCGTGGCCAGGAACTCCTTGGCGCGCGAGTACCGCTCGTCCTTCGGCAGGAAGCCGCCGCGGCGGAAGTTCTCACCGGTGAAGGCGTCCCAGGAGGTCACGACGTTCCAGGCGGCCCGGCCGTCGGAGAGGTGGTCGAGGCTGGCGAACTGGCGGGCCACCTCGTAGGGCTCGTTGAAGGTGGAGTTGATGGTGCCGGTCAGGCCGAGGTGGTCGGTGACGGCGGCGAGCGCGGTCAGGATGGCGAAGGTGTCGGGCCGTCCCACGACGTCCAAGTCGTAGATCTTGCCGCCCTGTTCGCGCAGGCGCAGTCCTTCGGCGAGGAACAGGAAGTCGAACTTGGCGCGCTCCGCGGTCCGCGCGAACTGCGCGAACGAGCTGAACTCGATGTGGCTGCCGGCCTCGGGGTCGCTCCACACGGTGGTGTTGTTGACACCGGGGAAGTGCGCCGCGAGGTGGATCTGCTTGAGCGGCTTGCTCATGGTCGGGGTCCTTTGGCTCAGGCGGTCGTGGCTGCGGGTGCCGCCTGCTCGGAGAGCTCGGGGGCGAAGCGGTTCGCGGGTCGGGCGAGCCCGAGCAGTCCGCGCAGGGTGTCGGCCTCGTAGGCGGTCCGGAAGACGCCCCGGCGCTGGAGTTCGGGTACGAGGCCGCGGGTGATCGCGGGGAGGTCGTGTCCCAGGACGGCGGGGCGCAGCCGGAATCCGGAGAGCCCCGCGGCTGCCAGCTCCTGGAGGAGGTCGGCGAGCTGGGCGGGTGTCCCGGCGAAGATCCGGGCGTCGCTCGTGTACGGCTCGCCCGCCACCGCGTCCAGTCGTTCCCGGCGGGCCTCGGCGGCTCCCGGGGCGTCGTCGAGGAAGACCACCAGATCGCCGAAGACGTGCACGGTGTCGTCGGCTCGGCCGGCCGCGTCCTGTTCGGCGCGGATCTCCTGGACGATGGCGTGGGCCTGGCCGGCGTCGTGCGGGGTGACGTAGCCGATGTCCGCGGCCCTGGCGACCAGCCAGTACGGGATCGTCGCGTGGGCCAGGGCGGTGACGACCGGCTGGCCCTGGGGCGGGCGGGGTGTGATCGAGGGGCCCTTGACGCTGAAGTGCCGTCCCTCGAAGTCGATGTAGTGCAGCTTGTCGCGGTCGATGAAGCGGCCGGTGGCGACGTCGCGGATCTCGGCGTCGTCCTCCCAGCTGTCCCAGAGCCTGCGGACGGCCTCGACGTGGTCGGCGGCCTCGTCGAAGAGGTCGTTCACCACCTCCTGCACGGCGGGGGTGTCGTACTCCTCGGGGCGGAACGCCGGAAACGTGCGGCGTCCGAAGTGCGCGGCCTCGTTCTGGCGGGCGCTGACCTGGACGCGCAGGCCGGCGCGGCCGGCGCTCACGTAGTCGAGGGTGGCGATCGCCTTGGAGATGTGGAAGGGCTCCGTGTGCGTGGCGATCACGGTCGGCACCACGCCGATGTGGTGGGTGAGGGGCGCGATCCGCGATGCGATGAGGACGGCGTCGAGGCGGCCGCGGACCTGGTCGGTGCGGCCGTCGGGTTCGGTGGGCGAGGAGGACTGGAGGCCGAGGCCGTCCTCGATGGTCACGAAGTCGAGGAGTCCGTGCTCGGCCTCGGTGACCAGTTCGGTCCAGTAGGCGGCGGTGAGCAGTTCGCGGGGGCGGGCGACCGGCTCCCGCCATGCGGCCGGATGCCAGCCCGCGCCGTCCAGCGCGACGGCGAGGTGCAGAGGTGTGGGTGACGAGGACACGGGAGGTGCCTTCCTGATCGACCGTACGAGGAAGCCCGCCCCGGCGAGCGGGGCGCGGCTGCGTGGGAACGGGTCAGGGGCGACAGAGCGCGCCGGCGACCCGCAGCAGATCGATGTGCGGCCGGCCGTACAGGTGCAGGCGGCGGGGCGTGAGCGGCCTCGGTGCGCGGTGATGGGGCAGGTGACGCACGGCCCGCACCTCCGCCCTCCCGGCCCGGTGTTCCGGGGTCCCTGGTCCGCCCGGCCCTCGCGGGTCCCCGGCGGGGCGCCACGCGGTCCTGGACAAGCACAACGGCACGGCTATGCCTTTTCTTCCGGCTGCCCGGATTCTTCTTGCCCGCTCCGGGTCTTCTGCTCTCCGTCGGGGGTGCGGACGAGCACGAACCGCGTGCGGCGGCGCAGGGTGAAGCCGATCGACTCGTAGAGCCGGATCGCGTTCGTGTTGTCGGCGGCGGCGTGCAGGAAGGGGGTGTCTCCGCGTTCCCTGATGCCGGCCGCGACCGCGCGGACCAGGCGGGTCGCCAGGCCCCGTCCGCGGTGGTCGGGGCGGGTGCACACCGCGCTGATCTCGGTCCAGCCCGGTGGGCGCAGACGTTCGCCGGCCAGGGCGATCAGGCGTCCGTCCTTCCGGATGCCCAGGTAGCTGCCGAGTTCGACGGTGCGGGGCAGGAAGGGGCCGGGCCGGGTGAGGGCGACCAGGTCGAGCATCTCGGGCACGTCGGCGGGTCCCAGCCGTACCGCTTCGGGAGCGGGCACCGTGTCCAGCGCGGTCGCGATCAACTGGACGCCGTAGCCGCTCTGTTCGGTCGTCCAGCCGTCGGGCACGGTCTGCACCGCGGTGACCGGGGTGACCGCGCCGGGTCCGACAAGGGCGGCGAGGTCGTCCCAGGAGCGGAGGTCGGCGGGGTCGGCGAGGGCGGTGAAGGGGGACACGTCGGCGGGATAGCGGGCGGCGCGGCCCAGGCGTTCGGCGAGGTGGGCGTGCGGACCGGTCAGCGCGGCCCACGCCGCGTTGTCCAGGACGTGCGGTGCGGTCGGGCTCGGGGAAGGGGCGGGGTGGACGCTGGTGGACATGGCGGTGCGGGTCTCCGTATCGGGAATGCGGCCGGACGCGCCCCGGGACCCCGCCGGGTGGCGGCGGGGTCCCCTGAGGTGGGCGGTGGGTCAGGAGTTGGTGAGCGGCAGGCCGGGCGGGTTGACCTGGGAGGTGTCCACGGCCTCGTTGGAGAGGTTCCAGGCGGCCAGCCACTTGGCGTACTGGCCGTTCTTGACGAGGTGGTTGATCGCGTCGGCGAGCGGCTTGGCGAGCCCGCTGTCCTTCTTCGCGGTGGCCGCGATCAGACCCTGGAGAGTTGCCCCCGCGCCGGAGAACGTGCCCGCGTTGCGCGTCGGGTTGGGCGTCTTCGCGGTCTGGGTGACGTGGTACGCGATGCCGGGGTTGGGGCCGAAGGAGACGTCGATCTTTCCGCTGGACAGGGCCAGGGCGGTGGCGTTGTTGTCCTGGTAGTACTTGACGGCGAGCTTCTTGCCCTCCTTGGCGAGCTTCGCCTTCCACTCCAGGAGGATCTTCTCCTGGTTGGTGCCGGCGCTCACCGCGACGGTCTTGCCCGCCAGGTTCCGGTAGTCGTCGTCGAAGTTCCACGTGCTCTTCTTCCGCACCTCGAAGCCGAGGTTGTCCTGCCGGTAGGAGGCGAACTCGTACTTCTTCTTGCGCTCCTCGGTGTCCGTGACGTTGGAGAAGGCGACGTCGACCTTGCCGCTGTCGATGCCGACGAAGAGGTTCTCCCAGGTCGAGTTCTTCACCTCCGGCTTGAGCCCGAGGACCGCGGCGACCAGCCGGCCGAGGTCGGGTTCGGCGCCGGTGAGCGTCTTCTGGTCGCCGCCCACGTACGCGAGCGGCGCGAATCCGGCGGGCAGCGCGCCGACACCGATCCTCAACGTGCCGCTCTTCGCGACGGACTTGGGCAGTTCCGCGCTGATCGACTTCACCTCGGACACCTTCAGCTCGGTCTCCTTGGCGGCCCCGTTGGAGAGCGCGCCGACGGTGACCGATCCGTCCGAGACGTCCTGGGTCCGGGTTGCCGCGTCACTGTCACCCCCGCACGCGGCGAGCCCGGCGGCGAGGGAGGCGACGGCCGCTGTGGCGGTGACGCCGCGAAGAATCCTGCTGTTCCAGGGGAGGGTGCGCATGACTGTCCTTGTCGGGTGTGTTCGGTGAGGGTGTGGGGGCGCGGTCCCGGCGGGCCGCGACATCGGGTGGTCGTGGTGGTGCGCGCCGGCGGACGGTGCGGAGGTCCGCGGCGAAAGGTGGCCGGCCGGCGCCGGCTTCGAGGTCGGGTCGGGGTCGGTCAGAGGACCTTGCTCAGGAAGTCCTTGGTGCGCTCCTGCCACGGGTGGTCCAACACCTGCGTGGGCGGCCCCTGTTCGACGATGCGGCCGCCGTCCATGAAGACGACCCGGTCGGCGATCTCGCGGGCGAAGCCGATCTCGTGGGTGACGATGATCAGGGTGGTGCCGCTTCTGGCCAGGTTCTTGATGACGGCGAGCACCTCACCGACCAGTTCCGGATCGAGCGCTGACGTCGGCTCGTCGAAGAGGATGACGCCGGGCCGCAGGGCGAGGGCGCGGGCGATGGCGACCCGCTGCTGCTGTCCGCCCGACAACTGCCGTGGGTAGGCACCGGACTTGTCCGCCAGACCCACGCGGGCGAGCAGATCGCGGGCCAGCCGCTGGGCCTCGGGCCTGGACAGTTTTCCGGTCGCCACCGGCGCCGCGGCCACGTTGTCCAGCACGGTCAGGTGCGGGAAGAGGTTGAAGTTCTGGAAGACGAACCCGATGCGGCTGCGCTGACCGAGGATGACGCGCTCGCTCAGTTCCTTGAGCCGCTCTTTGTGCCTGCGGACCCCGATGAGCTCGCCGTTCAGGCTGACATGGCCGACCTCGGGCTTCTCCAGATGGTTGATCACCCGCAGGAGGGTCGACTTGCCCGACCCGGAGGGTCCGAGGATCACCGTGACCTCGCCGGGCCGTACGGTCAACTCCACGCCGTTCAGCACCTGGTGGGAGCCGTACCACTTGTGCACGTCGTGGACCTCGACCGCGGCGGGCTGGACCTCCGGCACTCCGGCGGCCTCGGCCGCGTCTCTCACCTGCGCGCCGGGAGACGTCCCGCTCGTCACCGTAGCCTGACGCGTCTCGCCGCTCATATCGCCGTCTCCCTGCGGAGTCGGGCCCGCGCGTCACGCAGACCGATCCGTACCTTCTGCAACGGGGTCGGCGGCAGGGTGCGCAGCGCGCCCCGCGAGTAGTACCGCTCGACGTAGAACTGGATGACGGACACCACGCTAGTCAGGATCAGATACCAGGCGGTGGCGACCAGCAGCAGCGGCACGATGTCGCCCGGATAGGTGCTGCCCATGCTCTGCACGGAGCCGAACAGGTCCAGCAGGGAGACGTAGAAGACCAGGGAAGTGCCCTTGATCAGGCCGATGAGCTGGTTGACGTAGTTGGGGGTGATGGAGCGCAGCGCCTGCGGGAAGACGATCCTCGCGAACTGGTACCGCTTCGGCAGGCCCAGTGCGCAGGCCGCCTCGTGCTGGCCCTGGTCGACCGAGAGGAGGCCGCCGCGCACCACTTCGGAGGCGTACGCCGCCTCGTTGAGGCCGAGTCCGATGACGGCGACGGCCATGTCGGTGGCGAGGCGGGACTCGTCGAAGGAGAAGAAGGCCGGCCCGAACGGCACTCCGACACTCAACGTCTTGTACAGAGCGCTGAAGTTGTAGAGGAAGAGCAGGACGACGATGAGCGGAACCGAGCGGAACAGCCAGGTGTAGACCCAGCTCACGGCACGGAGCACCGGGCTCGGCGAGAGCCGGGCCAGCGCCAGGAGGATGCCGCCCAGCAGACCCAACACCGCGCTGTACACGGCGACTTCGAGGGTGATGAGCAGACCGTCGAGGATCGTCGGACGCAGGAACCAGTACTGGAAACGGTCCCATTGGTAGAAGGGGTTGGTCACCAGTCCGTGGGCGATCTGGGCGACCAGCACGAGCACGACGGCCGTGATGATCCAGCGGCCGGGGCGCCGGAGCGGCAGGACTCGCTGTGCCGTCAGGGGCTTCGGCGCTGCGGGGACGTCGGGACGGGGGATCACCTCGGCGGGCGGTGCTGATCCGGAGGACACAGCTGTGCCCGGAGATTCACTCATGGAGAGCTCCAGCGGATTCGGACACCCCGGACCACGGCGAACGGCAGCGTGATGTGGAGCCGGAGCGGCTCAGCACACGACGAGACGGGAGCGCACGGGGAACGAGGGCTGGACGGAGAGGGACACACCGCGACAGCGGTGATCGTCAGAGACGCGGAAGGAGACCCGTCAGCCTTGGCGGAGGGTGCGACACGTGCCCGTACACAGTGCGCTGTTGACGCGCAGCAGGTCGACGGAGCGGTCCGCGCACAGCACGTCGCGGCCGAGGCGCCGCCATGCGGCCGTCCCGTCAGCTGCGTACATCGCCGTCACCATCACTTCTCCGGCCCTGGGGCGTCTTGTTGTGGGCCGCACGTTAGGCCCGGTCCGAAAAGAATGTCAATGCGCGTGCCCACCAGGTGAGACCGTGTCGTCGGCCTTCTTGACGGAGCTCGGGGGCGCGCCGAGACTGGCATGGACGGTCACGATTGTCAGCGCCCACGGCGCGGGTTCGCCCGCTCCTGTGGTCATCGGCCCCGGCTCGCTGACAGGCAACCCTTCCACCGCGACGGGGTGCCCCGGGTGACGACCGGGTCCCGCCGGTGCGGTGGGGCAAGCGTGGTCTCGCGTCCCGCGAGCCCAGGAGGTGGGACCGGTGAGAATGCCGCGGAACGACTTGACGAGGCGCTTGCACATCGATCTGTTGCGCGTCTCCAGCGCCTACTGATCCCCTGCCGGCCCGTTCGGTCCTGGCCCGCGCGTCCGGCGCGGTCGCTTCGCATTCCGCCGCTCATCGCTCATGCCCTCAAGGCGGCGATGGCTTCCTCGTTCCCCCTAGGGAGAGTCATGCCCGAGACAGCTTCGCGCGGTTCCAGCACGGCCGGATCCCGTCCCTGCGGCCAGAGTTCGACCACCCACACCGGCGGTGAGGAAGGCCCGTTCACCCGTGCCGGTGGCCCGAGTCCGTCCCCTGCGGCCGCCTCCAGGACGTCCGCACCGCCCCTGCTCCCCCGTACCGCCCACAGCCGCATCGGTGTCGGTCTGGCCGGCGGCTTCTACCCGGCGCCACACCGCTACGAGGTGTATCTGGCGGCGAGTTGTCCGCGCTCGCTGCGGATCTCGATCACCCTCGGCCTGCTGGGTCTGACGAACTCGGTCGCCACGACCCTGCTCACCCACCCGGCCGGAACTCCCGACGCCTTCGCCTCGCTGCGCCGCGCCTACGAGGCCACCGAGCACCACTACGACGGGCCGTTCACGGCGCCCGCGCTCTGCGACCGATGGACCGGACGCATCGTCAGCAACGACATCTCCGACATCCTCCGCGACCTCACGAGCCTGCCGTCCGGGCGCGGGGCGCGCCCCGCGCCCACGCTGATGCCGGCGTCGCAGACAGCCGACATCGAGGCGCTCCGGGATCTCCTGGACCGCGACGTCACCCCGTCGGCACACGCCTCGGACCGCACGGCGGCCCTGGACCTGCTGGACTGCCAACTCCTCTGCTCTGTCTACATGTTGGGAGACAGCCTGACGGCGGCGGATGTGGACGCGTGGGTGGCCCTCTCCCACCTCGCCCCGACCGACGCCCTGGGCGCACACCCTCGCCTGCGCGACTACGTCCGCCGCCTCGGCGAGCTCCCCGCCTTCCGGACCGGGAACGACGGAGTGCGCGCCGCGGCGTGAGCGAGCCGCCCCGGGTCAGCCGGCCGCTTCCTCGCCGGTCTCGCACTGGACGGCCCTGGGCGCGGGCACCGGTGCCGGGGCCTCGTCGACGGTGGCGCGCAGGGTGCGCACCTGGGGCGACAACAGGGCGGCCGCCGTGGCCAGGACGATCAGGGCGGCGCACCCCGCCAGGGCCCTGTCCGTCCCCACGGCGGCGGCGACGGGCCCGGCGACGAGCAGTCCGAGCGGTGCGAGAGCCAGGGATCCGAACCAGTCGTAGGAACTGACGCGGGAGAGAACCTGCTCCGGGATCTCCCGCTGGATGGTGGTGGCCCACAGCACGCCGAAGACGTCCGACGCGACGCCGGCGCCGAACATGGCGCCGGCGACCGTGCCGACGGCCTGCGCCGCCACGATGACCGACCAGGCCCTCGCTCCGCCGAAGTGCTGCTCGGCCGTCAACGGACCGAGGACCCCGACGTTGGCGTTGAGTGCCGCGACGACCACCGCATACTGCGCCACGACGGCCCACAGCCACTGGCGGGAGGTGAACTCCCGCCGGCCCTCGCGCAGATCGGCCCAACGCGACGTCCGGCGGGGCGGCCTCGCGGTCACCCGCAGCCGGGAGGCCAGCAGCGCGCTGACGACGAACGACGTGGAGTTGAGCGCGAGTGCCCACCCCGGGCCGACCAGCGCGACCGTCACTCCCGACAGGGCGAGACCCAGCAGCAGGGAGCTGTTGGTGGCCATCCGCAGGAGCCCGTTGGCCCGTTGCAGCCGGTCCCGGGGCACGACGAGCGGCACCATGCCGTCCATCGCCGGCCCGAACAGCGCCGACGCGGTTCCGGCGGCCACCGCGAGCAGACACATGGCCGCCAAGGGGGCGTGCCCGGTGAGCACCATCGCCGCGAGTCCGGCGTAGGCCCCCGCGCCAAGGACGTCCGCGAGGACCATCAGCCGCGAGCGCGACATCCGGTCCGCGATCACTCCGCCCACGAGGACGAACGCCAGTTGGGGCACGGCCTGGCACGCGAGGACCAGCGACAGCCGGCCCGCGCTCGCTCCCGGGAGGGCGAGCACGGCGAACGCGAGCGCCACGCGCGCGAAGCCGTTGCCGAGCACGGAGACCACCCGTGCGGTGGCGAGCAGGACGAACCGCCGGTCGCGCCACAACGTCGATTCACTCAGGGAGACCGTCACGGCCAGGCACCCTAGAGGTCCCCGGCCGGCGCACGATGTGATCCAGCCAGGCGCGGCTACTCCGCGCCGACGCCGCAGCCCACTCCGGACCCCGCCGTCGGGCCGCTCCGGGCGACGGTCGTCAGAGAGCCCGCGCCCGTGAGGACGGCGGGCGCCTGCTCCGCCCGGCTCTGAACCGTCGGCATGCGGAGCAGCAGCAGCGCCGCGTCGTCGTGCAGCCGTCCCCCGACATGCGCCTGCAGTTCGGCGTCGAGGGCGTCGAGGGTGGCCGCCGGCTCGTCGGAGACGTGCCGGGCCAGGCCCTCGGCGAGGGGATAGAACGCCCTGCCGTGGTCACGGGCTTCGGTGACTCCGTCGGTGTAGAGGAGGAGCTGGTCGCCGTCGGCCAGCGGGAGCACCTGCAGGCTGGGCGTCTCGCCCGTCAGCCCTCGCAGTCCGAGCGGCGGTGCCGGCTGGGCGGGCTCGACCGACGAAACGTGTCCGTCGGCCCGGACGTGCAGCGGCGGCGCGTGTCCGCAGTTGACGACCTCCAGCCGGCCCGGCTCCGGGTATCCGGCGACCACGGCGGTGACGAAGTCGTCGAAGCCGAGGTTGCGTGCCAGGCTCCGCTCGATCCGGCCGACCACGGCGAGGAGGTCGGGTTCGTCGTAGGCGGCCTCGCGGAAGATGCCGAGCACGAGCGCGGCGGTGCCCACGGCGGGAAGTCCCTTGCCCCGGACGTCGCCGATGATCATCCGGACACCGTAGGGCGTGGGTACGAGCGCGTACAGGTCTCCGCCGATACGGGCCTCGGCCGCGGCGGCGCTGTAGCGGACCGCCACCTGGAAGGGTCCGACGCTCGACGGGATGGGTGCGAGGACCGCGTGCTGCGCGGCTTCGGCGACCGATCGGACCGCCGCGAGCACCCGCTCACGGCGCCACCTGAGCGCGCTGGTCAGAGCGCTCGCGAGCGTGACGGCGGCGAGGACGGAGAGGACGGCGGCCTGCTCGGCGCCGTGGACACCGCCCTGGATGCCGAGCAGCGCGCCGAGGAGCCCGGCGAGGAGGCCGACGCAGACGACCTCGCGCGGCCGGCTCGTGGCGGCGGCCAGCGCGGGAGCCGCAGCCAGCAGCGACAGCCACACCACGGCTGTTCCGGCGGTCAGGTCCACGAGGACGACGGCGACGACGACGAGCAGGGGGAGCGCCGGGGTGCCGAGGGCGACGTGTGCGGCGGCGCGCTTACCGCCCGCCGCCGCTCCGGTACCGAGGATCCGGTTCCTGCCCGCCCGTTTCCGTCCGTGTTCGCCGACGTACTCTCGGTCCTGGCTCATATCCGGGCGCAGTCCTCACCTAGATTCTTCCTGAAATGTCCGTTTCATCTAGGAAATACGTTCGAGGTAAGGATCGCAAGGAGCGGGATTTCAGATAGTGAGCGACAGCCCCCGGGTCACTCGGTTCGCCGTCGGGACGAGCCGCGTCAGGACCTCCCGGATCCGGGGCAGCCGGTCGGCGGGCAGCGAGACACCGAGCGAGCCGAGGGTGTCCCCGCTGTACACGGGCACGGCGACGCAGACGGTACCGAGGGCGTACTCCTCCAGATCCGTGACCGCAGGCGCCACGGGCGACGAGGCGAGCCGGCGCAGCAGCTCCGGCCGGCTGGTGATGGTCCGGGGCGTGAGGTCGGCGAGGGCATGCCGTGCGAGGTAGTCGTTGCGGGACTCCTCGTCCATCTCGCGCAGGACGCACTTGCCGAGCGCGGTGGCGTGCCCCGCGTCCTCGAAGCCGACCCAGAGGTCGACCCGGGGCGCCCGGGGACCGTCGACGATCTCCGCGACCCGGATCTCGCCCTCCTCGTAGAAGGTGAGGTAGGCGGCTCCCGCGAGTTCGTCGCGCAGCGCGGCGAGCGTGGGCCGGACCCGGCCGAGCAGCTCCTGCCCGCGGCCCCGGGTGTGCAGCGTGCGCACCTTGTCGCCGAGGATGAAGCCGCCGTCGTCGAGCTTGCGGACGTATCCGTCGTGGACCAGTGTCCGCAGCAGGTGATAGGCGGTGGCCAGCGGCAGGTCGGTCTCGCGCGCCAGCTGCTTCGCGGGCGCGCCGTTCTCGTGCGCACTCACCGCCTCCATCAGGCGGAATGCCCGCTGTACGGAGGTGATGAGCGTCGGCCCGTCGCGAGCTCCCATATGACCAGGGTGCGCCGAGGTCACGGGACCGGCAACGCGCACGGGACGCAGGGCCGTCCCGGCGTGCCCCGCAGGCTCAGAGGCGGGACGCCCCTCCGGGCGTCAGGCCGGTGCCGCCGAGCCGGGTGAGCAGGTCGGCGAGCCGCCCCGTCTCGTCCTCGGTCCAGGCCGGCTCGGCGAACACCTCGCGGGCCACGTGATCGGCGGTGACGCGCATCTCCGCCAGCCGTTCCCGGCCGGTCCCGGTCAGCGCCGCGTAGGCGACCCGGGCGTCCCGTGCGTCGGTGTCGCGCCGTACGAGCCCGATGCGCTCCAGGGGCACCAGCCCCCGGGTGACACCGGAGGCGGTCAGCCCCAGCGACTCGGCCAGATCCACCCGGCGCATCCGGTCGCCCGGCGCCTGGGACAGTCGCAGCAGGAGCGTGAAATCGGCCAGGCTCACCCCGTGCAGCCCACCCAGACTCGCGTCGAACCGCTTCACCAGGGCGGCCTGCGCCCGCATCAGGCGCAGGACCGCGTCCAGTCCGGAACTCATTGACACCTCCTTGACTGCTCAAGCATAGCCGCAGACGAGAGCGCCCAGAAGGTGTACGGGATCAGGGGGTCGTGTTCTGGGCGATCGCCCGCCGTTGCCGCTTGCCCAGGGGAGCCTGCGAGAGGTCCTCGCCCTGGGCCCTGAGGCGCTTGAAGCCGTAGCCGCGGACGGAGAGCCAGGCCGTCGCGGCGGCCTCGGCCCGTTCGATCGCCTCCAGGATGTCCTCCTCGGCCTCCCCCTCGTCCAGGAAGCGGAAGGTGAAGGCCGGGCGGGCGGCCAAGTCGTAGCTGAGGTGCCCCTCGGCCGTGAAGGCCGCTTGCAGGACGTCGTGCTCCGCCGCCCCGGCGAGGAGTTCGGAGCGTTGCTCGGTGCTGAGTCCGTCGAAGACTCCGCGGACGGTGATCCGGAAGGTGCGTGTGGTCATCCGCGCAGCCTAACGAGCGAGGTCCGGACCGCTCCACCGGGTTTGCGACGCGGACCGCCGCGCACAGGCGGGACCGGAGACGCCGCTCCGGTCCTGCCCGCGGTCAGGAGTGCTCAGTGCTGGCGGCAGTCCCAGTGGCCCTTGACCCACTGATGGTCCCAGTGGCCGGGGACGTAGACCCACTGGTTCTTCCAGTCGTGACTGTGATGGCCCTTGTGCCAGCTGCCATGGCTGTCACGGTAGCCCTGGTGCCAGGTGTCGTGGTTGACCCACTTCTTGACCCAGTGGCCGGGAACCCACTTCTTCTCCCAGTGGCCCTTCTTCCACTCGCAGCGGTCGTGATGGCCGTGGTGGTCAGCGGTCACCACGGAAGGCGCGGACGTCGGCGTCGGAGCTGCGGCGGCGACACCGGACATACCGAGCGCGGCACCACCGGCCAGCAGGCCTGTCGCGGCGGCACCGGCCAGCAGGCGCCGGGTACTGATGCGTGTGGTCATCGGACTCACCTCCCTAGAAAGCGTCATCGGCGTGCACAAAGAGAGCCGACGTGACGGGAGTTCGCACCCTGGGCACTGGTACGCCCCGAGGCTCACGATGTGCGGGACACAAGGTATTCGGAGCCGTAAAAGGTATGTATGAGGATAGACCCGTATGAGTTTCCGGGAGGCATCGGGGCCGCGGCCCCGGAGCGGCCGCCGGTGCCGCGCCCCCACACCGGAGGGTCCGACGGACATACGCGGAGCGGGGTGGCTACGAATACAGAGTGACGGCGAGCCCCGGCCGAAGAGCCCTCAGGCTGCGGAAACGGCCCCCGGGCAGGAGAGTCGGACGGACGGGAAGCGGGCTACGGACGGATTCTGGGAGCGATGTCCAAGAGCGGGCAGGACGGAAAGGGTTCGCCACGGCGATCCCCGTCGGAGGCATGGCTCGACTCCCGGCTCAAGCGGGCCGCGACGGGTGACCACGACGCCTTCGCGGACGTCTATGACACGCTCGCGCGCCCGGTCAAGGGCCTGATCTGCCGTGTGCTGCGGGACGAGGCACAGGCGGAGGAGGTGACACAGGACGTGATGGTGGAGATCTGGCGGACCGCGGACCGCTATCGCCCCGAACTCGGCGCCGCCCGCGCCTGGGTGCTCGCCCTGGCCCACCGGCGGGCCGTGGACCGGGTCCGGCACGCCCAGGCCAGCACGGCCCGCGAGCAGCGCAGCGCACTGCTGGCCGAGGACCGACCCTTCGACGAGGTCGCCGAGACGGTCGAGCGCCACGAGGACCGGCGGCACGTCCGGCACTGCCTGGCCGCCCTGGAACGGCACCAGCGCGTACCCCTGATGCTCGCCTACTACCAGGGCATGACCTACCTGGAGGTGGCCGCGTGTCTGGCCACTCCGGCCGGCACCGTGAAGTCCCGGATGCGTTCCGGGCTGCGGCAGCTCCGCAAGTGTCTGGAGGCCAGGTCATGAACGCCGAGGACCAGCACCAGCTCGCCGGCGCGTACGTCCTGCACGCACTGCCGCCGGCCGAGGAAGCGGCGTTCGACAACCACCTGGCCGAGTGCGCGGCCTGCCGGCAGGAAGTGGCGGAACTGTCCGCCGTCACCCTCGAACTCGCCTCCGGCCACGAGGCGGACCCGTCCCCCGGGCTGCGCGGGCGCGTTCTCGACCAGATCACCCGCACCCGGCAGGAGCACACCGCGCCCCCCGTCCCGGTCCGCCGTCGCAGCCGGGTCCTGCGGGTGGCGCTCGCCGCGTGCCTCGCCCTCGCCGCCGTGCTCGGCGGCGTCAGCGTGTGGCAGCACCAGCAGGCGGACGAGGCCCGCGCGGAGGTGTCGCGCGAGCGGACGAAGGCGGCGGCCGTCACCGACATCATCACCGCCCAGGACGCCACGATCACGACACAGAAACTGGACGACGGCGGCGACATCAGCGTGGTGGCCTCCCGGGCGCAGGGCCGCGCGGCGGTCGTCGCCGCGGATCTCCCGCACCTCGGCAAGGACAAGGTCTACGAACTCTGGTACGCGGCGAAGACCGGCGACCTGCGTCCGGCCGGCCTGCTCCCCGGTTCGGGCGGCGGCTACGCGGAGGTGCTCCGGGGCTCGCTGGAGGACGTCGCCGCCGTGGGCATCACGGCCGAGCCCGCAGGGGGGTCGGAGCAGCCGACCACCGAGCCGCTCGGCATCGTCACGGTGCCCGCCTGACCCTCCCCTTCCACCGCGCCACCGACACCGGCCCACGAGGCCGCTCGACGCCCCCACCTGGGCGCACTTCACGGATCACACGGAGCATCAGAACGCGATATTTCCCTTTTGATGCGGTTAGCTCTTGATCATCCTATGCTGATGTCAGGGAGGGCTCTGGTGGCAGTAGTCGGCCGGTCCTGAACCGGCGGGAAGCGGGCTTCCATGGCTGAGCGGTTTAAAAGGCTGGGGATAATCGGCGAGATGTCCGCCGAGTTCCTCGGCACGATGATTCTCATCCTCTTCGGGTGCGGCGTGGTGGCCCAAGTGGTCGCCGGCGGAGCACTCACCACGCCACCGGGCGGTCTGGGCGACCACGACAGCATCGCCTGGGCCTGGGGTATCGGCGTCACCATGGGTGTCTACGTCGCGGCACGCATCAGTGGCGCGCACCTCAACCCCGCGGTGACTCTCGCGCTGGCCACCTTCAAGGGGTTCCCCTGGAAGAAGGTGGCGCCCTACATGGTGGCGCAGACGATCGGCGCCTTCGTGGCGGCCCTCATCGTGCGCTGGAACTACACGGACGCGCTGGCGAAGGCGGACCCCGGACACACCATCAAGACCCAGGGCGTGTTCTCCACCCTGCCGGCCAACGGCAACCCGAACCTGCCGGTCCACGAATGGGGCGCGTTCCGTGACCAGATCATCGGCACGGCCATTCTGCTGCTGGTGATCCTGGCCATCACAGACCTGCTCAACACGCCTCCCGGGGCGAACCTGGGCCCGTTCATCACCGGTCTGCTCGTGGTGGGCATCGGTATGGCCTGGGGAACCCTCGCGGGCTACGCGATCAACCCGGCCCGTGACTTCGGCCCCCGGCTCGCGAGCTTCATCACGGGATACGGAGGAGCCTGGCGAGATCAGTACGGGAACATCTACTTCTGGGTGCCGATCATCGGCCCCCTGATCGGTGGACTGGTCGGCGCAGGCATGTACAAGCTCTTCATCGGCAGGTTCCTGCCGACGGCGGAGCCCGAGCCCGCGGGACGCATCCCGGTCTCCGAGCAGCCCAAGCCCTGACACCCACAACTGAGGCGGCACTTCATGGCTGACTTCGTGGGCGCGGTGGACCAAGGCACCACCAGCACCCGATTCATGATCTTCGACCACGCCGGCAACGAGGTGGCGAAGCATCAGCTGGAACACGCACAGATCCTCCCGCGCTCCGGCTGGGTCGAGCACGACCCGGTGGAGATCTGGGAACGCACCAACTCGGTGATCCAGAACGCCCTGCGCCACGGCGGCCTGTCCGCGGAGGACCTGGCGGCGATCGGCATCACCAACCAGCGCGAGACCACCGTCGTGTGGGACCCGCGCAACGGACGCCCGTACTACAACGCCATCGTCTGGCAGGACACCCGCACCGACTCCATAGCCGCCGCCCTCGACCGCTCCGGCAAGGGTGACGTCATCCGGCGCAAGGCGGGCCTGCCACCGGCGACGTACTTCTCCGGGGGCAAGATCCAGTGGATCCTGGAGAACGTCGACGGCGTCCGCGAGGCGGCGGAGCAGGGCAATGCCATCTTCGGCAACACCGACGCCTGGGTCCTGTGGAACCTGACGGGCGGTCCCGACGGCGGCATCCACGCCACCGACGTGACCAACGCCAGCCGCACCATGCTGATGGACCTGGAAACGCTCGACTGGGACGACGAGTTGCTGGGCTTCTTCGGGATCCCGCGGGCCATGCTGCCCAGCATCAACCCGTCCTCCTCCGCCGAGGCGTACGGCACGACGCGGACCTCCCGTCCGCTGCGGGCCTCCATCCCCATCGCCGGAGTGCTCGGTGACCAGCAGGCGGCCACCGTCGGACAGGTCTGCTACGCCCCCGGCGAGGCCAAGAACACCTACGGCACGGGCAACTTCCTGGTCCTCAACACCGGTACGGAACTGGTCCGTTCGGAACACGGTCTGCTGACCACCGTGGCGTACCAGTTCGGCGACAGTCCCGCGGTCTACGCCCTGGAGGGGTCGATCGCCGTCACCGGCTCGGCGGTCCAGTGGCTGCGCGACCAGATGAAGATCATCAGCGACGCGGCCGAGAGCGAGACGCTGGCCCGCACCGTCGAGGACAACGGCGGGATGTACTTCGTCCCGGCGTTCTCGGGCCTGTTCGCCCCCTACTGGCGCTCCGACGCCCGGGGAGCGATCGTGGGGCTCGCCCGCTACAACGACAGCGGGCACCTGGCCCGGGCGACCCTGGAGGCCATCTGCTACCAGAGCCGCGACGTGGTCGAGGCCATGGAGCAGGACTCCGGAGTCCACCTCGACGTGCTGAAGGTCGACGGCGGCGTGACAGCCAACGACCTGTGCATGCAGATCCAGGCCGACGTCCTCGGCGTACCGGTCAGCCGGCCCGTGGTCGCCGAGACCACCGCGCTCGGCGCCGCCTACGCGGCGGGCCTGGCCACCGGGTTCTGGTCCGACACGGACGAACTGCGCACCCACTGGCAGGAGTCCAAGCGCTGGGAGCCCCAGTGGTCGGAGGACCAGCGGCAGGAGGGCTACGCGGGCTGGAAGAAGGCGGTGGAACGCACACTCGACTGGGCCAAGGTCGAATAGACCGGCCGGTCGTTCCCGCACCTGATGCAGGGTCGCGAGGTTCAGCCCCTGACGCGTTTCACGTCAGGGGCTGAACGCTGCACCGGGCCTCCCGCAGTAAGAATTCTTGGTGCCTTCCGGAGCCCGGCCTGCCCGCGGCGGGGTACTCGGCGGGGACGGGCCACGTACCGAATGATCACCCCCGGTCACGCCCCCACCGCCCTGGGCTCTCTATGCTCGGGGACGACCATTTGAATTCAGAGGAGCAGAGCAATGAGCGAGAACGTCTTTTTCGAGGTCACGGCCGACGGCGAGCCGATGGGCCGCATCGAGTTCAAACTCTTCGACGACGTCGTCCCGAAGACGGCCCAGAACTTCCGTGAGCTGGCCACCGGCGTGCACGGCTACGGCTACAAGGGCTCGCCGTTCCACCGGGTCATCCCGGACTTCATGCTCCAGGGCGGCGACTTCACCCGGCAGAACGGCACGGGCGGCAAGAGCATCTACGGTGAGAAGTTCGCCGACGAGAACTTCACGCTGAAGCACACCCGGCCGGGTCAGCTCTCGATGGCCAACGCGGGTCCGAACACCAACGGCTCGCAGTTCTTCATCACCACGATCGTCACCGACTGGCTGGACAACAAGCACGTCGTCTTCGGCGAGGTCGTCGAGGGCATGGACGTCGTGAAGGCGATCGAGGCGCTCGGCAGCCGTTCCGGAGACACGAAGAAGAAGATCGTCATCTCCGACTCCGGCACCGTCTGAGCGGTCCGGCGACCTGGGGTCACCCACGGACGAGTGCCGACGGGGGCGGCGGTGCGACCGCCGCCCCCGTCGGGCGTCCTCGTCCGGCGACCTCGGCGGCCGACGGCGTCACTCCCCCCGTCCGCCGCCCCACACCTCACCTTCCACCGCGTGCCTCAGGTGACGGGCCCTGCCCCCTGAGCGCCCCGACAGGAAAGAGTTCGGCCTGATTGGTGGCCGGATCTCGCCCTCCGCACGGTCGGACCCTCTCCGATGGGTAGCCCTAGCCAGACGCCGAGGCGCGCGAGGGTTGGGGGGAGCTGGCCCGAGTGACATCGAGGGGGAGAACACCCGGGAAGAGCCTGTCGGGACGGGCCCTGCGACGCTCGACGGTCCGACGGCTGCGCGCGCAGGGGCGGTACGGTCCCGGGTTGCGCGAGGTGCTGCCCGCGCTCGCCGGGGTCGTCGTCGTCCTCTGCGCGCTCGTGGCCGGACTGGCCGTGGGATACCGCGTGGCCGGCCTCGCCGTGCCTCTCGGCGCGTTGGTCCTCCTCGTCGTTCTCGGCCCGGCCCTGGTCCGCCGGCACCGGCCGCTGGCCCGGCGCAGGCTCGGTTTCTACACCGCCGGGGAACTCGCGGAGCTCGACGCCCAGGGACTGGCCCTGGCCGTGTCGCGGATGCTGCGGCGCGACGGCTGGCGGGTGCTCCCCGCACCGCGGGTCCAGGACCGTCCCCGTGTCCGCGCGCGGGACGGCCTCGGGCAGCGTCTGGAGGTGGCGTTCCGGCCCGTGGCAGAGCCGCTGCCGGACGAGGACCCGCCCGCGCCCACACGTCCCGGCCGCGCGGACTCCGCGGGCGCCCCTGTCCGTCTCGTGGTGCACCGGGGTGCCTTCAGCCGCCGCGACGTCCAGTGGGCGCACCGGCAGGGCGGTGTCCGCCTCATCGACGGTTCCTGTCTGGCGCGGTGGGCGCACGGCACACCGCTGCACGAACTGAACGAGTTCCCGTGAGCGCGCGCCTCCGTCACCACGGGCGCCCGCGCGGCCCTCCCCCGGCGCACTCCCCGCCGCCGCGGAAGGCATCCGCCGGGACGCCACAACGCTCACTCACAGCCCTCGGACAACAGCGGTTTCATCGACGACATCCGAGGTCAGCGGCATGGACGCCGTCCGACCAGGTACTTGAAGGAAAGCCCTTCGCACCGGCCGACGGGCCGAATAGCGTGCGAGGACCCGAGCCGCGCCCCACCCGTCCCGCGGTCCATGTACGCCGGGCCCGCACCCCACGAGGAGACCGGCATGTCGTACGACAGTTCCGCCGCCCGTTCCGCGCGACAGCTCCACGGACAGCACGACGACGACGCCACCCTCCCCGTCCGCCTCGTCCCGGACACCGGCGAACAGCCCCTGCGCGACGCCGCGTTACCGCGCGCCTGGACGGGACACCATCGCGATCTGCGCATCCTGCGGCGCGCCTACCGCCGACAGCGGCGGGTGACCACCTTCGCGGTGCTCGGCTACTTCACCCTCTTCCTCGGACTCTCCGCGGGCGCCCCCGACCTCATGGACCGGCCCGCCGTCGGCGGCCTCTCCGTGGGACTGCTCCTCGCCCTCTCCCAGATACCCGCCACCTGGCTCGCCGTACTGCTCTACGAGGGCACCGCGCGCCGCTACGTCGATCCGCTCGCACGCCGGGTGAACCGCAGCGTCCCCTGGGCCGGCGGCGAGCAGGGGCGGGAGCGGTGAGTCCCTTCACGGGCGCCACCCAGTCCTGGTCCCTCGTCGCCTTCAGCATCGCCGTCACGGTGACCCTGCTGCTGTGCGTGCTCACCGGCCCCGACAGCGACGACCTCGCCGAGTTCTACACCGGGTACCGCTCGCTGTCCCCGTTGCGCAACGGGCTCGCCATCGCCGGCGACTACATCTCGGCGGCGACCGTGCTGACGGTCGGCGGCGTGATCGCCCTGTGCGGGTACGACGGCGTGGTCCTCGCCCTGAGCACGCTGCTGTCCCTGCTGGTGCTGATGTTCCTGCTCGCCGAACCCCTGCGGAACACGGGCAAGTTCACGATGGGTGACGTCCTCGCGCGACGCATGCCCGGGCGGGCCGTGCGCATCACGGCGTGCGGTGTCACGATCGCCGCTCTCGTCCCGATGATGCTCGTCCAGCTCGCCAGCACGGGACAGTTGCTCGCCTTCATCCTCGGCTTCTCCGACAGCTCCATGAAGACCGGCTGCATCGTGGGCGTCGGCACCCTGATGATCACCTACGCCGCGATCGGCGGGATGCGCGGCACGGCGCTGATACAGCTCCTGAAGATGGTGGTGCTCCTCGGTTCCGGGATCGTCGTCGCCGTCCTGATGCTCGGTCAGTTCCATTGGAATCCCGCCGCGTTGTTCGACGCGGCGGCGAAGCGCAGCGGTGCGCCGCACCAGTTCCTGCACGGCGGGCTCCAGTTCGCCGGTGGCCCCCATCCCCGGCTCGACATGGTCAGCACCCAGTTCGCGATCGTGATGGGCGGGGCCTGTCTGCCGCATGTGACCATGCGGATGTTCACCGCGAACAGCGCCCGGCAGGTGCGGCGTTCGATGTCCTGGGCGGTGTCGTCGGTCGCCCTTTTCGTCATGGTCGCCAGTGTCATCGGCATCGGGGCGACGGCTCTGATCGGCCGGTCCCACATCGCCGCCGCCGATCCGCGGGGGCACACGGCGTATCTGCTCGGCTCCCGCGCCGCGTTCGGTCCGGTGGTCTCCCGTGCCGAGACCCTGGTGTTCACGACGGTCACGACGGCGATCTTCCTCACCCTGCTCGCGTCGGTCGCCGGGATGACACTCGCCTGCGCCAACTCGCTGGCCCACGACGTCTTCGCGGGCCGGAAGGCCCCGCTGTCCCCGCAGCGCGAGACGGCGTTCGCCCGCGGCTCCGCTCTGGTCGTCGGCGCCCCGGTGATCGCCCTCGCGGTCCTCGTGCAGCACCGGAGTCTGCAGCCGCTCGCCACCATGTCGTTCTGCGTGGGCGCCTCGGCCATCGCCCCCGCCCTCGTCTACAGCCTCTTCTGGCGCCGCTTCACCCGCGCCGGCCTGCTGAGCACGCTCATCGGCGGCACGCTCGCCGTCCTGGTCCTGATGCCGGGCACGAGCCTGGTGTCGGGCTCCCCCACATCGGCCTTTCCCACGGCCGACTTCAACTGGTTCCCGTTCACCACGACCGGCCTGGTCTCGATCCCGCTGGGCTTCGCCTTCGGCTGGCTGGGCAGCATGCTCTCCGGCCGCCGCGCAGCCGACCGGGAACGCCAGGTGTACGAGGGGGTCGAGAGTCTGATCCTCGCGGGCCCGCGGCGGAAGGCGGCGCCCACGAGGGCGGACCGGGGGTGACCGGGACGGCCGGCGCGGACCGGGGGCCTCAGACCTCCTGGTCCGGCGGCCCGGGCAGGTTCGCGCCGATCGCGTAGGTGTCCTTGACCTTCACCTCCGCGACGCCGCGGCCCTCGGGGAACACCGCGCGCCAGTCGCCGATCACGTGCAGTTCGTCGGTGCCCATCGCGCGGACCACCATGAGGCCCTGGTCGTAGGCCCGATACGCCTTCATCCAGAGGTTCGCGAAGGCCTGCGAGCGGATGAGGTGCATCCAGTCGGGCCGGTAGAGCTCTCGGTTGTAGTTCGACTCCCCCATCGTGGAGACGAACTTGGAGTACATCGCCTTCACGTACTCCAGTGTCACCTCGTCGTCCTCGGCGATCGCCCGGTCCCGGGCGTCCTTGAGCGCGACGCGGAACTTCTCCAGCAGGCCCTCGGTCGCGCCGGAGGTGAACGACTCGTGGATCCGGGGAGGGTCGCACAGGCCGTACGTCGGTCCCGAAAGGCGCAGCAGCAGCCGCAGCGTGGGTTCGGTGACCCACAGCGGGCCCGGCTCGTCGCGGTCGCCCAGGGGGTTGGGCAGCACCGCGTCGTGGTCCCACGCGGAAGGCGTCACGAGGTGCACGCCGGAACGGCGACGGTCGTGCTCAGGTGACGTCGAGTGCTCCAACTGCCCGATCGGGAGATGGGTCTTGAGAGCCGACAGATAGGCGCCGTTGACGTCGAGCGCGGTGACCTCGTGCGCCCCGGGCGGCAGTTCGCCCCGGGTCCACTTGGGCCGGGCCTCCCAGATCCGGTCCGCGCCGCGAGCGCTCTGCTTGCGCAGGACGTCGGGGATCCAGGGGTGCGCCACCACGTCGTAGCGGCCGCCCCGGCGCGTCTCGTCGAGCAGCACCATCGCGTCCGGGATGGCCCGCTTCACCAACGCGGCCGTGGCTGCCTCCACATCGCCCGTCGCGGCGGCGAGTTCGGCCGCCACGGCCCGGCCGATCAGGTCGGGGGTATCGGCGGCCTGCGCACGTCGGCCGACGGGCACCACCTTGGTCGGCTGCGCCGGACGCCCGGGAACACTCCGGCCGGCCGGCTCCTCGCGCGTCGGCGCGGCCGACTGCTCCGCGGTGGCGGGACTCGGCTGCGGCGATGGTCCGGGCGCCCCGCACTCGTCGGGGTCGAGGTGCTGGGGGAATCCGGCGACCTGGTGCCGGGCCGGCTGCCCGCAGAGCACGCAGGGCCGGGGCCGCGCGAGGGCCTCGACGTCGTCGGCGGACTCGTCGCCGGCCCCCGCCGCTGTGTCCGTGCCCCCGTCGTCTCCGCCGCCACCGCCGTCACGGTCGAGCACCGGGTCACCGGGGCCGGTCCCGGTGGCGGTGTCGGTCCCGGTCCCGGTCCCGGTGCCGGTGCCGGTGTCGGTGTCCTCGGCCGCCGCGTTGCCGGCTTCCTCGGTCCGCACCGCCCGGTCCCGCAGTTTGGTGCGCGCGCCGTCGAGGAAGTACGCGTACTTCTCGCGGATCTCGCCGCTCGGATCCCGTCCGGACTCCCAGCCGCCGACGGTGGACGGGCCGACCCCGAGTGCCCTGGCCACCTGGGCACGCGAGAGGTTCACGCCCTCGCGTAGGGCCCTGCGCTCCTCGGCGGGGGGCAGCGGAACCTCCTGCCGGGCCGCGGCGAGCAGGGCGTCGATCGTCTCGAAATCCGTCATCGCGCCGATTCCTCCCGCGCCAGGGGGCGGACCACGGTGGGACGCCGGCCCGGGGACCGGCGTCGGCCCTCGGGCAGCGACTCGGAGGCCCGCGTCGGTCCGGACAGCAGGTCCAGCACGTCGATTCCGAAGTGAGCGGCCACGGCGTCGCAGTCGTCCAGGCTCCACGCGGCCGCGCCGGACTGACGGCGGCTCACCTGGGCCTGGCTCACGCCCAGGGCCGTGGCGAGGTCGGTCTGCGACTCACCGGTCGCGTGCAGGAGCGAGGCCACCGCCGACCGGACCCGCTCCGCCGAGGTCATCCGCATACCGTGGAATCTAACACTCACATCCCATGCTCTATACGTATGGAGCATGCCTGGGCCAAGGGAGCGGGAGGACTCCTGCCGGCTCCTCGGCCACTCACAGGCCACCCCTCCATCCGGCCATCAGCGCTCAACAGTCGGACAACAACGATCAACGAAGAGGGTGCGGAAGGTCGTTTCAGTACTCCTTCCGCCAGTCCCGAAAGAACTCGGCTGGCCGCCGGGGACGGTCCGTAGGGTCCGGAACATCGACGGGGCCGGAAATCCCCCGGCCGCGCGGTGACCAGGAGGGGACATCGGGATGGCGAATGTGGAGGTCTCCCTCAAGGAGACGATGACGTCGATCGACGGCGCGCTGGGCGCGGCTCTCGTCGATTACACGAGCGGCATGGCGCTGGGCACGCTGGGGGGCGGCGGCGACCTCGACCTGAACATCGCGGCGGCGGGCAACACCGACGTCATCCGGGCGAAGATGCGGACGATGGAGCACCTCGGGCTCAAGAGCGAGATCGAGGACGTGCTGATCACCCTGGAGAGTCAGTACCACGTGATCCGGCCGGTCAAGGGCCGTGAGGGTAACGGCCTGTTCCTGTACCTGGTGCTCAACAAGGCGACGTCCAACCTGGCCATGGCCCGCCACAAGCTCGCGCGCATCGAGGCGGATCTGGAGGTCTAGACGGCGGACCTCTCCGCGCCTCCGCACGCCCACGACTTGAAGACTTCTTCAATTGGGTACATCCAGATCGGGTCAATCCCCTGGGTGTGCGGAGGCGGAGCCGCGAGGATCGGTCCGTACGTCACCGTGCGTGGCGGCGTCTGAACAGCCGCCGCGCCGGCGGGAGAAGCAACCCGTCCCAGGCGGCAGGGAGCGAGCGATTGACCAGACAGGTTCCCCTCTACCAGGCCAAGGCCGAGTTCTTCCGCATGCTCGGACACCCCGTGCGCATCCGGGTCCTGGAACTGCTGCAGAGTGGTCCCGTCTCGGTGCGCGACCTGCTGAGCGAGATAGAGATCGAACCGTCCAACCTCTCCCAGCAGTTGGCCGTGCTGCGCCGCTCGGGGATCGTGGTGTCCATCCGTGAGGGGTCGACCGTCAGTTACGCGCTGGCCGGCGGAGATGTCGCCGAGCTGCTCCGCGCCGCCCGTCGCATCCTCACCGAACTGCTCTCCGGGCAGACCGAGTTGCTGGCCGAGCTGCGTCAGGCCGACCGCGACCCCGGACTGTCGGCCGGGCCGCACCCGGCGGCGCTGGTCACCACGTCGTCGCCCCGGCCCGCTCCCGCGGTCGGGGGACACTGACGGGGACCCGTCCGATCCGCGGGCCGACAGCGCCCGGTGCGGACCTCAGACCTTCCAGGACCGCAGCTGGTCGGCGACCGTGCCGATGGACAGGCGCGTGTCGCGGATCTTGCGCACGAGGTCGGACAGCGCGCCGTACGGCGGGTCGATGCCCTCCCCCGACTGGTCCATGTACTGGGCGGCGACGAACGCCGCGAACAGGCTGTTGCGGTGCGGCAGCGGCTCCAGCCGGACGACGGTGTGCATCAGCGCGGCCGCGCGCCACGCGGCGTCGGGGTCGGCCGAGGCGAGGGTCGGCAGCTTGGTCCGGTGACGGGCCACGGCCGCGACGAGCGCCGAGTAGTCCGAGACGGACATGTCCTCGTCGTCGAGGGCGGCCTCCTGGACGTCGAGCAGCCACGCGACGTCGACGTAGAGATGCATCAGGCGGCCGCGGCCCCGTCGCGCTCGGACGGTGGCACCTCGTCGGGGAACGCCTCGTCGAACTCCTCGCGCAGCCGGTCGGCCCATGCGGCGGCACCGGAGACGAACTGGCGGCGCTGCATCTCGCGCACCCCGAGGTCGTGCAGGTACTGCTTGAGGCTCTTGCCCTCGGCCGCGGCGGCCGCCCGCACGCCTTCGAGCTCGGCCTCGGTGAAGGACACATTCAGTGACGGCATGACCCGATGGTACCTAGTAGGTGCCTGGAGGGCGAGGGCCGGTACCTCGGGGAGGCCGGACAGGCACGCGGGGCGTGGCGCGGACGAAGGGACGCGAGCCGGGGACGGGGGTTCGACGAGGGGGCGTTGTCAGTGGCGGCAGGCAGGATGACCTGCATGACAACTCCTGTTGCAGTGATCGTGGACGCCGTCGCCTACGCGCAGGCGGTCGAGGACGCGACCAAGGCCTCGACCGCCTACTACGAGGGCGGCACGTCGGTGCTGGACGACGACGCCTACGACCGGCTGGTGCGGGGGATCGCCGCATGGGAGGCGGAGCATCCCGACGAGGTGCTCCCGGACTCGCCGACCGGAAAGGTGGCGGGCGGGGCCGTCGAGGGGGACGTCCCGCACACCGTCGCGATGCTGAGCCTGGACAACGTGTTCTCACCGGAGGAGTTCACCGCCTGGACCGCGTCGCTGACCCGACGGACCGGTCACGAGGTGGAGGCGTTCAGCGTCGAGCCCAAGCTGGACGGTCTGGCGATCGCCGCGCGCTACGAGCAGGGCCGGCTCACACGGTTGATCACCCGCGGGGACGGGACGGCCGGGGAGGACGTCTCGCACGCGATCGGCACCGTCGAGGGCCTGCCGGACGAACTCTCCGAACCGGTCACGGTGGAGGTGCGGGGCGAAGTCCTCATGACCACGGCCCAGTTCGAGCACGCCAACGAGGT
This sequence comes from Streptomyces sp. NPDC005302, assembly GCF_040607345.1. Classification (NCBI taxonomy): domain Bacteria; kingdom Bacillati; phylum Actinomycetota; class Actinomycetes; order Kitasatosporales; family Streptomycetaceae; genus Streptomyces; species Streptomyces sp. NPDC005302. Next base: position 172,552 of record NZ_JBEXGN010000010.1, read on the forward strand.
GCGCACCGCACACGGCGGCCAGCCGTTCGCGAACCCGCGCAACGCCGCGGCGGGCACCCTGCGCGCCAAGGACCGCGCCTACACCGTCCCGATGACGTTCTTCGGGTACGGCCTGCTCCCGACGGCGGCGACGCGGGCCGCGGTGGCCGCAGAGCTGGAGGAACTCGCGCACAGCGACCTGATGCGGCGGGCCGCCGGGCTCGGCGTCAACACCACGGCGGGCACGGCCGTTCCGGGCATCACCGCCTCGACGGCCGAGGAGGTTCTGGCCCGCGTCCAGGAGATCGCGGCGCTGCGCCCGGAGCTGCCGTTCGGGATCGACGGGATCGTCATCAAGGCGGACCTGGCCGCGGACCAGCGGGCCGCCGGATCGGGCTCCCGCGCACCGCGCTGGGCGATCGCCTACAAACTGCCGGCCGTCGAGAAGATCACCCGCCTGCTGGAGGTGGAGTGGAACGTGGGCCGGACCGGCATCATCGCCCCTCGTGCCGTCCTGGAGCCGGTCGAGATCGACGGCTCGACCATCACCTACGCCACGCTGCACAACCCGGCGGACATCACCCGCCGCGACCTGCGGCTGGGTGACCACGTGATGGTGCACCGCGCGGGCGACGTCATCCCGCGCATCGAGGCGCCCGTCGCCCACCTGCGCACCGGCGAGGAGCAGCCCATCGTCTTCCCCGAGGCCTGCCCGCGCTGCGGCTCCGCCATCGACACCAGTGAGCAGCGCTGGCGTTGCGAGCAGGGCCGCATGTGCCATCTGGTCGCCGCGCTCTCGTACGCCGCGGGACGCGACCAGCTCGACATCGAGGGCCTCGGCCACACCCGGGTCGTCCAACTCGTCGACGCGGGTCTGGTCGCCGATCTGGCGGACCTGTTCACGCTGACCCGCGAGCAGCTCCTCGGCCTGGAGCGCATGGGCGAGACCAGCACGGACAACCTCCTCGCGGCGATCGGGACGGCCAAGGGCAGGCCCTTGTCGCGGGTGCTGTGCGCGCTCGGGGTCCGCGGTACGGGCCGGTCCATGTCCCGCCGGATCGCCCGGTACTTCGCCACCATGGACCACGTCCGCGCCGCGGACGCGGAGGCGATGCAGCGGGTCGACGGCATCGGCACGGAGAAGGCGCCGTCCATCGTCGCCGAACTCGCCGAGCTGGCGCCGCTCATCGACAAGCTCGCCGCCGCCGGGGTCAACATGATCGAGCCCGGCGCCACCCCGCCCGTCGCGGCGGACGCCTCGGAACCGGGCGTGGAGGGCGACGAGACGGCCGGAGGACCGCTGGCGGGGATGACGGTGGTGGTCACGGGTGCGATGACCGGGGCGCTGGAGAAGCTCAGCCGCAACCAGATGAACGAACTCGTCGAGCGCGCGGGCGGGCGTTCCTCCTCCAGCGTCTCGAAGAAGACGAGTCTGGTGGTCGCCGGGGAGGGCGCCGGCTCCAAGCGCGCCAAGGCCGAGACGCTCGGGATCAGACTCGCGGCGCCTGAGGAGTTCGCGACGCTGGTCGCCGACTACCTGGTCTGACGCGACGGGTGTCCGCTCCGAGGCGGTGGGCGGGGCGCGGCCGAATGGCTCCGGAAGTCGGCCTCGCCCCGCCCGTCAGCCGATCCGTCGCTCCAGCACCTGTCCCGGCCAGGCCCCGGCGAGGAAGCTGTCGGTGGGGGTGAACCCGTTGCGCTCGTAGTAGGCGACCAGGTCACCGCCGCCGCCCGCCCAGCAGTCGACCCGGAGCAGGGAGACGCCTGCCCGCCGGGTCTCGTCGGCGGCATGGGCCAGCAGCGCCGCCCCGATGCCCCGGCCCGCGTACCGGCGGTCGGAGACCAGCAGGCGCACATACCGCTCGGGTTGCTCAGCCGGCTTGATCATCGGCATCTGCGGGCTGGGCCCGGAGTCCAGCACCAGGGTTCCGACCGGGGTGCCGTCCAGCTCCGCGATGTAGGGGGCGTACTCGGTGGTGTACCGCCGCACCCTCTCCACCCCGCCCGACGTGCGCGAGTACGGGACGGTGCCCCACTGCTCGGTGTTGCCGCGGCTGTTCATCCAGGCGACCGCCGCGTCGAGCATGTCCAGGACGGCCGGCGCGTCGGCCGGGCCGCCCGGCCGGATCCGGAGGTCGTGCGTGCTGTCGTTCACGGGCGGAAGCCTAGGCACCAGCGGGCTCGGGCACGAGGGGCTGCCCTCAGGCGCACGAAGGGCACAGCCCCCGGTAGGTGACCTCGACGGCGGCCACCGTGAAGCCGAAGCGTTCCGCCGCCGGAAGGTCGGACAGCGGGTTCCCGGTCGGGTGGACGTCACGGACCGTGCCGCAGCCGGAGCACACCAGGTGGTGGTGCGGGTGGTGCGCGTTCGGGTCGTAGCGCTTGGCGCGGCCGTCCGTGGCGACCTCGATGACCTCGCCCAGGGAGACCAGCTCCCCCAGGGCGTTGTAGACGGTCGCGCGGGAGATCTCGGGCAGGCGCTCCGCCGCGCGGGCGTGCACCTCGTCGGCCGTGAGATGCACATGATCGCCGTCGAGGACCTCGGCAACGACACGCCGCTGCGAGGTCATCCGCCAGCCACGCCCGCGCAGTCGCTCCAGCAGGTCACTCATGTTCGTTCACCTTTTCGGGTTCGGTGGGATGCCCGCAGTTTATCGGTGCAGATCCGGGATCCGATCGGATATGGGATTGGCGTCCTTCTTGACTTGGACTCTGTCCATCGTAGGATCGGTTTCGGCGCTAGCCAAGGGACAGGATGACTTCAGTACGGGCAGGAGAGACAGACATGTCGGGACCACCGTCGCGGGACTGCGCGGCGCCGGTCTGCACGTGACGACCTCCCAGGGCGCGAAACCGCGTTCCGACTCACGTCGCACACGGCCCTCCGTCCGCCCGCCGTGGCAGGACGCGTACCCCGCGCCGGACCGGGTCCACCGGACCGCCGCGCGGGGCGTGCCGCGTCCTGACCGCCGCCTGTGCGGGCGGCGAGGCCCCCTGCCCGTGTCTCTCCCGGCATCGCGGCCCAGCCGTCGGCCCCATCGACGGTTCCGAGGCCGCCTCCCCTGGCCACCGCCCCCGAAGCTTCACCCCCCTCAGTTCCTGAGTACCGAGATCCGCCCCGTCCGGAAGGATTCCCATGTCTGAGAACCACGATGCGATCGTCACAGACCCGAAATCGGAAGAGGCCGGAGGTGGCTGCCCCGTCGCGCACGGCCGCGCCGCGCACCCGACCCAGGGCGGCGGCAACCGTCAGTGGTGGCCGGAGCGCCTCAACCTGAAGATCCTGGCGAAGAACCCGGCCGTGGCCAACCCGCTCGGTGAGCAGTTCGACTACGCCGCCGCGTTCCAGGGTCTCGACCTCGCTGCCGTGAAGCAGGACATCGCGGAGGTGCTCACCACCTCCCAGGACTGGTGGCCCGCGGACTTCGGCCACTACGGCCCCTTCATGATCCGTATGGCGTGGCACAGCGCGGGCACCTACCGCATCAGCGACGGCCGTGGCGGCGCGGGTGCCGGCCAGCAGCGCTTCGCCCCGCTCAACAGCTGGCCGGACAACGGCAACCTCGACAAGGCCCGCCGTCTGCTGTGGCCCGTGAAGAAGAAGTACGGCCAGAGCCTCTCCTGGGCCGACCTCATGATCCTCACCGGCAACGTCGCCCTGGAGCAGATGGGCTTCGACACCTTCGGCTTCGCCGGCGGCCGCGCGGACGTGTGGGAGTCCGAGGAGGACGTGTACTGGGGCCCGGAGACCACCTGGCTGGGCGACGAGCGCTACACGGGCGACCGCGAGCTGGAGAGCCCGCTCGGTGCCGTCCAGATGGGCCTCATCTACGTCAACCCCGAGGGCCCCAACGGCAACCCGGACCCGCTGGCCGCGGCCCGCGACATCCGTGAGACGTTCCGCCGTATGGCGATGAACGACGAGGAGACGGTCGCCCTGATCGCGGGCGGTCACACCTTCGGCAAGACCCACGGCGCGGGCCCGGCGGACAACGTCGGCGACGACCCCGAGGCCGCCCCGATCGAGGCGCAGGGCCTCGGCTGGAAGAGCACGTACCGCACCGGTAAGGGCGCGGACGCGATCACCTCCGGCCTGGAGGTCACCTGGACCACCACGCCCACGCAGTGGAGCAACGGCTTCTTCGACAACCTCTTCGGCTACGAGTGGGAGCTGACCCAGAGCCCCGCCGGCGCCAACCAGTGGAAGCCGAAGGACGGCGCGGGCGAGGGCACCGTCCCGGACGCCCACGACGCGTCGAAGAAGATCGCCCCGTCGATGCTCACGACGGACCTGTCGCTGCGCTTCGACCCGATCTACGAGCCGATCTCACGCCGCTTCCACGAGAACCCCGCGGAGTTCGCGGACGCCTTCGCCCGCGCCTGGTACAAGCTGACCCACCGCGACATGGGCCCGAAGTCCCTCTACCTCGGCGCCGAGGTGCCGCAGGAGACGCTGGTGTGGCAGGACCCGCTGCCCGAGGCCGAGGGCCCGGCCATCGGCGCCGAGGACGTCACCGCCCTCAAGGCGAAGCTCCTCGACTCCGGCCTGTCCGTGTCGGAGCTGGTCTCCACCGCGTGGGCGTCGGCCTCGACGTTCCGCGGCAGCGACAAGCGCGGCGGCGCCAACGGTGCCCGTATCCGTCTGGAGCCGCAGCGCGGCTGGGCGGCCAACGACCCCGACCGGCTGGCCTCGGTGCTGCGCACGCTGGAGAGCGTCCAGCGTGAGTTCAACGCCGGCGGCAAGCACGTCTCGCTCGCCGACCTGATCGTCCTCGGCGGCGTCGCGGCCGTCGAGAAGGCCGCCAAGGACGCCGGTCACGACGTCCAGGTGCCCTTCACCCCGGGCCGGGTCGACGCGACGGACGAGCACACCGACGCGGAGTCGTTCGCCGCGCTGGAGCCGGCCGCCGACGGTTTCCGCAACTACCTCGGCAAGGGCAACCGCCTGCCGGCGGAGTACCTGCTGCTCGACCGCGCGAACCTGCTGACGCTGAGCGCCCCGGAGCTGACGGTGCTCGTCGGCGGCCTGCGCGCGCTGGGTGCCACCCAGGGACAGTCGGCGCACGGCGTCCTCACCGAGACTCCGGGCAGGCTGACGAACGACTTCTTCGTCAACCTGCTCGACCTGGGCACGACGTGGACGGCGACGTCCGAGGACGCGACCACCTTCGAGGCCCGCGACTCCTCGGGCAAGGTCCGGTGGACCGGAACGCGGGCCGACCTGGTCTTCGGCTCGAACTCGGAGCTGCGCGCGATCGCCGAGGTCTACGCGAGCGACGACGCGAAGGCGAAGTTCGTGAAGGACTTCGTCTCCGCGTGGGACAAGGTCATGAACCTCGACCGGTTCGACCTGGTCTGACAGCCGCCGTGGAACGTCTTCCGTCCGCTGTCTGACGACTGAGGACCGACGACCGCCGTCAGGGCCGGCCTCCTTCGGGGGCCGGCCCTGACGCGTGTCCGGCGCCGGACCCGGGAGCCGCCGGGTCGGGGAGCCGCCGCTCAGGCGTGAGCCGCGGGACACCCCATAGGCTGGCAGTCATGAGCGCACACTTTGACGTGGTGGTCCTGGGCGCCGGCCCGGGTGGTTATGTCGCGGCGATCCGGGCGTCCCAGCTCGGACTCCGTACGGCGGTCGTCGAGGAGAAGTACTGGGGCGGTGTGTGCCTGAACGTGGGGTGCATCCCGTCGAAGGCGCTGCTGCGCAACGCGGAGCTGGCCCACATCTTCACCCAGGAGGCCAAGACGTTCGGCATCCGCGTGGACGGTGAGGTGACCTTCGACTACGGCCCGGCCTTCACCCGGAGCCGCAAGGTGGCGGACGGCCGCGTCAAGGGCGTCCACTACCTGATGAAGAAGAACAAGATCACCCAGTTCGACGGGCGCGGCACCTTCTCGGACGACCACACCCTCCAGGTCGCCCTCACCGACGGCGGCACGGAGACGGTCACGTTCGACCACTGCGTGATCGCGGCGGGCGCCACCACCCGGCTGCTCCCGGGAACGTCACTGAGCGAGCGCGTGGTGACGTACGAGGAGCAGATCCTGTCGGACACGCTCCCGGAGAGCATCATCATCGCCGGGGCGGGCGCCATCGGCGTCGAGTTCGCGTACGTGCTCCACAACTACGGTGTCGAGGTCACCCTCGTCGAGTTCCTCGACCGGATCGTCCCGCTGGAGGACGAGGAGGTGTCCGCCGAGCTGGCCCGTCGCTACAAGCGGCTCGGGATCAACGTGCTGACGTCCACCCGGGTCGAGGCGATCGACGACTCCGGTGACGCGGTCAAGGTCATGGTGACCACGGGCGGCCAGCGGCAGACGCTGGAGGCGGGCAAGGTGCTCCAGGCGATCGGGTTCCAGCCGCGGGTGGAGGGCTACGGCCTGGAGAACACCGGGGTGAAGCTCACCGAGCGCGGCGCGATCGACATCGACGGCCGGGGCCGTACGAACGTGCCGCACATCTTCGCCATCGGGGACGTGACGGCGAAGCTGATGCTCGCGCACGCGGCCGAGTCGATGGGCATCGTGGCGGCGGAGACGATCGCCGACGCCGAGACGATGGAACTCGACTACGTGATGATCCCGCGGGCGACCTACTGCCAGCCGCAGATCGCCAGCTTCGGCTGGACCGAGGCGCAGGCCCGTGAGCAGGGTTTCGACGTCCAGGTGGCGAAGTTCCCGTTCACGGCGAACGGCAAGGCGCACGGCCTCGGCGAGACCGCGGGCTTCGTCAAGATCCTCTCCGACGCGCGGCACGGGGAACTCCTCGGCGCCCATCTGATCGGGCCCGAAGTCACCGAGCTGCTGCCGGAGTTGACGCTCGCCCAGCAGTGGGACCTCACGGTCCACGAGGTGGCCCGCAACGTGCACGGGCATCCGACGCTCGGCGAGGCGGTCAAGGAGGCCGTGCACGGGCTCGCCGGACACATGATCAACATGTGAGTGCGGCCGACTCTCCCCCGGCCCGTCCTCTCCGCCCCGGTCCCTCGCTCGTCCGCCCCGCCGCTGTCCACGGGGCGGACCGAGCGAACAACAAGGTGTCGGGTGCACCTAGTGTGCGGGTACGCCGACCGCAGTGAGGAGCCCGGGATGGGTGAGGTGCCGACCGAGGAATCAGTCGATCTCCGAGAGGCGGTCGTCGCGCTCCGCGAGGTGAGCGTGCACCGCCATACGACGGGTCAGGCGATCCTCTCGGAGATCGACTGGACGGTCCGCTCCGGTGAGCACTGGGCACTGCTCGGAGCCAACGGCGCGGGCAAGACGACGCTGCTGCGACTCCTGGGCGCGCTGATGCACCCGACGACCGGGACCGTCGAGGTGCTCGGGTTCCGGCTGGGCCGCGTCGACGTGCGGGAACTGCGCGCCCGCATCGGCCATGTGAGCACCGCGCAGCGGGTGCCGCCGGACATCACCGCTCACACGGTCGTCTTGACGGGGCACACCGGCACCGTGCAGCCGCTGTGGCGGAAGTACGACGACGCGGTGCGCCGACGGGCCGACGAGCTGCTGGCCGAGCTGGACATCAAGGAACTGGCCGAACGGCCGTACGGCGTCTGCTCGGGAGGGCAGCGGGCCCGTGTCCTGATCGCCAGGGCACTGATGGCCGACCCGTCCCTGCTGCTTCTCGACGAGCCGTTCAACGCACTGGACCTGCCCTCCCGCGAGGATCTCGTGGACGCGATGCAGCGGCTGGCCGAGAGCCGTCCGGGCCTCGCGACGGTGACGGTGACGCACCATCTCGAGGAGCTCTCTCCGGCCGTCAGCCACACGCTGCTGCTGCGGGAGGGGCGTGTACTCGTCCGGGGCCCGGTGGGCGACACCCTGACCGACATGTGGCTGACCAGCTGCTTCGGCCGCCCCATCACCGTGGCCCGGCACGACGGCCGGTGGGCGGCCTACTCCGGCCGCTCCAGCGGTCGCTGACGGGCTGTCGGGAACGCGCGGCCCGCGAGGGGCGGCACGGCGGACCGCCCCCTCGGTGTGTGCCGACCGCGATGCTGGGCATGATCCGACGAGGGCTCGTCCGTGCGCGTGTGTGCGAACGGGGGCGCATCAAAGGACGGAGTGAGCCCTGTACGCGCCCCCTGCTGTGCGGCGAAAATGCGCCTGTCGAGGGTCATTGGGCCGCGACATCGCGTACCCCGCCGCCACGTCACCAGGAAAGCAGGTCGGCCGCCGTGCTGTTGCGTCTGCCCACGTCCGTGTCCGAAGCACAGGAGTGCATGGCCGAGGGAGCGGTGCCGATAGGCGGTGCGACGCTGGTGTGGGCCGGCTGGCAACGGGACGGTTTCCCGGAGCTGGCGATGTCGCTGCGCCACCTCCCGGAGGCCAACACGATCGGGGGCGAGACGCTGGGCGCGGCCGTGGTGCTGCACCAGATCGACGACCGCGTACCGGAGGTGCTGCGTCGGGCCGCGGCCACCGTGGGGACCGGGGCGGTACGCCGGACGGCCACCGTCGGCGGCAATCTCGTCGGCAGCTCGTTGCGCTGTCTGCTGCCCGGGGCCCTGGTCCTGGACGCGCGCGCGGTCGTCCTGGAACAGGACGGGGTCCGCGAGACCGACCTGGCGGAGGTCATCGCCAAGCGCCACCTGCTCCTCGGCCTGCGCTGGAGTGCCCCCACGGCCAGCAGTTACCACAAGTCGCAGGCCGAGGCGGGCGGGGCACCGCCCCTCGTCGTGGCCGCCGCCCTGCATCCCGCCGCCGACGGGCGGGACCTCCTGCGCGTCGCCGTGCGCGACGGGTACGAGGTACTCGGCGACACCATCGTGTGCGACACGGACACGGACTCCGTCCTCGGCACGCTGCGCAACGGCGACCTGGGCCAACTGCCGTCCGCCGCCTGGGACATCGTAAGCCGTCGGACCACCGACATGCTGGCCCGCACCGCGGGGTGACAGGACCACGCGGAAGACCCGGCGGGCATCGCGCCCGAGGACGGCGTTCCGGCCGGGCCTTCGGGTCCGCGGGCTACTCCCCCGCCGGGCCGCCGACCGTGGCGGGAACCGGGGCCGCGCGCCAGTAGCCGAGAGCGTGCACCCGCCGGCGGGGGACGTTCAGCTCCTTGCGGACGTAGCCGGACAGGGTCCGCGTGGTCGCGGTGTCGCAGGTGATCCAGACGTACGGGTCGGGTTCGTCGCGCAGCAGCTCGGGAAGCTCGGCCCTCACCCGCTCGACGAGGTGGGCGCCGTCGTCGCGGCGGGGCAGGGGACGCAGCTCGTGCCGGGCCGGGTCGAGGGCGCACGGGAGCCCCTCGGGGTCGCCCTCGAACCAGATGGTCGCGGGTGCCGAACCCAGCGCGCCGATCAGGGAGTTGAGGGCGGGCAGCGCGGCCGGGTCGACGACGGCGAAGACATGCGACGGCGCGGGCGCGGGCTCCTCGAAGTCCGTGCCCTGAACCGTGGCCTCGATCGTGTCGCCGGGCCGGGCACCGCGCGCCCAGTCGCTGGCGCACCCTTCGTGCAGCGCGAACTCCAGGGCGAAGGTGCCCGTCTCCGGGTCCGGGTCGACCAGCGTGTACGCCCGCTGATGGGGCCGGCCCCCGTCGGAGAACCACAGCCGGACCCACATGGTCGGGTGGACTCCGGTCGCGGCGAGCAGACCCCCGTCGCTGACCCGTAGGCGCCGGTAGAGCGGTGCCACGTCCTCCACGGCCGTCACGGTGAGGACGAAGTCCCTGGCCCTCAGCAGTTTGAGGACCGCACCCTCCCAACCACGTCGCTGCCCCATCTACCTTCTCCCCTCCGAAAACGATCTCTTGGCAATATTAGGCAAGCCTAACCTAATATGATCCGCCTCCGGTCACGACGGACCGGCCGACACAAGGAGATCCATGTCCGAAATATGCACCCCCGCCCGGCCGTTCGCGCACGAAGAGCACATCCCCGGTTCCGGCACCTTCCGCGTCCGGGCCCTCGACCCGGCCGTCGACTGCGCGACGATCCACGCGTGGGCCGGCCAGGAGCGCGCCGCCTTCTGGGGCATGAACGACCTGACGCTTGACCAGATCACCGAGGTCTACCGCGAGTTGGGGCGGCTGACGACCCACCACGCCTTCATGGTCGAGAAGGACGACGAGCCCGTCGCCCTGCTCCAGACCTACGAGCCGGAGGCCGACCGCGTCAGCGAGTGCTACGAGGTCCGCCCCGGGGACATCGGCATCCACCTGCTGCTCGCTCCCGCGGGCCCGGAGGGGAGCCAAGCGGGCTGGACGGCGTCACTGTCCGCCGTGATCGCCGCGTACGTGCTGCGCGGGCTCGACCGGCAGAGAGTCGTCACCGATCCCGACGTCCGCAACCAGAAGGCGATCAGCAGACTGCTCAGACAGGGATTCGTGGCCGGTCCCGTGGTCGTCCTGCCCGAGGTCGACCTGCCGGAGGTCCATCTCCCGGAGAAGAAAGCCCAGTTGGCCTTCCTGCCGCGCGAGGCGGTCTTCCCCGACGGCTCCTGAGGCACCGGCCGACGCGCCGGCCCCCGAGTCGGCGGACAGCTCATCCCGGTATGCCGTACCGCCCGCGCGGGAAATTCAACAAGGCCCGCCGTCTCCTCCGGATCGAGGAACGTGGGCATCGGCGGACCCGCACGAGAGGGATCCGGGCCGGATCCTGAACAACGACCTGACCTGCGCATACACCTGGCATGTCGCTCAGATCCGCCTCCCGGGGACGCCGTCACCTCGTCGTCCGCCACGATCCGACAGAATTCATCGACGTGGAAATCGTCGCGCCGGCTGCCGAGGCTGGTTCCAGGCACCGGGATCCACCCGGACCGCTCGGACGAAGGACAGAGGCCATGCCCTCCACGCGCGCCCAAACCGCCGGCTCCGCGCCGGCCGCACGTCACAATCTGATCCTGGTGGTCACGTGCCTGGCCCTGGGCACGGTGGTCGCCGCCATGGCCTCGCTGAACGTGGCCCTGCCCGACCTCGCTCGCGAGACCCACGCCAGCCAGACGCAGTTGTCCTGGATCATCGACTCCTACAGCCTGGTCTTCGCCTCGCTGCTGCTTCCGGCCGGTGCGCTCGGAGACCGTTTCGGCCGCAGGCGGGCGCTCCTCGCGGGCCTGTCCATCTTCGGAGCCGGATCCGCCGCGGCGTCCCTCACGACCGACCCCTCGACCCTGATCGCCCTGCGCGGGGTGCTGGGCGTGGGGGCGGCCCTGGTCATGCCGGCCACGCTGTCCACCATCACCAGCACGTTCCCGCGAGCCCAGCGGGCGCGGGCGGTCAGCGTCTGGGCCGCGGTCGCCGGCGCCGGCGCGCTCGTCGGACTGTTCGCCACCGGCGCCCTGCTGGAGGGCTGGTCGTGGCGCTCGGTGTTCCTGCTGAACGTGGCGCTGGCCCTGGTCGCGCTGATCGGGACGCTGCTCTTCGTGCCCGAGTCCGCGGAGCCGCAGCAACCCCGGCTCGACGTCGGGGGCGCCCTCCTCGCCGTGGCCGGTCTGGTCGCGCTCGCCTACTCGGTGATCGAGGCCCCGACCCGCGGCTGGGCCGACCCGGTCACGCTCGGCGGCATCGGGCTCGGCCTGGTGGTGCTGGCCGGTTTCGTGCTCTTCGAGCTGCGCCGCGCCAACCCGCTGCTGGACCCCCGGCTGTTCCGCAACCAGCACTTCGCCGCCGGTTCGCTGTCGATCATGCTTCAGTTCTTCGTCTTCTTCGGCTTCATCTTCGTGATGATGCAGTACCTGCAACTGGTCCGCGGGGACAGCGCGTTGATGGCCGCGACCTCCATGCTTCCGATGGCCGTGACGATGGTCCCGGTCTCGCGTGCGACGCCGCGCCTGGTGGCCCGGTTCGGCTACCGGGGTCCGTGGGTGGCGGGTCTGGTGGGTGTCGCCGCGGGCATGGGCGTCCTCTCGGTGCTCGACGCGTCCAGCCCGTACTGGCTCATCGCCACGGGTCTCGTACCGCTGGGCGCCGGCATGGGGCTGGCCATGACGCCGGCCACGACCTCCATCACGGACGCCCTGCCGCGCTCCCTGCAGAACGTCGGGTCCGCGATGAACGACCTGGCGCGTGAGCTGGGCGGGGCCCTCGGGATCGCCGTCCTCGGCAGCCTGCTGAGCGCCACCTACCGCGACCACCTGAGCCTGCCTGGCCTGCCGGGCCACGTGGCGGAGGCGGCCCGCTCCTCCCTCGCCGCCGCCCACGCCATCGGCGGCCCGGTCTCGGACCACGCGACGACCGCCTTCGTCGACGGCATGCACGTCGCGCTCGTGGGCGCCGCGGGCGCGGCGGTGCTCGCCGCGGTGACCGTCGCGCTGCTGCTCCGTTCCGCCCCGCGTCCGAAGCAGTTCGAGGACGACGAGGCGACCGACGTGACGGGTCCCGCCGACACCGAGGAGCAGGAGCAGCCCGCGTACCGGTGAACCCCGGGGGGCGGGGCCCGAGATGCCTCCGAACTTCCGGACCACGCCCGCACCGGCGCCTCGCATCGAGCGGGGCGCCGGTTCCGTCGTGCGCGCGTCGGCGCGGTGCGGACGCGGCTTCCCCGCCCGCTGGTCAGGGGCGGCCCGCCGGGGGCCGCACCGGACGGGTGCCGGGCGTCCGGCGACCGGGGCCTCGGAGCGCCTGCCGCAGTTGCGGGCTCACGAAACGGACCACCTCTTCGACGGTCATGGACCCGATGGGCTCCAGACGCAGCAGGTACCGCGTGGCGATGAGCCCGCCGATCACCGTGGTGAACGACGCGGCGCGCTGCCGGGCGTCCCGGCCGGGCATGAGACCGGCGATCCGTTCCACGATCTCCCGCTCGACCGCTTCCTTGACCAGTTCGCCGAAGCCGTCGTCGTCGATCGCGCTCTTCAGCATGGCGAGCAGGGGCGGCCCCGACACCGGGTCGTCCCAGACGGCGAGGACCTGGCGGAGGACCCGTTCGGGGAACGTGTTCAGGTCTCCGTCCTCCGCGACCTGCGCGAGGATCTCGGCCGGGTTCGCGCCGAGTGCCAGGGCGGCACCGAACAGGCCCTTCTTGGAGCCGAAGTAGTAGCTGATCAGGGCGAGATCGACCTCGGCCTCGGAGGCGATCGAGCGCAGCGTCACCGCGTGGTAGCCGTCCTCCAGGAAACGGCGCCGTGCGACGTCCAGGATCGCCGCCCGGGTGTCCGGGCTGCCTGGCCTGCGTCCACGCGTGGACCCGGATTTTTTCATCACGGATGAATTCTAGGGTCCTCGGCTCTGCCCGGATACGGCGGGCAAGGAGCGGATTCGTCCACTGTGAAGCCCTCCGGAACGATTCTCACGAAATGATGTCGTTCATCCATATGAGTGGTGCATCACACATTGGGGCCGTACCGTCGTCGCAGAGACGGAAGCCGGTGATCACCTGCCGGCGACCGAACGACAGTCGTCCCGCTCGGAGCACACATATGCGCAGCAGCACAGCGAGAACAGCAATCACCCTCTGCGCGGCCGCCTCGCTCGCCGCGGTCATGGGTACCGCCTCGGCAGCTCCGCAGACCACCCCGGAGGCTGCACAGGCTCCGCGGCCGATCCAGTCGACGCCCGTCCTCGTCGACTGCCTCTGGAAGCCGGACGTGCGCCCCACCGACTTCATCCTGGCCTGCGGGGACGGGAACAGCCGGCTCGTCTCCCTGCACTGGTCGCACTGGAACCAGAACTCGGCGGTGGCCCGCGGCGTCAACATGGTGAACGACTGCAAGCCGTACTGCGCGGCGGGCAAGTTCCACTCGTACCCGGTGGTCGTGAAGCTGGACCACCCGCAGTCGTGGAAGAAGAAGCCGCACCAGCGGCACTTCACACAGATGACGCTGGTGTACACCCACGACCGCCCCGCGGGATTCGACCGCACGGTCGGCTATCCGCTGTGGAACTGACGTCGGTTCGCCGCCGGACCACCCGCGCGGCGCACTGACGGCGGGACCGTGGACCCGCCGGGACCACCTCCCGGGACGGCCGTCACGCCGGACCCGCCGGCGGTCCCGGCCCACCCGAGAAACGCCACCTCGTAAATCAGGGCAAACTGGTACACGTGGGCAACCGGCGCATGTCAGTGGGCAGCCTCGTGGAGCAACCGTCGGGCCGCGGCCTGGTGGCGATCCCGCTGGCGTTGATCGTCGTGATCGCCGTCGTGGACATCCGCTCCCCCACCGATGTGCACCTCGGCCCGCTGCTGGTCATCGCGCCCACGCTCACGGCGTCGTTCGCGGGTCCCCTGCTGACGGCGCTGGTCGGGCTCCTGGCCGTGATCGCCCAGGTCGTCATCGCCGTGCTCCACGGCGGCCTGACCACCACCAACCACATGGCGCAGATCGTCGCCCTGATCGTGCTCTCCGCCCTGGTGGTGTTCGTGTGCCACGTGCGGGAGCGGCGGGCGCGCGAGCTCGTGCGGGCCCGGTCGGTGGCCGAGACGGCACAGCGCGTGCTGCTGCGGCCGCCACCGCGACGGATCGGCCCGCTGCGCACGGCCTGGCTGTATCTGGCGGCCGAGGACGACACACAGATCGGCGGCGACCTGTTCGCCGTCACCCGCGCCGCCGGCGCGTCCACCCGCGTGATCATCGGCGACGTACGCGGCAAGGGGCTGGCCGCCATCGGCGAGGCCTCGGTCGTCCTGGGTGCATTCCGCGAGGGGGCCCACCGGTACGCGACCCTGCCCGAGCTGACGGCCGCCCTCGAGGTGAGCGTGTGCCGCGACCTGGACGAGGTCGCCGACACCCGGCACGACCCCGGCGAGCACTTCATCACCGCCCTCGTCCTCGACATCCCCGACGCCGACGCCGAGGCCGGGATGATCAACTGCGGCCATCCCCCGCCGCTGCTCCTGCGCGACCGCGAGGTCACGGTGCTGCACGCCCGGCACTCCGTCCCGCCCCTGGGCATGTGCGAGCTGCCCGCCGCGAGCCATCACACCGATCCGTTCACCTTCGAGGCCGGTGACTTCCTGCTCCTCTACACCGACGGCGTGATCGAGGCCCGGTCACCGAGCGGTGCCTTCTACCCCCTGGCCGAGCGGCTCGCGTCCTTCCCGGCCTCCGGTCCCGACACCCTGCTGCGCCACATCCACGACGACCTGGTCCGTCACATCGGCGACGAACCGGCCGACGACGCCGCCCTCCTCGTCATCGAACGCACCACCGCCCACCACCTGCGGATCCCCCATCGCGGACACCAGGCCGAGGAACCACCGACCCGGCCCGACACGAAGGCGTCCTGACCTGGCCGGCCGCCCACGTCCGGTCGAGTGGCGGGGCCGGGCTCCGCGGGGCGACGATGGAGGAACAGCTGCTCGGCGGCGGGGGCCAACGCAGGGAGGCGCCCGTGGCGCACATCTTCGGAACCGACGTGCTCGTCGCGGGCGCGGGCCCCGTGGGCCTCACCGCGGCGCTGGAGCTGCGCCGACGCGGCGTACGGTGCCGGATCGTCGATCCCCTCCCGGCCCGCCTCCCGTACGCGAAGGCCGTCGGCATCCAGCCGCGCACCCTGGAGATCTGGGACCACATCGGACTCGCCCGCACGGCACTGGAAGCGGCCGTGCCGATGTACGGGCAACTGGCGTGGGTCAACGGCGTCGAACAGCCCCGGATCGACCTCGCGCTCCCGCCCGAAGTGCCGTACGGATTCGCCGCGATGCCGCAGTACGAGACGGAGCGGATCCTCGACGAGTTCCTCCAGCGGTTCGGGACGACGGTCGAACGCGGCACCGGGCTGGTCTCCTTCGACCAGGACCTCGACGGGGTGACGGTCGCGCTGCGGTCGGCGTCCGGCGCCGAGGAGGAGGTCCGGGCGCGGTACCTGGTGGGGTGCGACGGCGCGCACAGCACGGTCCGCAAGCAGCTGGGGCTCACCTTCGAGGGCAGCGCCTTTCCGGAGGAGTACATGCTCGGCGACGTGGAGGTCGACTGGGATCTCCCCCAGGGGTACGGCGTTCGGGCCATGCACCGGAACGCCGACGGCGAGACGGACGATCTGCTGGTCTGCATCCCCTTGCCGGGCCGGGGCCGTTACCGGATGTCGATGATGGTTCCGCCCGAACTCTCCGCCGCCGCACGGGAGTCGGGGCCGCCCGACGGCATCGCCCACGGCCTGGAGGGCGGCACGGCTCCCGCGCTCTCCGACATACAGGCCGTCCTGGACCGGCTCTCCCCCCGGCCCGCCACGGCGTCCACCCTGCGCTGGTCCTCCGTGTTCCGCATCAGCCACCGGATCGTCGACCGGTACGGCGACGGGCGCGTCTTCGTGGCCGGCGACGCGGCGCACATCCACCCGCCGACCGGCGCCCAGGGCATGAACACCGGCATCCAGGACGCCTGGAACCTCGCCTGGAAGCTCGCCCTCGCGATCGAGGGGGGCACGCATTCCAGCCTGCTCGCGGCGAGTTACGACGCCGAGCGGCGACCTGTCGGTGAGGAGGTCGTGGAGCGCACGGTCCGGCACGCGGGCCAGGGCATCCAGGCCGACGCCAGCGACCCGGCGACCCTGATGCTGCGCGAGGCCCAGCTCCTCGTCGGCTACCGCGGCAGTCCGATCGTCGACCCCGAGTCCCTGGGCCCGGCACCCCAGCCGGGTGACCGCGCACCCGACTGCGCCGGCCTCGCCGCATCCATCGCGGCCCATCCGCTGCGTCTGTTCGACGTACTGCGCGACCGCGAGCACGTGCTGATCCTGTACGGCGACACGGACCGGGACGGCGACGGCGTCGGTCAACTCGTCGACCTCGCCCGCGATCTCACGCGGGACCGCGTCGACGTCTGCGTCGTCCTTCCGTCCGAGGCCGAGCCCGACGTCGGGGGCCCGCCGGTCTACGTCGACACCCTGGGCCAGTTCGCCCGCCTGTACGCGGTGTCGGACCGGGCGACGGCGTTCCTGATCCGCCCGGACGGCTATCTCGCCGCCCGCCTCTCGCCGCCCACCGTGTCCGGCCTGACAGCGGCCCTGGCCCGCCCCTTCGCCCCGCCGGGCTACGCGTAGCGCGGACGCGGATCGCCTGCAAGGCCATCAGCAAGGGCAATCGGAAGGCGGGTTGAGCCTGCGGGCACGAACAAGGCCCGGTCAGTCCATCAACCCTGCGGCGAGGGTCGCTCCGAGTTCCCAGCACGCCTCGATGTCGGCCTTGCCCGGTTCGCCGGTCACCGTCACCGCGTCGGCGGCCCGCCGCCAGCCGAGGCCCGTCGTGATCGCCTCGATGCCGCGCACCGCGCCCGTGACGTCGTTGCCGCCGTGCACGTAGTAGCCGAAGGGCCGCCCGCCCGTCGCGTCCAGGCACGGGTAGTAGACCTGGTCGAAGAAGTGCTTCAACGCACCCGCCATGTAACCGAGGTTCGCCGGCGTGCCCAGCAGGTAGCCGTCGGCGTCGAGCACATCCGAGGCGGTCGCACTCAACGCGGCTCGCCGCACCACCCGTACGCCCTCGATCTCGGGAGCGGTCGCCCCGGAGACCACGGCTTCGAACAGGGCCTGGCAGTTGGGTGAGGGCGTGTGATGGACGATCAACAAGGTAGCCACCCCCGCACCTTGCCGCCCCGCCCCCGCCCACCGCAAGCACCGCCCCGACACCCGGCCCCGTCGTACCCACTAAGTCCCGCTGCTACGCTGGACCCCGAGCCCACACCGGACACCTGGTGCCGGGCCCCGCGTTGGTCGTCCAAGGAAAGACGCCCCGCTTCCTGCGGGGAAATGCAGGTGCAAGGCCTGCCCAGCGCTCCACATGCACCGCCTCCGGTCGTCCGGGGGCGGTGTTTTGCGTGCGCCATCACTTCAGGGCGGACGGAGCCCGGAAAGTCGGTTCCCGTGCGACGGGTGCCTCGGCGACCATGACGGCGTGACCGCTGCCCACTCCTCCGGGGAACCACCCGAGCATCTGCGCTTCGCCAGGTATGTCACAGCACTTGAGACTGTCGCGGAGGACGAGGAAGCCCACCTGGTCACCAAGGTGCTGCGCGACACGGATACCCGGATGGCCACCAGCGCGGTGGTCCGTCATCTGGACCGCCGCGCCGCCGCGTTGCTGACCGGGGAGCGGTTCGTCGACTGGGTGCGTGTCATGGCCGGCCTCACATCCGAGCACCCGTTCCTCCAACTCCGGCTGGACGACTGGGCCCGGCTCAGGACTGTCGTGCTCGACCAGGCATGGGCCGCCGAGGAACTGACCACAGCCTCCGACTGGTTGCAGCGCTCCATCGTGAACACGACGGCTGTGGTGCCACCCGAGGCCCTGCGGCTGCTGGCCGCGCGAGGACGGACACGCCGGGTGCGTGCCGCGGCGAGGACGCGGTTGTCGTGCGTGGTCACGCACGACAGAGGGTCCGGCACCAATGGTGCCGGACCCTCTGTCTTCGAGTAGCGGGGACAGGATTTGAACCTGCGACCTCTGGGTTATGAGCCCAGCGAGCTACCGAGCTGCTCCACCCCGCGTCGTTGAACACAACCCTACGCCATGTTTCGCGGGCTCACGACCATGATCCGTCGGCGGGCTCCGGGAGGGGTCCCGGGCGGTGGCCGGCGGGAACCTCGGTCAGGTGGGCCAGCCAGGTATCCGTGGCCCGGGGGGTGCGGAGGTGGATCACGTTCAGAGGGGCCGGGCGGGGGGCGGCGCAGCGGGTGGCGATGGCGGTTCTCCGGGTCTCGTACTGCGACCAGGCCCACCACACCGGGTGATCGGCACTGAACCACAAGCCGAACGTCTCCACGTTCCCGCCGAAGACCCGGCGTCGGAGCAGTGTGCGGGCCGCCGACCTGCGCAGCACCCGGCGCATGACGACCGAACGGGGATAGTCGAGCCAGACGACCGTGTCGGCGCGTTTCCACAGCAGGTCGCGCACGCTCGCGTGGCCGAAGGAGTCGATCACCCAGCCGGGACCTTCACTGAGACGCTCCACGTCGTCGACCAGGCCGGGGTTCTCCTGCCAGCCCGGCCCCGTGATGGCCAGGGCGTCCATTTCGTGGAAGGGAATCCCCAGACGGCCGGAGACAGCCCTCGCCAAGGTCGTCTTGCCTGCGCCGGTGCTTCCCGCGACCAGGATTCTTCGCATACCCGATCTTCACCGCACACGGTGCTGCCGGGCAAGATCCTCAGGTGACAGGGGGCTGCCGGAGAGGGAGCACGTCGACAGAACTCCGGCCCGCGCCGCCCGGCCGTCTCCACGGCGGGCCGGCACAGGCCGGTGTACCCCGGTACCTCTCACACATCGGTGGGCAGACCGCTCACCTCGGCGATGCCCCGCAGTTCCTCGTCCTGGCGGTGCCGCTCGCCGATGAAGTCGGCGATCTCCTTGCACCGCTCGGGATCGTCCGCCGTCCCCGAGTCCGTCACGACCCGGACGACACCGATCTCCTCGGTCTCCAGCTCGACGATCCGGTTGTCCAGGCGGCCCGTCACCGCGACCGCGACCACGAGGGAGGCCTCGTCACGAACCTCCTGCGGGACGTCGTCGGCGTCTTCGCCGTCCAGATTCAGTTCGATCGCTCCAGCCCTCTCCTCCCTGATCGCTTCGAGTACGGGCTCGACCATGCGCAGCAAGAGCGCGTAGTCCGCCGGAGCCATGCGCAGGCGGAGCATTTCGAGGTACAGGTCGAGGGGCCGGTCATCCGGTGCCTGCTCTGATGCGTCCATGGAGCTTCGCCTTCCCCAATGTGGACGACATGATCGCGTCTCACCCCAGGATGCTGTGAATCGGCGCACACCGCCGGTCGAGATCGCCGCCCGGGACACTCCTGAGGGGGCTTGTGCCCAGCGTGGACCGGGCACAAGCCCCCTCAGGACTCATTCGTACGACCGGGCGTCCGGCACTCCTCAGGACGCTTCCGTCAGGAGTCGTCCCTCGTACTCGCCGGGCGGCGGTGTCACAGAGCGCCCCGCCTGATCCTGCGGAGGAGGACGAATCCGGCGATGACGAAGATCCCGCCGAGCGCGGCCGGCCACAGCTGCGCACCGGTGTCGGCGAGCCCGCCGCCCGCCACGGCCTGCGGTTCGGTCTGCGAGGCGGCCGACGGAACGGATCCGGCCACCGGTGCGGTCGACGCGGCGGTCCCCACGTCGCCCGAGCCCTCGTGCGAGCCGTCGTGCGAGTCACCGGACCCGGCGGCCTGGCCCGACGAGGAGACGTCGGCCTTGGGCTCGACATCGACGGGCGGTGCGTCGTCGCCGGCCGGCTCGGTGCCCGGCGTATCGGCCGTGGGCTCCGCGGTCTGACCGCCGTCGTCGTCACCGGGGGCCTGTCCTCCGTTGTCGTCGGACGGGTCGTCGGCGGTGGGTGCCGGCTGCTCCGTGGGCTCCTCGGAGGGGTTCGGGGGCTCCGCGCTCTCCGAGGGGTTCGGAGGCTCGGCGCTCTTCGACGGCTCCTGCGGCTTGCCCGTCTCCTCGGGGTCCTGGGAGTTGTCGTCCCCGGCGCCGACCCCGCACTTGCGGCCCTGGTTGATGCAGTCGACCGCGTCCTTCATGAGGCCTTCGTCGAAGACGTTGATGAAGTCGCCGTGGTCGGTGACCGGCTTGTGCAGCTGCTCCGGGAAGGAGTCCACCGCGAACAGCGGTGACGTACGGCCGCCGTCCTTCAGGCTCGGCGCGTCGACGCCGTAGACGATGCGCTGCACCAGTTGCGGAATGGCCTTGAATCCGCCCGGGCAGTTGCCCTCGGCGTCCTGGAACGCCACGTGGGTGCGGTGGTTGGCGCTGTCGATGTTCGCGCCGTCCCAGCAGCTCTGGAACCTGAACGTGCGGACCACGTCGCTGCCCTGAGGACAGACCGGGTACTTGTCCTTCAACTGCCGGTCCTCGAAACCGGTGCAGCTCCAGGAGGCGTTCGCGTTCGCGGTGCCGTTGACGAAGGCCTTGGCGTCACCGGTGATGATGCGCAGCAGACGCGGCATGGCGGTGACCTTGCCGCGCGCGTTGCCCACGAAGGTCAGCGTGACCTGCTTGGGCGTGACGATCTTGCCGGCGTTGCCCTCGGTGCCGCCGCCCGCCGCGTCGGCGTCGCGTTCGCGGGTGCCGTTCTGCAGGCGCAACACCGGCCAGTAGTACGTGGACTTGTCGCCGTCGTCCTTGCACGAGGTGTCGGCGTTCGCGAGGTCGGTGTCACTGGCGAAGGCGTTGTTCGACTGGTTGCCGATGTAGTCGTGGAAGTGATGGGCGCCGTTGGTGACGCCGGGAGCCACGATCACGTTGTCGGAGTTGAACAGGCCGTTGGCGTTCACACCGCAGCTCGTGACGAACTCGCCGGTGGAGGCGCCGTTCTGGGGCCGCGGGGTCTGCGCGGCGGGCTGGACGGAGGTGATGTCCGCGAAGTCCGCGACCACGGGGCCGTTGCCGGCCGGCGCCTCGCCGCCACCCTGCTGACCGCCCTGGCCCTGAGCGCCCTGGCCCTGCTGTGCCTGGCCCTGGTCTCCCTGACCTTGGTCGCCCTGACCTTGGTCACCGTTCTCGTCCGCGCCGCTCTGGTCGCCGCTGGAACGAAGGGTGCAGGCCGCCAGGTCGTCGAGTCCCTCGGGACGCTCGCCCGCGCCGTCGACGGCGGTGACGATGCGGCCGATCGACTCGGCCCGCTTCTCCTTCAGCGGCTTCATGACCGCGTCGGCGCCGCTGTCGCCGTTCTGCTCCATCTGCGGACCGTCGGAACGGAGTTGCTGATAGGCCTCGGCGATCTGCTGGTCCAGGGCGGCGAGTTCCTTGTCGACATCGCCCTTCGCCGCGTCCGGAACGGTCGTCAACTTGTCGCCGACGTCGGGGCAGTCGATGGTGGCCGCTCCGGCGGACAGGACGTGATTGCCCGCTCCCTGCGCACCTCCGCCCGCACCGCTCTCGGTCGCCGACGCGTAGACGTTGACGGCGACGAGGCCGCCTCCGCCCAGAATCAGCGCGACTGCTGCAGAGGTTGCGCGTCGTGCGCCCGTGGGGCGTCTGCGCCTGTTGCGTCCCAAGGAAGTGCTCCTACGCGTCGTGGTCGGCCCCGCCTGAAATCCCCCAGCCCTATACGCGAGAGGGCGGCGGTGTGTTCAGCCGTCCCCCGAATTCACAGCAACCCCGTATGGAGCAACGGTCCGGGGCATCTTCACGACCGTCCCCCGCGCCGTCGCGTACCGGGCGTACCGGATCACCGCGCGGCCTCCCGTGAAGGCTCCGCGCTTGCACCGGCCGCCGACCGGTGGCCTGATGGGAACACTGCACCACCCCTGGGCCGTGGCCGAGCCGGTGGGACAGGGTCGGATGCTCCGCCGTTTCCACCGTGGGCACGACCAGGGCCACGGCGGGAGGCGGGTGAAGCAGGTGGCGGGATTCGCGTTCGACTACGCGAGCGTGTTCCACGGGCTGCCCGGCATGGTCGCCCTGCTCACCCCCGAGCTGGTCTACGTCGACGCCAACGACGACTATCTGACCGGTTCCGGCCGTTCCCGTGAGCAGTTGGTGGGGCGCTATCTGTTCGACGTCTTTCCCGCCCGGCCGGACGATCCGGCGTCCGACGGGGTACGCAACCTCGAGGCGTCGCTGCGCCGGGTGGTGGAGACCGGGCAGCGCGACGCGATGGCCCTTCAGCGCTACGACGTGGAGTCCCTGGACCGGCCGGGTGTCTGGCAGGAGCGGTACTGGAGTCCCGTCAACGCTCCTCTCCTCGACGAGGACGGCAACGTGAAGCTGCTGGTCCACCGGGTGGAGGAGGTCACCGAACTGATCCGGGCCCGCGGCAGGCGGACCGACGTCGACCGGGGACGCTTCCTGGAGGCCGAGCTGTTCACGCGCGCCCGTGAACTCCAGGCTGTCAACGAACGTCTGCGGCGGGCCCACGCCCGCGAGCGGGAGGTCGCGCTCGCCCTCCAGGACGCGCTGCTGCCGGCCGCGCACTACATGGGCCCGCACCGGGCCGCCGTACGCTACCGGCCGGCCACCAGCGCTCTCAACGTGTGCGGCGACTGGTACGACCTGGTGGACCTGACCGACGGCCGGATGTCGATCGCGGTGGGGGACGTGGTCGGCCACGGGCTGGCCGCGGCCTGCGTCATGGGCCAGTTGCGCAGTGCCCTCAGTGCCGCGTCACGGGCTTCGAGCAGCCCCGCCCGGGCACTTGAGGTGCTCGGCCTGTACGCGCGTTCCGTCCAGGGCGCCGAGTCCACCACGGCGGTGACCGTCCGCGCCGACTGGGAGAACCACTCCCTCACCTACAGCAGCGCCGGACATCTCCCGCCGCTCCTGCTGCGCGTCGACGGACGGGTGGAGTTCCTGGACCGGGCCACCGACCCACCGCTCGGCGCCCGGCCGTTCCATGTGCCCCGCCCCGAGGCCGGCACCGGCTTCACCGACGGCGACACACTGGTCCTGTACACCGACGGTCTGATCGAGCGTCGCGGGGAGGACATCGACGTGGGGCTCGGGCGTCTCGCCGCCTCCCTGTCCGACCACCGGGCAGACGAACCCGAGGCACTCGCCGACGCCCTGCTGTCGGAGCTGCTTCCGCCCGGCGGCGCCACGGACGACACCGCCCTGGTGATCCTGCGCCTCTGAGCGGGTCCGCACGAGCGCTCAGTGGCTGCCGGTGAGTTCGCCGCTCAGGGTGCCGTGGATGCGGGCGCTGTGCTCGTTCAGGCCGGTGATCTCGACGTTCTTGCCGCGCTGGGCGTACTTGGCCTCGATCGTGTCCAGGGCGGCCACGGACGAGGCGTCCCATACGTGGGTGGCGGACAGGTCGATGACGACCTGACCGGGATCGTTCGCGTAGTCGAAGCGGGTGACGAGCTCGTTGGCGGAGGCGAAGAAGAGCTCGCCGGTGACCCGGTAGACGACGCTCGTCCCGTCGGGGTCGGTGACCGAGGTGACGTCGGCGACGTGGGCGACCCGCTTGGCGAAGATCACCACGGCGGTGACGGAACCGACGACCACGCCGATGGCCAGGTTGTGGGTGGCCACCACGCAGGCGACCGTGACGGCCATGACGGTGATCTCCCCCGCCGGCATCCGCTTCAGCGTCCTCGGGGCGACGGAGTGCCAGTCGAAGGTGGCGACCGACACCATGACCATGACGGCGACCAGCGCGGCCATCGGGATGTCGGAGACGACGGGCCCGAAGACGACGCAGAGCACCATCAGGAACGTTCCGGCCAGGAAGGTGGACAGGCGGGTGCGGGCGCCGGAGACCTTCACGTTGATCATCGTCTGGCCGATCATCGCGCAGCCGCCCATGCCGCCGAAGAAGCCGGTGACGATGTTGGCGATGCCCTGGCCCACGGACTCCCGCGTCTTGTCGGACCGCGTGTCGGTGATCTCGTCGACGAGCTGGGCCGTCATGAGCGACTCCATCAGGCCGACCAGCGCCATGGCGAGAGCGTAGGGCGCGATCGTCGTGAGGGTGTCGAGCGTGAAGGGCACGTCCGGCAGACCGGGGACGGGAAGCGCGGAGGGCAGGTCACCGCGGTCGCCGACGGTGGGCACCGCGATGCCGGCCGCGAGCGTGATCACCGTGAGGACGACGATGGAGACCAGCGGCGCCGGAACCACCTTCGTGATCCTCGGGAAGAAGACCATCAGCGCGAGCCCGGCGGCGGCCAGCGGGTAGACCGCCCAGGGCACGTCCGTCAGCTCCGGCACCTGCGCCAGGAAGATGAGGATCGCGAGGGAGTTGACGAAGCCGACCATCACGCTGCGCGGTACGAACCGCATCAGCCTGGCGATCCCGAGCGCGCCCAGCACGATCTGGAGGACACCGGCGAGGATCACGGCGGCGACGAGGTACCCGAAGCCGTGCTCGCGGTTGAGCGGAGCGATGACCAGGGCGACCGCACCCGTCGCGGCGGAGATCATCGCCCGGCGTCCGCCGACGACGGCGATCGTCACGGCCATGGTGAACGAGGCGAACAGTCCGACGGCCGGGTCGACCCCGGCGATGACGGAGAACGAGATCGCCTCGGGGATCAGCGCGAGCCCGACGACCAGTCCCGCCAGCACCTCGGTGCGCCAGACCTTCGGGTCGGAGAGCCAGGCGGGGGCGTGCGGACGCAGCCGGGAGGCCGCGGACAACGATGAGAACATGCAACCGTTTCCGTGTCGGGCGCCCGCGTCCAGACCCTGGACACACCGCGCGTCGTGCTCGTTCGTCCCGTCACGCTCGGTCTCCGGGGGGACGAGGCGTCCTCGGTGCATCCCTCGCCGCGGCAGTACGGTGCCGGGGGTGTGGGGCGACGGAACGCCGGTCGGGCGTCGTTGCCCGAAATCCGTGCCGCGGCCGGCCGGGGTACGTGGACCGCCGGACCGCCGTGCACGCCGAGAGCGCGTGCGGCACGCGAGGACTCTAGCCTGGCGCGGGGATCGGCGTGCCACGGCTCGGGCGGGCCCGAAGCCCCCGTACCGACGGACCGGCGCCGGCTCCGTGGACCGGCGGCACACGCGGGCGGGTGCCGCTACGACCGTGCCGGTGAGGTCCTGGTGAGGAGCACGCGCCCGCTCGCGCCGGCGAACAGCAGACCCCCCACCATGCAGACCAGGGAGAGAGCCGGGCCGGAGTGCCAGTGGACGGCGGCGGCGCGGCAGGCGAGGACGACGGCCACGGTGACAGCGGTGCACGGAAGGGCGATCAGTGCCGCGCCGGTGCGGGTGAGGTCGTCCTCGGCGAGGGCACCGAGGACACCGACGCCGAGGGCGAGCGCCCACACGCCGAGCGCCTGGGCGTCCGCACGACTGGTGCTCCAGGGCACGAAGGCGGCCCAGAATCCCGGCCGGGTCAGCAGGCCCGCGCCGATGCCGAGCCAGGCCGAACCGAGCACCGCCAGGGCCGGTTTCGACCAGCCGGGGAGGGGCGCGGTGCGCGGACCGGACGGCTGGGCGGGGGCGAAGTACTGCCATGCCAGGGCGACGAGGGCGAACACGCAGAGCACGCCGAGGACGAACAGCCAGCCGAGGCTGAACAGGACGGGGACGACGGAGCCGCCGCGGGCGATGTAGAGGTGCCCGGCGTTGAGCAGGCTCACCGCGAAGAGGCCGACGAGGACGACCGCCAGCGGGAGGACCAGGGAACGGACCTCGTGCCAGGCCCGGGCGCGGCTCACGGCGAAGAGCCCCGGCGCGGTACCGAGCATCCCCGCGCCGATCAGCCCCGGCGTGAGCGACTCCGGCGAGCGCCAGGCGCCGAAGACGTGTCCGGTGAGACCGACGGCCATCAGGAGCCCGCCGACGATGACGCTCACCACGGCCACGGCGGTGGCCAGCATCGCCACACCCGCGGTGAGCGGCCGTCCGCCCCCGGCCGGAGGCGCGGCGGCACGTTCCGCGTCGTTGCCCGGAGCCTCGCGCACTGCGGCCGCCGGGGCCGGCTCCGCCACGGCGGGCGGTTCCGCCGCCGCCGTGTCGCCGGCCGCGCCGGTCGGATCCGCAGGGGATCGCGCGGTCCGCGGGTCTTCCTCGGTGTCGTCGTGCGGGGGCAGGTCGGATGCGTCGGCCATGGGATTCCGTTCCGGACGGGGTCGATGACGAAGTGGTCGGGCCGGACGGGCGTCGGGGACGGCTCAGGGCCGGGCCCGGCGGACACGCGGGTCCCGTTCCGGTGCGTACGGCGGGCGGTGTGCGGTGTGCCGCTAGGAGACGGGTGAGGTGAGGGGGGTGGCCGTGACGCGAGCGGGTGCGGCCCG
Organism: Streptomyces sp. NPDC005302; assembly: GCF_040607345.1. Taxonomy (NCBI): domain Bacteria; kingdom Bacillati; phylum Actinomycetota; class Actinomycetes; order Kitasatosporales; family Streptomycetaceae; genus Streptomyces; species Streptomyces sp. NPDC005302. The sequence goes on from NZ_JBEXGN010000010.1 coordinate 199,088, forward strand.
CTTGAGGACCTCCCGGGCGTACATGACGCGCAGGCTGACCACCAGGGTCGCCGTGGTCGCCAGCGCGCCGCAGCCGATCGCCGCTCCCGCGGAGACCGCCGTGAGCCGGTCGAGGCCCAGCGTCCGCTCGAAGAGCGGAGCGGCGGCGGCCGACAGCACCGGCGCCAGACACAGGGCCGTCCAGTGCAGGCGCCACTCCTCCCGGGCCCAGAGGCGGCCTTCACGACCGGTGCGCAGGGCGCAGGAGGCCATGACCGCGTAGGTGACGGCGTACGGCAGGAGATACGCGAGCAGCAGCCGGCGTCCTGGGGCGCCGAAATCCAGGGAGGAGCGGACGATCCAGGCGAGGGCGGCAGCTCCGGCGAGATGGGCGACGGCCAGGACCGGCAGCGGGGCCCACGACCGGGACATGCCGGCGATCTTGCGGCGCCGGTCCAGGGAACGCGAGGCGATCAGGGCGCCGAAGGCCACCACCGAGCCGAGGTGCATGGTGGCCGCGCGGTTGATCTCCGCCATGGAGAGGCCGGGCATGATCATGGGCAGGCCGCCCCACTCGAACCGCAGCAGGGGTGCCGTCAGGAGGAACCCGTAGCAGAGGAGCATCCAGCGCTGGTGCAGGTCCGGGTGGCCGGCGACGGCGGCGAGCACGCCCAACGTCACGCTCAGGACGGTGCCCACCAGGATGGTGGCGAGCACGATCCAGAAGGCGGCCCCGCTGAACGCGTCCGCGGGCGCGGTCCGCGCCAGGTACAGCGCGGCGCCGGCCATCGACGCGTAGACGGTGACCGCGAAGACCACCCCGAGGGCGCGGTGCAGGCGGGTCCGCCGACGCACGGCGGTGAGCACCTGCGCGGGACCGAGGAGCATGAGCAGGCCGCCGAGGACAGAGTGCACGATCAGCGGGACGAGGCTGTGGCGGTACGGCTCGATCCGGGTGGCCAGGGCGTCCGCGACATAGCGGGGCGAGACCACCCGCCCGAGGATCCATTCGCCGAACGCCGGGGCGCCGGGGCGCGCGTACGGCCACAGCTCGGTCATCGCGACGGGCGCGTATCCCACGCACACGGCCGAGACGGCGATGACGGCTATCCGGCGCCATGTGGTGCCCGTCGGACGACGCACGGCGGCTCCCTGTTCGTGGTCGCGACCCGACCATCAATAGTCTCGTTTGGACTATCGAGACGGTAGGGCCGCCCGGGCGCCGGGGTCAACGGTCCGTCGCGTCCTCGTCCCGCCGCTGCACCCATGTCCAGAAGTCGACCATCATCCGCTCGTACCGGATGCCGAACTCCAGGGCGTCGCGCTGTCCACGGGTCAGCAGTTCCCCCACGCTCTCCGCGAGCTCCTCGTAGTCGCCGAGGGTCCGCCGGTGCTCGCCGAGCTGTACGGGACCGAGGAGATCGGGCCGTCCGCCGAACCAGAGCTTGAGGATGCCGCGTTCGCGCGCCTCGACCGGGACGAAGGCGGTGTCGTCCAGCCAGTCGCGCAGCGCGGCCCTGCCCTCGTCGGTCAGCGTGAGCACCCGGCGGTTGCGTCCGCTCTCCTGGCGCACCTGCGACAACAGGCCGGCCTCCAGGAGGCGGTCGCACTGCGCGTAGACCTGGGCGTGCGGAACGGACCAGAAGGGCGCCACCGTGCGCGCCGCCTCGCCCTTGACGTCGTACGCGCTGGCCTCGCCGAGCTTGTCGATGACGCCGAGCACGAGGAACGAGGCGGTGGTCAACCGAGCATCAGCCATGAGTCCGACCGTATCGCCACCCGAACACCGCACGGCACACACGTGACCACGCCGCGAAGGGCGCCCGACGCGAAGAAGCCGCGGGTGGCCGTCACAATGCGGGGTATACGGGCGATCACATTGCCGACCGCACCCAGGCCCGCGGGGCACGCACGCGAGGAGTTCCTGTGACCACCTACGTCATCACCGTTCCCGGGACGTTCGTCCACGGCGTCTCGGACGCCTCCCGCGCAGACGTGGAACGCAGGCTGCGCCCTCAGGACCCGCAGAACACGGACCTGGGCGAGACCGAGGAGCTGAGCCTGCTCACCGTGGACGAGAACCACACGTTCTCGGTCCGGCTGGAGGTCGAGGCGGCGGACCGGCGGACCGCCGAGGCGGAGGCCGTTCGGCTCGTCTCCGGCGCGCTGCGCGAGAGCGGCCTGTCCGAGAACGACGCTCCACTGGGACCGGCCGCCGTCACGGGAATCGACAGCGAGTTCTGATTCCGGCGAGGCCGGGGAGTCCGAGGGTCCGGTCGGCCGCGGGATGCCCGCGGCCGACCCCGCCGCTCAGACCGGCCGTACGACGCTGTGGATCGCCGCCTGCCCGGCGTGCTGGACGGACTCCTCGGTGATCCGCCCCCCGGGGCTGGGCGCGTGGACCATCATGCCGTCGCCGACGTAGAGGCCCACGTGGCTCAGGTCCCCGTGGAAGAAGACCAGGTCGCCCGGCTGGACACCCGCCAGGGCGATCGCCGGTCCGATCCGCGCCTGGTCGGACGTCGACCGCGGAAGCAGCACACCGGCGCTGCGCCAGGCGGCCTGGGTCAGGCCGGAGGGGTCGTACGAACCAGGCCCGGACGCTCCCCACACGCACGGCCTGCCGACCTGCGCGCGGGCGAACGCCACGGCCTCGGCGGCCCGGGTGTCGTACCCGGTGACCGGCGGCGCCACGACGGCGGCGATGCTTCCGGTGTCGAAGCCGGGGTTCGGGCCGGCGGACCAGGGAGCCCCGGGCGCGGGCTCGTTCACGGGCGCCGGCCACGGGCGCCGGCTGTCGTCGACGGCCGGGGCGGACCACGGCTCCCGCACCGGCGGGTACTCGACCGCCGCGACCGGAAGCGGGGCGCTCGCCACCTGCGGGTGCCCGGCCTCCACGGCCGGCCAGGCGGCACTCGCCACCGACGCGTACGCGTACGTGGCGGCCGGCACGGGCACGTTCTCCGCCGGCCAGTACGGGGCCGCCGGGACGGCCGTCTCCACGGCGGGCGGTTCCACGGACGGGTACGGGACCGGCGCCTCGACGCTCCGCAGCGCGTTGTGCCGGGTCAGCAGGTCCTGCGCGGCGGCCAGTTTGCGCCGGGCTCGGTCCTTGCGGAAACGCGGGGAGGACGCATCCGAGGCGGGCGCGGGTGCCGACACCACGGGGAGGGGTCCGGTGGCCCTGGAGCCGCTGTCCGGCACGGCGAGGGCGCGCCCGGTCGTCGGCTCGGACGCCGGGCCCGCGGTCAGTTCGAGAACGGGGCGCGCGGTGAGTTCCGCGACGGGTGCCGCGGTGAGTTCCGCGACCGGGCCCGCCGCCAGTTCCCGTACGGGCGCCGCCGTCAACTCGGCGACGGCGCGCGCGCCTTGGGCGGGGAGTTCGGGGCGTCCCGCAGCTCCACCGGGCCGGCCTGCCTCACGCCCGCGGTCGGGCTGCCGGTCGACGGGCAGGACGGCCGCGACCGTGGGTCCGAGCCGGGAGCGCGCCCCGTCGAACCACTGGCGCATCAGGTCGCTCTGGGCGGTGTCGATCCCTCCGCGCTCGTCCCCGGCCGGGCGCTGGTCGATGAGCCTCCGGGCCACGGCGCGCCGGTCGCCCTGGCGTGAGGAGAGGCCCGCCAGAGCGCGGGTGGCGTTGAAGTTGCCGGTGTCGTCCTCGGCCCGGTCGTAGAGGGATGCGAGCCGTCGGCGGACTTCGTCGCCACTGGGCTGGGTGCGTTCCGGCGCCATGGGGATGGCACTCCTTCCGTCGTCCGCCTACCGGGTTAGCTGTCGGGTTCGGGCGGACGGTTCCGGAAGGTATGCCCTACGGCCTGTGCCTCGTAAGGCGGTTGGCCGATTCACCCCAGGTTCGGTGGGTCCCCGGCTCCGGCTGCCACGAGGGCGGGCCGGACTCGGCGGAGGCCGCACCGCCCGGCGAGCTTTCGCCGGAGGGAGTCGGGCGGCCTGGTCGTCAACTTAGCCATGTTGTGACCCCCGTGTGAAGATCCACGTCCCAGATGTCCGATACATTTTCGTGACCTTCATCGCATCGCCCCGCTCTGCGACGACGGGAGCACACCCCGTGCGCGAATCGGCCGTCGGGACAACCGCGTTCGACTGCGGGCCCCGTCCGCGAGTCCGCCTTCGCCCAGGTCCGTTCACCAAGTCTCCACAGCGGACCGGGGCTTCGGGTGGGCCCGGAACGGGCCATTCGGGGTGCGAACAGAACTGGCGTTCCCTGACGGCTCGTTCGACATCGGCGGCTGTCGATGGTCACGCCGTGACCGGTTCTGGCCGACCCGGCCGGATGACCACCGCGTCGGCTTCGCGGCCCTAACGTCGAGGCAAGGAAGGCCCGCGGAAGGCCCTGAGAGCGAGTCGAGGTCCCCACGTGCACGATGCACCGATCTACGCCCAACTGATCTCCGAACGCGGCGACATACCGACACTCGTCCGGAGCGAAGCCAGGCGGCTGCAGCGCGACTTCGAGTGGATCCTCAGCTGGGATCCGTCCACGGGCGGTCCGCTTCCCGGGTCCGCCCCGCGCGTGACGGCCGGCTCGCGTCGTTCCTTCGCCCCCGGCCCCGATCCCGCGGACCGGCTGGACTCCGTCTAGAGGCTGGCCGGCGGGGGCCGCCTCGTGCGGGGCGGGACGCGGTCCTAGAGGACGCCGGGTTCGCCGTTCGGCCCCTCGGCGGGAAGCCGTCCGTCCGGGCCGTCGGCCCGGGACACCAGAGCGGCGACCGCCGAGCCCGTGGCCTCGTGCCAGGTCCGCGCGCGCCGCAGCATCGCGTGGTCGCCGCCCGCGACCCGTACGGCGCTCGCGGAGGAGCCCTCCTTCGCGGCCCGGCGCACCAGGGCGAAGGACGCCGCGGGCTCGGTGATCCGGTCCCGGTCGCCGTGCAGCACGATCACCCGCTTGTCCCGCAGATGCGCCACCGGCTCGCCCTGCGGGCACCAGGGCGCGAGGGCGACCACGGCCCGGACCTGGGGCGCGGCCGCGGCGCGCAGCGCGGCACGGCCGCCCATCGAGTGGCCGACCAGTACCACCGGCACGTCTCCCACCAGCTCCGTGAGCTCGGTGAGCGCCCGGTGTACGTCGGTGACCGGATCGGCGGCGGCTCCGTTCCAGCCCCGTACGCGGTAGCGCACCTGCCCGACGAAGACGTCCTCGTCCGGCACGGCCCGCGTGACGGAGCCCACGAAGGGCCGCATACGCAGCCCGGAGACATGCCAGGGCCGGGAGGGAGCCAGGCTGTCCGCCCTGCCCCCGTGCAGGATCAGCACCGCGGCCCGCGTCGGTCCCGCGTTCTCGCCGGTGAGCCGGTGCGGCACCAGCGCCGTCAGTGCCCGGGCCGCCCCGGGACGCTGTCCGTCACGGGCGGACATCCGCGCAGAGCCTCGCATGACACCTCTTCACCGTCAGAGCGTTCTCGACGCCTCACCCTAGGCCGACGAGCGATTGTGCCGCCGGTCACTGGATATCCGTAGCCGAGGCGACGACGGTTTGGTGCGGCCTCCGCCCGTCGGAGCAGGGACACGCAGGCACCCGTGCGGGCCCGGCCGTCGCGACGTCACGAGCGGTCGCCGAGGATAGCGCGAGCGTCACGGACGGCGGCACGACTCCGGCGGAGCCGCCGTGCCGGAGCCGTCCCGTCGCGCGCGAGGAGCCGGGTGCCGGATACGCACGCGGCCCGCCGCGGATCGACCCCGGGTGGACCCGCCTCCGGTCGTCCCTGTCCAGCTCGACCGGAGGCGGGTGGCAGGGGGAACTACCGCTCCCCCACGTCGTCCGGGCCGTGTGCGGTCGCGAGAGCGGGACGAGTGCGGGCGTTCGAGGCGGGCCGTTCACACGGTCTCACTCGGCTCCCCCGGGACGGGTGCCGTAGCCGCCGCGCCACTCCTGGTAGAGCCGCCACAGACGCTCGGCGTTCGGGCAGCGGCCCGACTCCCGCCGACACGTGCGGCAACTGCCCACGTGACCGATGTACGCGGCCTCGGGAGACTCTCGCCCCGGTTGCGGATTCGTCATGGCCCTCGGCACCTGTCGGTGCGACGCGCACGAACGCGACGTCGCTACTGATGCCGTACTTCCGCGCCACACCGCCCGCCGGATGCACTCGCCCGGGCCCAATGTCGTTCTGGGTCAACCGACTTCGTCCACGGCGGCCCCGCTGGGTCAGTCGAGCAGGCGGACGTCCACCGCCACCCCGTCCGGCTCGTCGGACCCGGGCCTGCGGACGATCAGGCCGTCCACCGCGAAGTCCATCTCGGAGACGTCGGGAGCGGGCGGCGGGTGGTAACGCCCGCCGCACACCGACAGGTTGACGATGAGATACGCCTCCCAGTGCCTGCCCACGCCGCGCCGGTCGGCGAAGGCCCGGACGCCGTTCACCCACCACACGACGTGGTGCGCGCCGAACTCGACGACGAGATCCACCCACGCCCCGGGCCGAACCGCCTCATCACGGTAGTAGTGATGGGTTTCCCGGACGTGGTTGGAGAGTTCGAGCAGGTCGGGGTTGTCGGGGTGGTACTCGAAGACGTCGATCTCCTGGCCGCCGTCCCGCCACGTCCAGATGGCCGGCCACGCGCCGAGGGCCGTGGGCAGTCTGACCCGGGCCTCCAGCACGTCCCCCGTGCGGACCATGAACGCGTCCTCGCTGCCCTCGGTGGTGAGGAGCCCCGCGTCCCACGCCCCGTCGGAGCGGCGGGTGGCACGGAAGACCCCCGTTCGGCAGTAGGCGGGGTCGGCCACCAGGTGGTCGAGCTTGTCATCGCCCGGGTTGACCGGGCCGCCGTCGGGATAGGCCCACGAACGGCCCGCGACCCATTGACGGGTGGAGGCGAAATCCGCGGTGAAGACGACATCGGACACGCGGGGCTCCTCGGCGACGGCGTTCACGTACGGGCCAGGTTCTCCCCCGGCAGACCCGCCTCACACGCCGTTCACGTGGACCTGCCGGGAAACAACCCTTGGGAGTGAACGGGCCGGACGCCCTGCCCCGGCGGGGTCGCGTCGCGGGCGGGCCGCCCCGTCGCCGCGCGGGCGCCGGAACCGCGATCGTCGGCGCCGGACCGGCGGGCGGCGAGCCGGTACGGCAAGGGTCCTCGCCGTGGTGTCGCGGGCCTAGGGAACGTCCGGCCAGGCGCCCCGCTCGGCGAGGCGGAGAACCAGCGCGGCGATGTTCCAGGCGTCGTCCTCGCCCCGGTGATGCCTTCCCTCCAGGGGCAGTCCGGCGATCCGAAGGGCCTGCGCCATGCCGGGCCGCTTGCGCAGACCGTGCGCGGCGGCGAAGACGGCCTTGGCGTTCGTGTGCCGGTGACCGAACGGGTAGCGCGTGTCGGCGGCGGCGCACTGGCGGGTGAACTGGTGGCGGTCGTAGTCGCCCCAACTCGCCCACGGCCGCTCCCCCGCGTGGTGTCGCGCGGCCAACTCACGGCAGGCGTCGGCGAAATCGGCCCCCTGGTCGACCTCGTCCTGGGTCAGCCCCGTCAGCTCCGTGCAGAAGGCGCTCACGGTGGACCGGGCGGGCCGCACCAGCAGCCGGTGCCTCGCCCGTCGTACGCCCCGCTCCAGGTCGACGACCGTCAGGCCGATCTCGATGATCTCGCTCACGGCACCGGGCGGCGGCGTTCCTTCCCAGCACGTCGCCTCGACATCGACGACGTTCAGCAGTCCCCCGGTCCTGTCCATGCGGGTGAGGCTAGGGGGTGCCGGGCCGGCGGGTCACCGGATTTTCCGGTGGCCGTCCCCCGGCCGGCGGTCCGGTCAGGGACGCGGCCAGCGACGACCGCCGATGCGCTCGATGTCGGCGTTGAAGCGCCGCAGGTACGACGCGAACGCGGCGATGTCCGGCTCCGACCATTCGGCCATGACCCGGTCCAGGGAGCTGATGAGACCCTGCCGCTCCTGGTCCAGGAGGCGTGAACCCTCCTCCGTGATACGGAACTTGCGGGCCATGCCGCCGCCGGGGTCGGGGATGCGGTCGACGAGACCGGCACGCATGGCGGCCGCGGTCTGCCGGTTGAGGGTGGAGGCGTCGAGCCCGAAGGCGTCACTCAGTTCACCGATCGACATCGGCCCCTGGACGCGGATGCGGCTGAGCAGGATGTACGCGCTGCGCTCCAGGACGCCGTCCTTGGTCCGGCCGCCCTTCTGGTGCATCAGGCCGTGGCGGCTCAGCAGCATCTGCTCGTACTCGACCTCATGTGTGGGCCTGACCATCGCGCCTGTCGCCTCCGCTCTCGCACGGGCCGCGCGTCGCACGGATGGGCGCGGCCCCCACCATGCTCCCACACAGGCATGCATGAGCCACATCACATGCGCGATACATACGACGTGTACGATGCACATCCCTTGCCCCGCAGGCAGTCACCCAGAGACACACCGAGACACCCGAGGAGTCCCTCATGGACGCCCCCCAGCCCACCGCCCGAGCGGGCGGTGTGGTCGCCACACTCGCCGTCGCCGGCACCGTGGCGGCGATCATGCAGACGCTGGTCACTCCGCTCATCGCCGAGCTGCCGGAGATCCTGCACACCACCCCCGCGAACAGCGCGTGGGTCATCACCGTGACGCTGCTCGTCGCCGCGGTCTGCGTCCCGGTCTCCGGCCGGCTGGGCGACCTGGTGGGCAAGCGGCGGATGCTGCTCGCCTGTTCCGTCCCCCTCGTGGTCGGCTCCGTCGTCTGCGCGCTGTCCTCGTCCGTCACGCCGATGATCGTCGGGCGCGGCCTGCAGGGCATGGGCATGGGCATGGTGCCGCTGGGCATCGCCCTGCTGCGCGACGTGGTGCCCACGGAGAAGCTGAGTTCGTCGATCGCGCTGGTCAGCGCCTCCATGGGCATCGGCGGCGGCCTCGGCCTGCCCATCTCCGCGGCGGTCGCGCAGTACGCGAACTGGCGGGTCCTCTTCTGGGGCTCCGCGGTCCTCGCCGTCGTCATCGGAACGCTGATCTGGTTCCTCATCCCCGACGTGCCGGCCAGCGCCAAGGGTCAGCGCTTCGACGCCCTCGGAGCGCTCGGGCTCGGCCTCGGCCTGGTGTTCCTGCTCCTCGGCGTCTCCAAGGGCGCGGACTGGGGCTGGGGTTCCGCCACGACGCTCGGGCTGCTCATCGGCGCCGTCGTGGTCCTGCTCGCCTGGGGCGCCTGGGAACTGCGCACCAAGGACCCGCTGATCGACCTGCGCACGACGGGCCGCCCCCGCGTCCTGCTGACCAACGTGGCCTCGATCTTCGTCGGCTTCGGCATGTACGCCAGCATGCTGATCATCCCCCAGCTGCTCCAGTTCCCCGAGGCCACCGGCTACGGTCTGGGGCAGTCGATGCTCGCCTCCGGCCTGTGGATGGCTCCCGGCGGCATCATGATGATGATCGTCTCCCCGTACGGCGGGAAGCTCACCGACGCCCGGGGCCCGAAGTTCACGCTGATCTGCGGCGTCCTGGTCATCGCCCTCGGCTACGGTCTGTCGCTGGCCCTCATGGGCTCGGCCTGGGGCCTCATGCTGGTCGGCATGGTGATCAACAGTGGCGTCGGCCTCGCCTACGGTGCGATGCCCGCGCTCATCATGAGTTCCGTGCCGCTCTCCGAGACCGCCGCGGCCAACGGCTTCAACACCCTCATGCGCTCGCTCGGCACCTCGGTCGGCTCGGCGGTCGTCGGCGTCATCCTCGCGCAGATGACGACCTCGGCGGCCGGCTACACCTTCACCTCCGAGAGCGGCTTCCGCACCGGGCTGGTCGTCGGCGGCTGCGTCGCCCTGGTGGCCGCGGCGATCGCGGCCGTCATCCCGGCGGTCCGTGCCGCGGCCGGCACCGACAAGGCGGGCCCCACGGCCGCGACCGAGGTGACCGCGGCCGCACGCTGAACCACGGACCGACGGGTCGCTCGTTCACGGCGGTCCCGGCGGGTGGCCGTCCTCCGCCCGCTGGAACCGCCAGGCACGGTCCCGAGCGCCGCACGGCCTTCCGGATGTCGACGGAAGGCCGTGCGGTGCCGCCGCGCGTCAACTCCCTTTCAGTGCGCTCGTTCTACGAGATCGTCGTGGCCCTGCCGAGATACGTGAGCGGCCCGGGGTCCTCCACGGGGATCTCGTGGAAGCCGAGACGGTCGTAGAACGCCCGGGCCGCCTTGTTCGCGGTGACCATGCCGAGATGGACGGCGGGCACCCCGCGGTCGTGCAGTGCGGTCAGGAAGGTGTGCATCAACGCCCTTCCATGACCGCGGCGTTGATGTTGCGGCAGCAGGTCGATGTGCAGGTGCGCCGGATAGCCGGCCAGTTCGGGCAGGATCATGCGCTCGGGGGTGTGCAGCAGCCCGATCATCTCCTCGGTGGGCGAGCGCGGCGCGCCCGTGGGGACCGGGTAGCGGTGCGCGACACGCGGGATCCACGACTCCCGGAAGCGCGCCGCGAACGCCTCGGTGTCACCCGTGCCGACGACGTAGCCGACCGCCCGACCGCTCCCGTCGTCGAGGACGAAGGCCAGCTCGGGCTCCAGCCGGCAGTAGGGCTCGGCGAAGATCGCCGGCATCAGCCCCTCGTCGGGGTATCGGGCACGCGAGTCCCCTCCCTCGTCCGCGGTGCTCACGCAGACGTCGGCGACGGCGGAACGGTCGGCGGCCCGGTAGGGGCGAATGCTCGGCGATGCGCTCATGGACGTGATCCTGACGCCTTGGGAGCGCTCCCACAAGAGCCGGGACTGCCCGGCCGGGACGTACGGCGGCGAGCTTCCGCGGGCGCGGCAGCCGTACGGGGCGGCTGCCGCGCACCACACACACCCGGTCGCCTCCGACCGGAGACGAGCCCCGGAACTCAGAACCGCGGGACCGGCGCCTGACGCTCCACCAGTTCGGCGGCCTCCTCCGGAGTGCCGACGGCGGGCGGCGATCCGGCCAGCGGCTGCCGCGCGGTCTCCTTCATGCAGGCCACCGCGATGACGCCGACGAGGGCCGCCGCCATCGCGTAGTACGCGGGCATCAGTTCGCTTCCGGTCACCGAGATCAGCGCGGTGATCACCAGCGGGGTCGTACCGCCGAAGAGGGAGGCGGAGAGGTTGTAGCCGACGGAGAGGGAGCCGTAGCGGACCTGGGTCGGGAACAGCGCGGGCAGGGCGGCCGACATCGTGCCCAGCATGCAGACCAGCGAGAGACCCAGCATCAGCATGCCCGCCGACACCGCCACCGGGCTGCCCTGCTGGACCAGCAGGAAGGCGGGGACGGACAGGAACAGGAAGCCGAGCATGCCGGCCATCAGCAGCGGCTTGCGGCCGAAGCGGTCGGAGAGCTTGCCGACCTGACTGATGATCAGCATGAGCACCACCATCGTGGCGATCAGGATGATCAGCCCGTGCGTCTCGCTGTAGCCCATCTCGTCGGACAGGTACGTCGGCATGTACGACAGCAGCATGTAGTCGGTGATGTTGTAGGCGCCGACCAGGCAGACGCACAGGATGAGCGTCGGCCAGTAGTCACGGAAGATCTTCGCGAGGTCGCCCTTGGCGGTCGTCTCCACCGCGGAGGCGGCGTCGGACGCCTTGTGCGCGGACTCGTCCTCCAGCTTCTGGAACGCCGGCGTCTCGTCCAGCCGCAGCCGCAGATACAGACCGACGAGTCCGATCGGCCCCGCCACCAGGAACGGCACGCGCCACCCCCAGGACTCCATGCCGTCGCTGCCCAGCGCGGAGGTCAGCACCGTGACCAGGCCGGCCGCGCCCACGTACCCGGCGAGCGTGCCGAGCTCCAGGAAGCTGCCGAAGAACCCGCGGCGCCGGTCCGGCGCGTACTCGGCGATGAAGGTGGAGGCGCCGCCGTACTCGCCGCCCGTGGAGAAGCCCTGAACGAGACGGAACAGGATCAGCAGGGCCGGGGCCCAGAAGCCGATGGTGGCGTAGGAGGGGATCAACCCGATGGCGAAGGTGCCGACCGCCATCATGATCATGGTGATGGCGAGCACCTTCTTGCGGCCGACCCGGTCACCCATGGGCCCGAAGACCATGCCGCCGAGCGGGCGCACCAGGAAGGACACGGCGAAGGTCGCGAACGACGACAGGAGCTGGACGGTGCCGTTCCCGGACGGGAAGAAGACGTGTCCGATGGTGACGGCGAGGTAGCTGTAGATGCCGAAGTCGAACCACTCCATGGCGTTGCCGAGCGACGCCGCCTTCACCGCGCGCTTGACGGCCGCCTCGTCCGTGACCGTGATGTCGGTCCGTCGCAGCGGCGGATTCCTGCGCCTCCGTACGGCTCTGAACAGCGTGCGATGACGCTTGACCGCCTCCGGATCGACAGGGTTGGTCTCGGTGACTGCCATGAAGCGTCCTCTCCGCCTTCTGTGTCTTCGCTGCTCTGAGCCCGGGAGTGGTCCAGAGACTCGTTTACTCGTTCGTGGCAGATGCAAACAGATTCGCGGCAACGATGATCTTCGTCACGCGCCGCGCGGGCCCGCGCAGTCTCCGGCGCCGTGTCCTCGCGAGGCGCTCGCTCGTTCACCGGCCATGTCACCAGCTGATCCGATCAACGGGCCGAGTGCCGTCGGTCCCCAGCACACGGAGGCGTCGGCCGATCGGGCCGCACGTCGCCCCGAATCCCCGGCCGTACCGGCCGCGCGGCAGTCCGCGGGGCCGCCCGCACCGGACCGGTCCGCCTTCGTCAACCGCTGGTGCACCGTGATCTTCTGAACGGCCGCGGCCGGCGACCAGGACGGACTGCGTGGCCCGCGCCGGGCGGGGAGACTCGACGTATGGCACCCGACGAGGCAACGGCACATGGCTGGGTGGTCGCCGCGGACGGCGGACGACCGGAGGGACGGAGCTGCTCCCACCTGGAGCAGGCCGTGCCCGGGATCGGCTTCTCCGGCGCGGGAGGCTGCGCGGAGTGCCTCGCCCGGGGCAGCACCTGGGTGCATCTGCGCGCCTGTCTGACCTGTGGCCATATCGGCTGCTGCGACAGTTCGCGCGGGCAGCACGCCACCGCCCATCACGAGCGGTCCGGCCACCCGCTCGTCCGCTCGGCCGAGCCGGGCGAGACCTGGGCGTGGTGCTACGAGGACGAGGTCTTCCTCCGGCCCGAGCCGTGCTGAGTCCCCGTCCGCTGCCGGCCGTGTCCGCCCCGGCTCCCCGTCGGCGCGCGGCGGCTCGCCCCCTGCCGGAACGCGGTGGTCCGCGTTCCGCGGCCGAGGGTGCCGGACGGTGGGGCAGCGCGGACCGTGTGACCCCCGCATGCCATGCTGGAGTTCCGGATCATGACGCGGGAGCGGGGAAAAGCGCAGCGTGAGGACAGTGACCAGGCCGAGTCGGGCGGGGATCTGGGACCGGTACGCAGGGATCTGGGACCGGTACGCGGCCTCCGACCCGGGGTTGCTGCGGCTCATGGCCGGCCTCCGGACCGTCGGCGCCATCGCGCTCGCGCTCGCCGTCCTGAGCCTGCTCGGTGCCGATGTCACTCACATGGTGGCCGGTGCGATGACCGCGATGGTCGGCACGTTCGCGATCAAGGAGAAGCAGCGCGGCGATCAGGCCCGCACCCTCCTGCTCGGCCTGCCCGTGGCCATCGTGGCGATGACGCTGGGCGCATGGCTGAACCACCATGTCGTCGCGGGCGACCTGTTCTTCGTCGCGCTCATCTTCACGGCGGTCTACAGCCGCCGGTTCGGGGACCGCGGGTGGGCGCTCGGACTCATCGGCTTCCAGATCTACTTCGTCTCGCTGTTCGTCGGCGTCACCTTCTCCACGCTCCCCGGCCTGGTCGCGACGCTCGCCGTGGCCTTCGTCTGCAGTGCCGTCGTCCGCTTCGGCCTCGTCGTCGAGACACCCGAACGCGTCCTGCTGCGGCTGCGCGAGGCGTTCCGCGCGCGGCTGGCCCAGCTGGTGTCCGCGCAGATCGACCTCCTCGACGCCACTCCCGACCGGGCCGAGAAGGCGCTGGAGGACGTTCGGCAGAACACCGCGCGGCTGCACGAGAGCGCGATGATGATCCAGGGCCGCCTGGAGGAGGGCACGAGCGACAGTACGGTCGCCTCACTGGTCCAGCGCCGTGTGGCCGACGCCGAGATCTCCGCGGAGCGGCTCGGTGTCCTCATCCTCACCGCCCGCAGCGCCGAGCGGGCCGACACGCTCACCCTGCATCTGCCGGACGCGCCGCTGCCCGCCCCGGGCGACCGGCTGCGGGCGCAGGACGACACCACCGCTGTCCTGCGGCGCGACCTCGAGGCGCTGCGGCTACTCGTCGCCCGCCCGGCCTCCGGTGAGCGGGGCACCGGTGTCGCGCAGGTCCGCAACCGCCTGCTCGGCTACCGGGACGAGGAGAACCTGCCGCGTGCCTCGGCCGCCGTGCAGGACGTCTTCCGCGGTATCGGCGAGGCGGCGCGTTCCGTCCTCGGTCTGCGGCTGGCGCTCGACGGGCCCCAGGACGAGTCGGACGACTCGCCGGAGACGACGCGTTCCCGCGAGGAGCTGGACGCCGAGGACGTGGCCATCGCGGGCGCCGAGGAGGCCGAGGAGGACGAGTCGGCGCGCAAGGGGCTGCAGCGGCCGACGACCCGGGCCGCGGTACAGGTCTCGGTCGGTTCGGCCCTCGCCATCGTCGGCGGGGAGTTCCTGTCCAGCCAGCGCTGGTACTGGGCGGTGCTGACCTGCTGGGTCGTCTTCCTCAACACGTCCTCGACCGGGGAGATCCTGGTCAAGGGCTATCGACGGCTGCTCGGTACCGTGCTCGGCGTGATCGCGGGTGTCGGACTCGCCGGCATGGTCGGAAACCACACCTGGATCGCGTTCACGCTGGTGCTGCTGTTCATCTTCGCGATGTTCTTCACCGCCCCGCTGTCGTACGCCCTGATGTCGTTCTTCGTGACGGCGATGCTGGGCCTGCTGTACACGCTGCTCAACACCTACAGCGCCTCGGTGCTCTTCCTGCGGATCGAGGAGACGGCGCTGGGCGCGGCCTGCGGGGTGGTCGCGGCGGCCCTGGTGCTGCCGGTGCCCACGGACCGGCGTACCGACGAGCTCCTCGCCACCGTGCTGGCCCGGCTCGGGGACGTCAGCAGCGCGGCGGTCGACCAGTTGAGCGGCGGGGTGGCGCTCGACCTGCTGGACAAGGCGCGTGATCTCGACACGGCGCTGGAGGATCTGCGGTCCTCCACGCAGCCGTTGACGCACCCGATCACGCCGCTCAGGGCCCGCCGCCAGACCGCCCGTTACCTCGTCGCCCTGCTGGAGACCTGCGCGTACCACGCCCGGTCGCTGGCGGCGACGGCCGAACTCCTGCCCTACAGCCGGACGGTGGCGGCCGACCCGCGGCTCAAGCTCGCGGGCCGGCGCATCAGCCACAACATCGACGTCCTCGTCGCGCGGGTCGAGGACGAGACCGCCGACGGGGTCGCGGAGACGGGCGCGAGTCTCGCCTCGATGCTGGAGCCGGACGCCCCGGGTCACCCGCGCCACGACCGCGTCACGGGCCGGGTCCTGCGTCATCTCCAGCGCCTGGACGAGGGCGTGATCGGTCTGGCCCGCCCGCTCGGCGTTCAGGTCGCCACGCCCGGGAAGACGTCGCCGGGGAGTGCGGCGCCGTAACTCCCGCGGGGCGATCGTTCAGCCGACGTTCCAGAGGAACCGGTGCGTGTGGATCCCGAAGTAGGGGAACGACTGCACCTGCCGGACCCCTTCGACCGGCCGCACGACGTCGTTGACGAAGTCCAGCAGCTCGCGCGGTCCCGGGCAGACGACCTCGGCGAACAGGTCGAAGCCGCCCGAGGTCAGCACGGAGTAGACGACCTCGGTCCGTTCGGCGAGCATGTCGGCGACGGCTCGTGGGTCCCCGTCGACGCCGATGCCGAGCAGGGCCATCGCCTGACCTCCCATGCCCATCGGGTCGGTGACGCCGACGACCTGCACCGCCTGGGAGTCGAGCAGGCGTTGCAGGCGCTGGCGGGCGGCCGACGCCGACAGGCCGACCTTCGGGCCGAGTTCGGCGTACGCGATACGGCCGTCGATCTGCAGCTCACGCAGGATGGCCTTGTCGATCTCGTCCACGCGGTTCCTTTCCGTCCGGCTCTCGGCGGGTCGAACGGCGCTGCTCAGCCGACCAGTTCGGCCAGGGCGCCGGCGAAGACCTCGGTGTGCAGGTCGACGTCCCGCTCGGTGGTGTCGGGGCACATGAGCGCCATGTTGTGGAAGGGGGTGAGGAGGATGCCCCGGTTGGCGAGGTAGAGGTGGAGGAAGTCCTCGAGTTCCGTGTCCGCGGCGGCTGCCGACGCGGTGCCGGTGCGCGGCGCGGGATCGGCGAAGCGGTATTCGGTACGGGCGCCGAGCCGGCTGACCGACCACGGCAGCCGCCACTTCTCGATACTCGCGCGCACCCCGGTCTCGAACCGCTCGGACAGCTTCGCCATGGCGGTGAACGCCCCGTCGGTGAGGACGTGTTCGAGGGTCGCCCGCATCGCGGCGACGGAGAGCGCGTTCCCGGCGAGGGTGCCGCCGACACCGCCCATGTCGATCAGGTCGAGGTCCGCGCGGCCCAGCAGTCGTTCGGCCAGGTCGGCCGAGAGCCCGTAGGCACCGGCCGGGATGCCCCCGCCGATCGCTTTCCCGATGGTGAGCATGTCCGGCTCCAGGTTCCAGGCGGCGGTGCAGCCGCCCGGTCCGGCGGAGAAGGTGTGCGTCTCGTCGTTGATCAGGAGGGTGCCGTACCGGCGGGTGAGCTCGCGGACTCCCTCCAGGTAGCCCGGTTCGGGCAGGACGATGCCGATGTTGGTGAGCGCGGGCTCCATGAGGACGGCGGCGACGTCTTGGTGGGCGAGTTCGCGCTCCAGCTGGGCGAGATCGTTGAACTCCGCGACGCGGCTCGTGAGGGTGACGTCGCAGGGGGCTCCGACGTTTCCGGGGCGGGCGGCGCCCTCGCCGTCGGGGCCGACCACGATCAGCGATTCGTCGACACTGCCGTGGTAGCTGTAACTGTTGACGAGGATCTTGGGGCGTCCGGTGACCGCCCGTGCGAGCCGGATGGACCAGCGGTTGGCGTCGGTCGCGGTGAGCGCGAAACTCCAGCGGGCGAGTCCGAAGCGGCGGGTCAGTTCGGCGCCGACCCACTCCGCTTCCTCGGTGGGCAGCATCGCGGTCGCGCCCCCGCTCTCGGCGAACCGGGCCTGCACGGCCTCGGCCACCACCGCCGGGGAGTGTCCGGCCATCGCGCCGGTGTCACCGAGGCAGAAGTCGACGTACTCGTGCCCGTCGATGTCCGTGACACGGGCGCCGCGAGCGGTGTCCAGATAGCGCGGGAAGGCGCCCGCCGTCTTGTTCATCCAGGTCATCGGGACCCTGCCGAAGAGATGGTCGGCCCGCTCGTAGGCGGCCCTGGACCGCGGGTTGCGGCGCTCGGCCTCGGCACTCTCGCGGGCCAGGAGCTGCTGCAGGCGGGTGCGGTCCATCGAGGGGCTCCTCCGGTCCGGTGAACGAATACGGCGATGCTACGAACGGATGCGCCGCCACAGCAAGACCTGGCGATGGATTCGATCGCCTCGACACGTGAATCGCGCGCACCGGGTGCCGGCACCCATCCGTCCGAGCGTTCGTTCTCGGACACGCCGAAGGGGTGTGGGTGACCGGCTGTCGCGGGCAGGCGCTGCCCGCGACGGCCGGTCACCCACACCTGTTGCCAGGGGCCTGTTCCTTCAGTTGCCGTTCGGTCGTGGGGCGTTCCGTGCGCCCGCCAGTGCGGTGAGGGTGCGTTCGCCTCCCGGGTCACCGTCGGTGGCGGGGACGAGGGCGATCTCGTCGAGCCCCGCGGCGGCGTAGGCCGCGATCCTGGCCTCGACGGTGGCGAGGTCGCCCACCAGGCCGACCGTGGTCGCGGCCTCCTGCGGGAGCTTCGCGAGGAGGGTCTCCCGGTCGGTGCCGGTCCGCGCCTGTTCGACCGAGTCGCCGAAGCCCGCCGTGGTGAACATGTCGCTGTAGCCCGGCACCGTCAGATAGCCGACGACACTGCCCAGGATCTGGCGGACCGATTCCGGCTCGGGGTCGACGGCCGCGGGCAGCCAGGCGGCGAGCCGTGGTGGTGTCCGGCCGACGCGCTCGGCGGCGGCGACGAGTTTGGCGCGCAGCTCGGCGACCTGCTCGGGGGAGACGACGTCGAGGAGCATCCGGTCCGCGTGTTCGGCGGCCGCCGCGATCGCCCGGTCACCGAAGGCCGCGACGGTGAGCGGGCCGCCCGGCGGCCGTTGCCTGCGGCGGAACGAGCTGCCGGGCACGATCGGCTCGCCGGGCGCACCGTGCAGGAGGGCGCGGACGGCCTCGGCGGAGCGGGCGAGTTCCGCGGCGGGCCGGGTGCGGGGGCGGCCGTGCACGCCCTCGACGACCCGCTTGCTGGAGGTCCCGAGGGCGACACCGACCGGACGGCCGATCACGGCGGCGGCCGACGCGGCGCCTCTGGCGATGGTCAGTGGGTCACGGACCGAGACCGGCACCGGTCCGGCCGTCACGGAGACGCGCTCCGTGACCTGTCCGATGGCGGTGGCGAGTACGAACGAGTCCCAGGTGGGCCCCTCCCCCGCCCACACCTCGTCGTACCCGAGCCGGTCGGCGACCGTCGCGACCCTCAGGGGTTCCTCTACCGGGCTGTCGTCCTCTCGCGCTGCGGCGACCACGCTGATCTTCATGCCTGCCACCGTAGTCACGCCCGGCGCGGGGACAACAGGGGCCCCTGGGAGCCGACTTGTCCGGACGGGACGCGGGTGGGCTACCGCGAGGCCTCCGGTGCCCACACCCGGTCCGCGTAGTCGAGGAAGTTCGTGCCGAGGATCTTCTCGATACGCCTGGAGCTGTAACCCCGCTGCTCCAGCAGGCGGATCAGGTCGCGGAACTGGTCGACTCCGCGGAGGTCGAGCACGAACGGCAGCGTGTCGTCCCGTTCTCCCGCCGCGCCGACGCCGGCCTCGCGCCGCAGGGCCACGTGCTCGGCGAGGTGCGCGCGATAGGTGTCGAGGTCGTCGATGGAGGTGACGGTGCCGTCGGTGCCGATGCCGACGTGGTCCTCGCCGCACACGTTCACCGCGTGGACGATGTGCTCGACGACATCGGCGGCGCTCGCGTGACCGGACGGGTTCAGGAACGGCATGAAGTAGATGCCCACGAACCCGCCGCGCGAGGCCACCAGGCGCAGTTCCTCGTCCGTCTTGTTGCGGGGCAGGTCGGCGACGGCCCGGCAGCCGGTGTGGTTGATCGACACGGGGAGCCGGGCGGCCTTGGCCGCCTCCAGGCAGGTGCGTTCACCGCTGTGGGAGAGGTCGACCATGAGGTGGTGCTCGTCGAGGGCCTCGACGACGCTACGGCCGAACTCGGTCAGGCCCCGGTTCTCGGGAGCCATCGAGCCGTCGCCGATGTGGTTGGCCTGGTTGTACGTGAGCTGGACGACCCGCACGCCCCGCTCGGCGAAGGTGGCGACGCGGCTCGTGTCGTCCCCCACGGCTACCGCGTTCTGGAAGCCGTAGATGACACCGATCCGCCCTTCCTGCCTGGCGCGGTGGACGTCGGCGACCGTACGGACCTTGAGGAGGTCGGCCGCGTTGTCGCGGATGATCCCGTCCCAGACGTCGATCTCGTGCAGCGTGTGCTCGTACGGGGGCAGGTCCCCCATGGTGTAGCCGAGCGTGATGTTGACGGCGGTGAGGCCCGAGGCGTGGGCGTCGGCCAGGGTGCGTGCGTCGATGGTCAGTTGCTCGCTCGAGGGGTTCAGCTCGGCGGCGGCCTCGGCCGACCGGGGAGCGTTCGGGTTGTCGAGCTGCCCGAGCGCGTTGACGATCAGGGGGAGGTCGGTCATCGGGTCTCCTCGGCACGGCGGTTCGGTCCGGGCTCTTCGGCCTCGGGGGACGGGACGGGGGCGGATCGCTCAGCGCCGGCGGCGGTTCCGTCGAACGCTCGGCGCTCGAAGCGGTGGCCCCGCTTCACGGTCAGCGTGACGCTCCGCAGGTTCTCGATGTCCCGCAGCGGATCGTCCGCCAGGACGACGAAGTTGGCGAGCTTGCCGGCTTCGACGCTGCCCATGACGTCCTCGGCTCCGGCGCTGCGGGCCCCGATCAGCGTGGCCGAGCGCAGCACCTGTTCGGGGGACATCCCGCAGCGGCGCACGAGGAAGGACAGCTCGTCGAACAACGCCGGGAAGGGTGCCTCGGGGTCGGTCTCGTAGTCCGTGCCGGTCGCGATGTCCACGCCCGCCCGGTGGGCCTGCGCGGTGAGTACGGCGGCGAGTTCAGTGTTGGCCGCCGCCCGCTCCGCGTCCTCGGGTCCGTCGCCCGCGAGGGCCTCGCTCGCCCACATGCCCGCGGTGGCGTCGAGGACGGTCCCGCGCCGACGCATCAGGGCGAACAGTTCCTCGATGCGCAGGTCGTCGCCGGCGGCGAACCTCTCGTACGCGACGCGAGGTTTGTGCTTGTAGCTCGTGAGGGGTTCGTCCGTGCCCTCGAAGGCGAGCAGGGTGACATGGGAGACGCTGTCCGCGCCGGCGTCGACGATCTCGCCGGGTGAGGCCGGGAAGACGGTCGCGTGGGCCCAGACGGGGACGCCCTGCCGGTGCGCCTCCGCGGTGATCGCGGCGACGGTGGTGCGGTCGAGATCCGCGTACACCTTGATCGCGCTGGCGTGGGTCCCGCGGGCCATCGCGACCGCCAGCGGCAGATCGGTGTCCTTCGTGATCGCCTGCATCCACGGCACGGCGCCCGGCGTCTCGCCCTGCGACACCTGGTGGGTGCGCGGGTCGTCGAAGAAGCCGGGGCCCGCCATGAGCGCGGCGTACCGGATGTCGGGGCCGGGGATCTCACCGACGAGCGTGGCCCGCGCCAGATCTCCGACCTGTCGCAGGTCGTCGGCCATGTCGCGGATGGCCGTGACGCCGCTGTGCACGAGACGGCGGAGCACGGCCTCGGCCGCGGGGCGGTCCGGCGGCGTCGCGATGTGCTGGTGCGCGTCGATCAGTCCCGGCACGACGAAGCTGCCGTCCAGGTCGAAGACCTTTGCGCCGGCGGGCAGTTCCGCGGCGATCGCGGCGTCGTCGCCGACCGCGCGGACGACCTGGCCGTCGACCACGATCGACGTGCCGGGCCGGGCGGGACGCCCAGTCCCGTCGAACAGCGTCGCGCCGCGGTACACCGCGACGGTTCCCTCCACCGCGGGAGCGTGCGGGGCGGGTGCGCCCGAGACCTCGTCCGTCATCTTCACCTCGTCATAGCTCTGCCTGAACCCCGTCGCGGCCGGACTCCGGGCCGGCCGATCGACGCCCGTCCGGGATCTTGTTACGGTGTGCGTAACAAACGTATCGCCGCCCGAAACATGCGCTACCGTACGCTCGCATCCGACGGCATCACAAGGAGGGGCCGGAATTGCCCGCAGAGACACGGACCGCGGTGGACAAGGCCCTCGACCTCGTCGAGGCCGTGGCGCGCGCTGACCGGCCGCCGCGCCTCACCGACCTGGCGGAGGAGGTCGGCCTGCACCGGGCGACCGCCTACCGGGTGCTCGTCGATCTGGTCCGGCGCGGCTGGGTGCTGCGCGCGGGCGATCGCTATCTGCCCGGCACGGCGGTCCTGCGGTTGTCGTCCTCGGCCGCCAGGAACTCGCTCGGAGCGCTCGCCCGGCCGGTGCTCGACACGTTGTCCGAGCGCACCGGCATGATGGTCAACCTCCAGGTGCCGGAGGTCGACCGCTCCCGCGTGATCGACGTCGTACGGCCCGACCGCCTGGCGATGATCAGCCGGCTGATGGGCGAGGCCCTGCCCGTTCACCGGTTCGCCGGTCCGCTCGCCCTGGTCGCCGCACTCGAACCGGCCGACCGGGCCCCCTATGTGCGGGCCGCCGAGGCGGACGGTCACCCGCTGGACGGACCCGACGGGCTGCTGGCCGACATCGACCGGGCCGCGCGCACCGGGTTCGCCGTCGAGTACGGGCGCAACGAACAGCCCGTCGCCTCGCTCGGCCGAGCGGTCGTCACGCGTCCGGGTGCGCCGGTCTGTGCCGTGACCGTGGTCGGTCTGGCCGCGGAGATCGACGAGAACCGGCTCGGCCTGCTCCAGGAGTTGCTGCGCGAGGCGACGGACGAACTCGCCCGGATCCTCTCCGGTCCCGGATCGCCCGCTCCGGCTTCACCGTCTGCGGCTTCAGCGTCCACGTCACCCTCGATCGGCATCGCGCGTCCTGCTTCCGACCGGACGGACTCGGTCCCCGGGGACGCCACGTCCGCGGACTCGGCTTCGGGTACGGGCACTTCGCCCTCTCACGGGACACCTTCGACGGCCGCCGCCGATCCGACCGCAGCCACATCCCCGTCTCCGTCCTCGGAAGGTCCGGCATGAGCGAGATCCGCTTTCTCGACGGCGCGCAGACACGGGCCGCGCTCGATCCGCGGCGGGTCATGGACGCCGTGGCGACGGCCCTGATCGCCGTCAGCCGGGACGAGGTCTCCGCGCCGTCACGGATCGCGGCGCACGCTCCGGGTGGTCTGCTCGGCGCCATGCCCGGTCACGTGCCCGGCCTCGGGCTCGCCGCCAAACTCGTCTCCGTGTTCGGCGACCCCGAACGGCCCGGGCGCAGCAGTCACCTCGGCATCGTCGCGCTGTTCGACGCGGTGGACGGCCGCCCGCTCGCCCTGATGGACGCCGAACCCCTCACCGAGATCCGTACCGCCGCGAGCGCGACCCTCAGCGCCCGCGCCCTGGCCCGCGCGGACGGGGGCCCGGTGGCGGTCGTCGGAACCGGCGCCCAGGCACGGGCCCAGCTGACACTGCTCGCGGCGCTCGACCCCAAGACCCCCGTCCGTGTCGCGGGCCGCGACCCCGAGCGGGTGGCGAGCGCTGCGGCACTGCACCCCGCGGGCCGGGCCGCGCCCGGCATCGAGGACGCCGTGCGCGGGGCCGGGACTGTGTTCTGCTGCACCGGAGCCGTACGGCCCGTGATCGACCGCGACTGGCTCGCCCCCGGCGCGCACGTCAGCTCGGTGGGCGGTTCGCACGGTCCCGAAGTGGACGCGGCAACCGTCCGCGACGCCACCCTCTTCACCGAATGGCCCGGCGCCGCCACGACCCGACCACCGTCCGGCGCGCACGAGTTGCAGGGTCTGCCGCCCGAGCGCCGGGTGACCCCGCTCGGCGCGGTCCTCGCCGGGGACCGGTCCGGTCGCCGCGACGACGTCGAACTCACGCTGTTCAAATCGACCGGGCACGCCGCGCTCGATGTCGCGGCGGCCCACGTCGCGCACGCGGTCGCGGTCGCGGAGGGCTGGGGCACCCGGCTCACCCTCTAGCCGTTCACACGGCGACGTTCCGCACCCACCGACAGGCGAACCCTCAACAGGCCGCCTGTGACCGGGAGTTCATGATGTACGACGGCGACCGGTGCCCGGTGCGGGCTCGGTCCGTTCGGCGCGCACTTCGGCGAGAATCGCCGCCCACACGCGCGGGGGCGGGTTCACGAGAGGTTCGTGGGGAAGGCTGTCGCGGGCCGCCGCCTCTACGCGCTCGAAGGCCCGGGCCCGGTCCCGGCAGGGGTCGCAGTGTCCGAGGTGGTCCAGTTCCTCGGGCGGCCAAGGGGTGCGCGTCCCGTCGAGAACGTGCTGGGCGAGGTCTGCGGGCGGGAGATGGCCCGACAGCGGGGCGCCGCTCATGTGTCACCTCTTCACCTGCCGGAGCCGCCGCGAGGATGTCGCCGGTCCTCGGTCCCCGTGGCGCGAGCAGCGGCTCGCCGACGGGATCCCGGACCGTGACGTCCGTCCTTCGCTCCTGCTTCGCGGCCCGCCCCTCCGCCGGATGCACCGACGGGGTCATGTCCTTTGGCCGCGTGCCCATGGACGCGCTCCGCGCCGCCGGATCACGGGAGTGCCGGACTCCGGCGCGACGCCCTCGGCCTGGCTCCTCCGACGGCGGCCGCCGTCACCTCACGCCCGCAGTCCGTCCTCACGGGAGTCCTGGAGACAGCGGCTCAGGCCGTGCAGCCCACGGCGCGCGTGGCTCTTGACCGTTCCCAGCGGCAGGCCGGTGACCTGGGCGATCTGGGTCTGTGTGAGGTCGTCGTAGAAGGCGAGGCTGAGCACCCGACGCTGGGCAGCGGGGAGCTTCGACAACTCGTGGCCGACCAGCACCCGGTCCAGTACCGCGTCCGGCTCACCGGCCCGGTCCTGGGTGCGCAGCGCCATCACTGCGCCGGCGGCCGCCACCAGGTCGGCACGGCGGGTGCGGGCCGACAGCGCGTCGGCGATCTTGCGTCGGGTGATCCCCACGAACCAGGCCGCGAGGGCGCCGCGCTCGGGCGCGTAGCCGGCCCTCCCCCGCCAGGCGGCCAGGAACACCACCTGGGTGACGTCCTCCGCCTCGGCGGCGTCCCCCAGGGACCGCCGGGCCAGGGTGTACACCAGCCGGCCCCAGCGGTGGTAGGCGGCGGCGAGTGCCTGCTCGTCGCCGCGGACGAACGCGGCGGCGAGTTCCTCGTCGTCGAGCGACTCCTGTACCGGAGCCGCCCACGGAGCGCCGTGCAGCGGCTGCTCGGTGGTCTGCTGTGCGGTCATGGCGACTGCTCCTCGGACCGTGCGGTTGCGTCCCGCCTCCGGTCCTGCGGCCGTTCCTCACGGCAGCACCGTCCCGAAGGCGTCGGGCGTGCCGGGCACACGGTGCGAATCCGCGATTCCGGCCCTGCCACCATCCGCAATATCGATGCACCCCGGCAACTTGCATCGACTTTGCATCGTATTGCTTCGGCCCCGGCGCTCCGGGCCTCGAACCGGCCTCGCTCAGGTGCCGGGAAGCGCCGTCGGGGTACCGAACCGCACCGGCACACCGGGGGCGTACAACACGCTGAACGGCGCCTCGGACGGCTCGGGCAGACCGGCGGCCGCGATGAGCGAGTCGTCCCAGTCGAGCAGGACGCAGCGGCGGAACGTCCACGCCGGATGGGTGTTCGGCAGGTAGTACGACCTCCCGAAGGCCCGTCCGTGCAGTCCCCAGCGGTTGGTCAGGAACTCCTCGACCGGGTCGGGCGCCACCGGGTCGGTCCCGACGTCGAGCCACACCCTGGCCCGCGCGTCGGGCGCGCCGCGGCGGCTGGTGCGGTACAGCAGGCGGGTGTCGAACCACTGGCTGTGGATGCGCGACCACCGGTAGGGAAGCCGGAAGGACGCGTCGGCCGCCAGCACGGGCAGCAGCCGGTCGCACTCCAGCGAACGGAACACCACGCCTCGGCGCCCCTGGGCGTCCCTGCTGTAGAGCCGGACGTTGACTTCGTCGAACGAGCCCAGATACGGCACGGCGGGGGTGCCGCCGAAGGTGAGGTCGCGGAGCCGGAAGAAGACCAGCCCCACGTACGTACGACCGTTGAGGAGGTCGGGCACGGTGCCGGGCGGAAGCAGCCCGGCCACCTGGAAGGGGTCCGCCGGCCAGTGCAGGAACACCAGGTCGCGCCAGTTCTGCCGGAACAGCGTCCTGCGCACCGGCCTCGGCGCGAGCAGCGTGACCGGCTCCACGGGACGCGTGGTCCTGTGGCGCTGTCGGGACACTCCGCTGCCGGGCACGTGACTCCCCGTCCGCCCCTGCTACCGGACCACGTCGAGGGTCGCGCCGGTACCCGGCCGCACCAGCCGGGCGCCGCTCGTGAGCGCCTCGACGATCGCGTCCACCGCGTACTCGACGGGCAGCCCGGCCGGCAGGACGGGAGGAGTCCCGGACACGGCGCGCCGGGCGAAGCCCGTCTCCAGGTGCGGCAGCCGGATCTCCAGAACCGTGGTCCCGGCAGTCCGTTGTTCGCGCCGGACGGCTTGGAGCCACGCGGCGAGGGCCGCCTTCGCCGCGGCGTAGTCCGCCATGCCCGCGGGAGCCCGGTCGACGACGACACCGGTGACCGCCGCGATCACCCCGCCCGGCCGCACGAGGGAGAGCGCGGCCCGCAGGAACGCCGTCGGGGCGAGCGAATCGACGGTGACCAGGTGCTCGGCCACGGCGTCACTCACGTCCTCCGCCCGTCCGAAGGCCACGCTTCCGACGCAGACGACGACCGCGTCCAGCCCGCCGAGTTCGTCGGCCGCCCAGGTCACCGTGCGCGCGCACTCCGCCAGGTCGTACGCGTCGAACGCGTGGGCGGGAGCGTCACCGCAGGCCCGCGACACCCGGGCCAGTGCGACGCGGTCGCGGCCGGCGACGGCCACCGCGGCGCCCCGCTCGTGCAGACGCGACGCCAGAGCGGAGCCGAGCACTCCGGTGGCGCCGGGCACCAGCATCCGCGCACCTCTGATCTGCATGCCGTACCTCCCACGGCCCGGTTCCGCGGGCAGTCCACGGTCGTCTGCCTATTCGGCGGGTGATCGGTGCCCGGATGCGGCGGCGAGGCGCTGCGCTCCAGGCGGTTGCGGGCGGCGGGCTCTGCGGTTGCGGACGTGCGTACGGCGACGGCTCGTCCTCTGCCACCCGTGACCGCCGGCGGTTGCCACCAGCGGTCACGCCCACGCGATCCCGGGGACGCGCCGCCTCAGGCTGCCGGGCCCCCGCCGCCGCACCGGTCACGGGTCGTGACGCCCCGAAGCGGCCCGGAGTCTCAGGGCGCGGCGCTCCGCCGCCGTCATGCCGCCCCACACCCCGTCGTACTCCGCGTTCAGCAGGGCCCAGCTCGCGCACGCGAGCAGCACCGGGCAACGGTGACAGACCGCGCGGGCCTGCTCGATCTGTCCTCTGGACAGGCCGTCCTCACCGAGGGGGAAGAAGAGTTCCGGATCCTCGGTGCGACAGGCAGCCGATTCACGCCAGTTCATGACTCATCCCGTCCTCCGCCGGTCGCCGCGTGCTCGCGGGCAGGTCGTCTCCGCGGTGCTCCTGGCACCGCCCGACCCGGCAGAGGTAGGCATCAATCTAGGCTTTCCCGGCGAATTCGGCCATGCTGGAGAGTGCCTCGGCCGGTTTCGCGCGACAGGCCGGAACTCGCCCTCACGGGCTGCATCCGACCGGTCGCGCGCCGGTGAATTCACCGGGGGCCGGTCCGCTGTACGACGCGGGCCGCCCGGAGGACGACACGGAGGGAGGCCGCCCGTCCCATGAGACTCACCGGACCGGACACCGCCGGAGTGCGGGAACGGCTGGGCAGCGCGCTCTTCGCCCGCGTCGCGGGTCCCGAGGGGCCGAAGAACCGCGCCCGTATCCACGAGACGCCCGGACCCCGCTGGTTCGGCCCGGACCGGCCCATCCGCACGGTGCACGGGGACGCCTCCATGTTCATCGGCGGGCTCTCCGCCCTGCTGCTCCAGTCGCTCCACCCGCTCGCCATGGCAGCCGTCTCCGCCCACTCGGGATTCCGCGGAGACCCCTGGGGACGCCTCCAGCGCACGAGCACCTTCCTCGCGATGACGACGTACGGGACCGCCGAGAGCGCCCAGGAGGCCTGTGCCCGGGTCCGCGCCGTCCACGAGCGGGTCAGCGGGACGACCTCGGAGGGCACGCCCTACCGCGCCGCGGATCCGCATCTGCTCGCGTGGGTCCACGTCGCGGAGGTCGACAGCTTCCTGCGCGCCCACCAGCGGTACGGCGTACGTCCGTTGACCGGGGAGGGATGCGACGGCTACGTCGCCGACACCGCCCGCGTCGCCGCCGCGCTGGGCGTCGCGGACCCGCCGACGAACCGCGCCGAACTCGCCGAGCGGCTGGACTCCTACCGCGGCGAGGTGCGTGCCACGCCGGAGGCACGGGAAGCGGCGCGGTTCCTCCTGCTGAACCCGCCGGTGCCACTCGCCGTGCGCCTCCCGTACGGGGTCCTCGCGGCCAACGCGGTGTCCCTGCTGCCACCCTGGGCCGCCGCCGAACTGCGCCTGCCCCGGCTGCCGTTGGTCGACACCGTGTGCGTCCGGCCGCTCGGCTGCGCCATCACCTCGGTCGTCCGCTGGGCCATGGCGCCGTCGCGCCCGACCGCCTCTGCCCCGGCGTCCGCCGGGTGAACCGCGGCCACGACGGCACGCGGGTCCCGGCCGGCCGTTCCCTCCCCTGCCGAACCCGGGGACCGAATCGCCGCAGTCCGTCCCGTCGAGGAACCGACCCCGAAAGACTGTCCCCGTGTTGAGAAACCTGCCGGCCCTACCTCCTGACTTCGTGGGGCGCGAGGACGAACTCGCCCACCTCGCCAAGGCGTTGCACGAGCATCGCGTGGTCACCCTGACCGGGGCCGGCGGTGTGGGCAAGAGCCGTCTGGCGCTTCACGCGGCGGACCGGCACCTCGGCAGCGGCGGGGGCGGAGCTGCCTGGACGGACCTCTGGCCGCTGCGGGACGACCGGCTTCTCGTCGCCACCGTGGCCGACGCGGTGGACTTCTCCGACCACACCACGAGCATGGCGATGGACTCCCTGGTCGACTGGCTGTCCGGCAAGGACGTCCTGCTCGTGCTGGACTCCTGCGAGCACCTGGTCGGACCGTGTCGCCGCATGGTGGCCCGCCTGCTGCTCTCCTGCCCCCGGCTGACCGTCCTCGCGACCAGCAGGGAACCGCTCGGCGTACCCGGTGAACACCTGGTCGCCGTCGATCCGTTGCCGCCCATGACGGACGCCGTCGAGATGTTCTGCCGACGGGCCGCGGCCGCGGGCACCCCGGTGTCGGCCCCGGCCGACATGGTGACCGTGGCCCGGCTGTGCCAGCGGCTCGAAGGGATGCCCCTGGCGGTGGAACTGATCGCCGGTCAACTGACGCAGCGCACGGTCGCGGAGGTCGATCTGGAACTCGGCCTGCTTCTGGACATCGCGGCCGACACCGTCCTCGCCGGGCCGCCGCGGCACCGCGCGGTACGCACCACGATCGGCTGGAGCCACGAGCTGTGCACGCCCGCCGAACGCCTCCTGTGGGCCCGGATGTCGGTGTTCCGGGACGACGTGGACGCGCACACGGCACGCACCGTGTGCGCCGGTGGTCCGCTCGCGGCGGAGGACGTCGACAGCGCCCTCGACGGCCTGTTGAGGAAATCGGTACTGACGCGCGTCGGCGGCGGCCACCGGATGCTCGACACCGTCCGGGAGTACGGCACCATGTGGCTCGAACAGCTCGGCGAGGAAACCGAGTTGGCGCGGCGGCACGCGGACCACTTCCTGGCGATGGCCCGCGCGTCCCACGACAGCTGGCTGGGCGATCGGCAGGCCCACTGGTACGCACGGCTCGACGCGGCGCACACCGATCTGTGCGCGGCGCTCGACCACCTCCTCGACGACCGGCCCGACACGGCCCTCGATCTGATCGGGCTGCTCGGATTCCCGTGGAGCTGCTGCGGCCATCTGCGGGATGCCTCGGCCTACCTGGAGGACGCCCTGGCCCTGTCCGATGCCTCCGGCCCGGAACGCACCCGGGCCCTGTGGGCACTGGGCGTGACCCGCGTCCTGCGCGGTGAGCACGAACCGGCCAGGCAGCTCGCCGAGTTCTGCCAACGGCGTGCGGACCTCCAGGACGACGTGGAGGGAACGCTGCACGCCACGTATCTGCTGGGCCTGGCCCATCTCCTCCAGGGCCGCCCCATGACGGCCCGGCACCACGTGGACGGCGCTCTGCTGGGCGCGGGCGGGACCGCGTTCACCTCGGCGGGGCACCTCCTGTGCCATCTGGTGCGGGTCTTCGCCCTGACGGCCGAGGGCCTGCTCGACGACGCCCGCCGGGAGGCGGAGGAACTGCGGCGGGGCTGCGTGGAGCGCGGTGAGTGGTGGACCCGCTCCTACGCCGACTACCAGTTGGCGCTCATCGCCCTGTTCGCCGACCGACCCGAGGACGCCTCCGCCCACGCCCTCTCGATGCTGGACGGCAAGCGCCGTATCGGGGACAGCTTCGGTCTCGCGCTCGGCCTCGACCTGCTCGCCTCCGCACTGGCCGCGCAGGGCGCGGGAGAACGGGCGGTCGCCGCGTTCGGCGCCGGCGAGACGTACTGGAGCGCGGTGGGCCATCCACAGCGCGGCACGCCCGAACTCGGTCCGGTCCGCGAACGCTACGAGGACACAGCCCGTTCCCTGCTGGGCGACGACGGGTACGAGGAGGCACTCCTGCGCTCGGTGCTCTCCGACCCGGAAACGGTGCTGCGGCAGCTCCTCGACCGTTCCGCCCCGGGATCCTGAGGCCGGGGTCGCCGTCCGGGGTGCCGTCCCGGCGTCCGCGCGGTCCGGCGTGGGCGGCGGCCGGTGCGCCGCCGGGTACTGGGCGCGTCGTCGCCCCGAAGATGCGACCTCACCCGTTCGGGCGGACGGTGGAGAGATGGCACATCCACTCGTACCACCAGGCGAGACCCCGCCCGCCGAGGGCTCCATCGCGGAAGCGCATCAGGAGCGCCCGGACGGCGGGATCTGGGAACACCCCTATTTCTGGCTCGGACTGATCGTCATCGGCTCGCTGGTCGTCGCCGCCTTCTTCGTGGCCAGGATCAGCGGCCTCTGACCCCGCGCACGCGTCCTCCCCGCGGAGCCGTCGCGCTCCGCGGGGAGGACGCGCTGCCGTGCGCGGACGGGTGACGCGGCCTCGGTGTGCCAGTAGCGGCGCGCGAGACCCCGGCATGGCAGGACGCGCGGCCTCCTCCGCCCGTCGGCCGTCCCTCATCCCGCGTCGACCCGTGGACCCGTGGACCCGTGGAAGGCTTCTTCTCCGCACACAGGTCGCCGTCGCTGCATCCGTCCCGCGTCCCCCGGCCGAAGGAGGGGTGAGCCCGGCGGACCAGCCGGTCCCGGACGGCTTCGGAAGCGAGGCGAGCCCCTGCCATGACCTGCTGCCGCCGTGCGCCGGAGCCCGCCGCCGCGAACCGGGCCGCACCCGCCGACCGATGCGCGCCCATCGGGCCCGCCGCGTCCCGGGAGGTCGGCCCATGGGACTGAGTGCTCGCGCGGACGCGGACACCGAGGGCCCCGACGCGGGAGTGACCACCGGCTTCCTCGCCCGGAAGCTCGGAGTGTCGCCGACCACACTGCGGTCCTGGGACCGCCGGTACGGGCTCGGTCCAGCGGTGCGCCCGGACGGACGGCACCGTCGCTGGTCCCCGGAAGACGTCGCCATGGTGCAGGAGATGTGCCGGCTGACGGCGGTCGGTCTGCCTCCCGCCGAGGCCGCGCGCGCCGCGAAGGAGACGGCGCGGGACGGTGGTCCCGGCTCCGCTCTCGCGGTCGCGCGGCAGCCGGCCGGCGTCCGCTTCCCGGAACGGTCGTCGGCCGCGCCCCCGGAGAAGGAGCTCAAGGCCTCGCGGTCTCCCTCCGGTCTCCCGCTCGGGGACGTGCGTCAGGAATGCCGGGGCCTCGCGCGGGCCGCCGTACGCCTGGACGCCTCCGCGATCCAGGAGCAGCTGACGTCGGCGGTGCGGGTGCACGGCCTGATCAAGGCCTGGGAGGAGGTCATGGTGCCCACCCTGCGCGCGGTGGGCCGTAAGTGGGAGTCGTCGGGCGACCGGTACGTCGAGGTCGAACACCTGCTGTCCTGGCACGTCTCCGCGACGCTGCGGCACGTGTACGTGTCCGCGGCGGGCCACGGACGGGACGACGGCGCCTCGCCCGTCCTGCTCGCCTGTCTTCCCGGCGAACCGCACACCCTGCCACTGGAGGCGCTCAACGCCGCACTGGCCGAACACGGGATCCCGGTCCTCATGCTCGGCGGTGCCGTGCCGCCGGAGGCACTGATGACGGCGTTCCACCGGGTCGGCCCCTCGGCGGTGGTGCTGTGGTCGCAATCGTCGGACACGGCGAACCTGCCGCTGGCCCGGCACATCGCCGCCACCCGCTGGGGTGTCCGGGGTGCCCGGACACAGAGCCAGGTCCTGCTGAGCGGACCGGGCTGGGGCAGACAGTCGGGGCCGGGCCTGCTGCGCCCCCGCCACCTGGCCGACGCGCTGCGCCTGATCGCCGCGCGCGAGAACTGACCTTCCCGGGGCACCACCACCGTCGGGGTCGCGCCGCCGTACGCTCCCCCGCCCCGCCCCGCTCACCGTTCCCGGCCCCCGTCCCGCTACGTCCGCAGGAACGCGGCCAGACCCTCCAACAGCCGTGCCACGTCGTCCTTGTCGTTGTAGGGAGACAGGCCGACGCGCAGTCCGCCGGTGTCACCGAGACCGAGGTGCCGGGACGCCTCCAGGGCGTAGAACGATCCCGCGGGCGCGTGCACACCGCGGTCCGCCAGGAACCGGTAGGCGTCGGCCGCGTCCCGGTCCTCGAACGTCAGCAGCAGAGTGGGCGTGCGGTCGGCGGCCCGGGAGTGGACGGTCACGCCGGGAAGGGCGTCCAGCCCCGCCTCCACTTCCCCACGCAGCGCCTCCTCGTGACGCTCGACGGCCGCGAAGGCGGACCTGAGCCGGTCCCTGCGTCCGCCCGTCGCGTCCGGCCCGAGGCCGGCCAGGAGGTCGACGGCGGCGGTGGTACCGGCCAGCACCTCATAGGGCAGCGTGCCCAGTTCGAAGCGCTCGGGCACGGCCTCGGTGGACGGCAGCAGCTTGTCCGGCCGCAGTTCCTCCAGGAGATGCGGGGAAGCGACCAGGACGCCGTGGTGCGGGCCGAGGAACTTGTACGGCGAGCAGACGAAGAGGTCCGCGCCGAGCCGGGCGAGGTCCACGAACGCGTGGGCGGCGTAGTGCACTCCGTCCACGTGGAGCAGGGCCCGGGGGCGGCGGTGGACGAGCTCGGCGATCGCCGCGATGTCGGGGACCGTGCCGATCAGGTTCGACGCGGCGGTCACGGCGACGAGCCGGGTGCGGTCGGACAGCAGATCACCCACGGCCGCGGGCGGCAGCTCACCCGTCGCCGGGTCGAAGTCGGCCCAGCGCACCACGGCGTCGGCGCGCGCCGCCGCCTGGATCCAGGGGCGGATGTTCGCGTCGTGGTCGAGCCGGCTGACCACGACCTCGTCACCGGGCGCCCAGTCCTTCGCCAGGGTGTGCGCGAAGTCGTACGTGAGCTGGGTGGCGCTGCGGCCGAAGACGACGCCGGAGGGATCACCGCCCACCAGATCGGCCATCGCCTCCCGGAACTCGCGCACGCAGGTCTCCGCGTTAGCCTCTCCCGGCGTCAGCCGTCCCCTGATGGAGAGCGGACCCGTGAGCGCGTCGGCGATCGCCCGGGCGACGCGGGCCGGGGTCTGCGTTCCGCCCGGGCCGTCGAAGTGGGCGACACCGGACTGCAGGGCGGGGATCTCGGCGCGCAGCGCACCGACGTCGAAGGTCACTCGGGCTCCTCACGGGCGGGTCGCACCCCGCGCCGGGCCGGACCCAGGACACGCTCGGGCGGGCCGGAGCCGGTGTCCGGACGGGGCACACGGTGTCCGACGATCATCGCAGGACGGCCGCCGGACGGGGAGGGCGCCTTCGCCGCCTGGGCGGGCGTCCCGGGGGGGGCTCACCAACCCAGCGTTCCGGGGGCTCCCTTGAACGGTCCGCGGATCTCCGCGGTGATCCAGCCGCCGTAGAAGTCGCCCTCCTGTGCCGTGACCGTCTCGCCGTCGACCGTGCACCGGTCGACCCGCGTGGGGTAGAAGGCGAAGTGCCCGGCGAGGGGGGCGTACGCGTGCACCGGCTCGGGGTAGCTCCACGCGGCGCTCGGCCGGACGTCGGAGCCGACGGCCAGGTCCCAGTACGCGGCGGGGCCTTTCCACTCGCACCAACTGCGTTCCGTGGTGGGGCGGAGCAGGTCGGTGCGCACGTCGTCCGGCGGCAGGTAGAAGACCGGAGGGTGGCTGGTCTCCAGTACCCGGAGGGCTCGGGTGCTCTCCGCGACCCGTACTCCGGCGCACTCGACGACGACGAGCCGGTCGTCCTGCCGCGTCGCCGGGGGACGCGGGTAGTCCCACACCGATTCGGGACTCCGGTTTCCGTGCGGTGCCATGGCCACTCCTGTCCGGGACGGGACGCCGCGCTCGTCCTGCCCGGCCGGCGTCACGAGGACTTCGGGGATGACCGTGACCGCGGATGCACGGCGGGGCGGGCGCCGGGCCGGACGGGCTCCCGGTGCGCGACGAACGGCTCGGGGCCGGCGTCCGGAGAATTCCGGTGCCGGCCCCGAGCCGTGAGTCATCGGTGCGCTGCGGGAGTACGGACTCCTCAGGCGTGTCGGTGCGAACGACGGTTGCCCGTCAGCACCCGGTACAGAATCAGCAGGATCAGCGATCCGACGATGGCGGCGATCCACGTCGACACCTCGAAGAAGCCGTCGACCGAGTCGACGTTGAAGATGACCTTGCCCAGCCAGCCGCCCAGCAGACCGCCGGCGATGCCGATCAGCATGGTGATGATGATGCCGCCCGGGTCCTTGCCCGGCAGGAGCAGCTTGGCGATGGCACCGGCAAGCAACCCGATCAGAATCCAAGCGATGATGCCCACAGTTCCTCCACCGTCCGTACAGGATGTGACTTCCTCAGTCCGTGTGCGCCGAACTGGCCGACACAAACCTTCGAATCTCAAACCGTTGCCTTCTGGTCGGCCGTCGCGGCCTCGCTCAGCTCGGCCGCGAACTGCGCTCCCGCCAGCAGCGCGAGGTTGGACAGCCACAGCCAGACGAGGAAGACGACGAGCCCCGCGAGTGAGCCGTAGAGCCTGCTGTAGGTGCCGAACATGGAGGCGTACACGGCGAATCCCGCGGAGACCACCAGCCAGAGGAACGCCGCGAGGATGCCGCCGGGCAGGCTGTAGCGGCGTCGGCGGGCGACCACGGGGCCCGTGTGGAAGACGACGACGACCAACAGGGCGACCAGGCAGAGCAACAGGGGCCAGCGGAGCACACCCCACGCCACGGCCACCTGGCCGTCGAGGCCGAAGACCCGGCCCGTGGCCTCGGCCACCGGGCCCGTCAGCAGCAGCACGAGTGCGCTGACGACGAGCAGTCCGAGCAGCGCCAGCGCGGTCAGTACCAGGCGGTGCGCGGTACGCCAGGCCGAACGGCGGTCCGCCACGTCGTGCATCCGGTGCAGGGCTCGGCGGAACACGGCGAGATAGCTGGAGGCCGACCAGAGCGCGCTGGCCGCCCCCGCGACGAGCAGGGTCCAGGCCGCCGACCGCTGCCGCAGCATCTCCCCCAGCGCCTGGTGCAGTTCCGCCCCCGACTGGGCGGGCGCGTACGCCGTGACGTGGGCGATGAACTGCTCCGCGGTGTCCGGACTGATCAGGCCGAAGGCGACGACCATGACGAGCATCGCCGGCAGGACGGCGAGGATCGCGTAGTACGTCAGCGCGGCGGCCCAGTCGGAGATGTCGTCGTTCCACATCGACACCGGGGTGCGGCGCAGCGCCGGCCACCACAGGCCGGGACGGGGGCGGGGCAGCCGGGTGGGCCGCACCGTCTCGATGGCGCCGTTGGGCCCCGACTCAGCGGACATGCGCGGTCCCTTGCGAACGGCTGCTGATCCGTACGTGGGTGAGGACCCGGCACGGGGCGGCCGCGGCCCGTGCTTCCTCCATGAGCGCGGCCAGGGTCAAGAGAACTCCGTTCGGTGCTGTGTCCGCGGTGAGCCGGACGTGGGCGCGGACGTACAGCCGTCCACGTCGGGCGCGGACGGCGACGCGGCTGTGGGCGACGCCGGGGACGGCGGACGTACGCCGGGTGAGCAGGTCTGCGAGGGCCCGGGTCCGCAGGACGGCACCCCGGGAGGTGAGGGCCACGCGCGGGCGGGTGCCGCCGCCGATCCGGCTCGCCGCCCAGAGGAGGCAGAGGAGCGCGGCGAGGGTTGTCGCGGCGGCGACCGCCGGAACCCACCAGGTGGTGTCGCGCAGTTCGGCCAGCCGGCCGGCGGAGACCCACACGGCGTCGGCGTCCGCCTTCGGCCACCACCCCGGCATCCGGTCGGCCACGGACGCGCCGGCGGTCGCCGACCAGATGCCGGCCGACAGCAGGACGAGTCCCGCGGTGGCCAGTGCGGCACGGTTGACCGTGCCGGACGGCTGTTCCATCACGCCTCGCTTCCGGCGGGCCGAGCGGTTTCGGCACGGGCCGGCGGGTCCGCCGGCCGAGGCCCGGAGAACCGCGGCTCCGCTGAGGGGTGTTCCACGGATCGCGGTCCCGCATGCGCGGGTCCCACGGTCAGGGGCGCACGGGCCCCGGGTTCGTGCGGTCCGGGTTCACCCGTGCGGGGTTCCGCCGGCCGGGGGTCGGGCGATCCGGCTTCCGGGCGGGGCGGCTGCCAGGCCGGAGTCGGCCGGACCGTGACGCGCAGGCGCGGAGCCCGGCGCAACGCGCAGTCGTCCAGGGCCCGCCGGGCCGCGGCCACGGCCGCCGCGGCGGTGGCGTCCCGCTCGCCGAAGGCCAGTGCGGCCCGGACGCGGGCGCGCCCGCGTCCGACGCGTACCCGTACGTGTTCGGTCCCGGGTACGTCCGCGACGGCGTCGCGGATCACCGAGGCCACCGCCCTGCGGTCCACCGCGGCGTTCAGGCCGGGTGGGGCAGCGGCCAGCAGGCCTCGGCGGCCCGGTGTCAGAGCGAGCACGCACAGCCAGAGGCCGGCTACCGCGAGGACGATCCCGAACGCGACCGGCAGATCCGCCGGACCGCGTTGTTCCAGCGTGTCCAGGAGCCCTGTCCGCCAGGCGGCGGCCGGGCGCCCGGCGAGATGGACCCGCAGCACGTCGACGGCGACCGCGCCGCAGCCGAGGGCCACCGCGAGAGCGAGTCCCACGGCGGGGACGCGGCGTGCCGACCAGTGGCGCCGGGGTGTGCGGCCGGACGCGGGGGGCTTCGCGAGCGCGGGTGCGGATGCGGACGGTCGGGCCGGAGCGGTGAGTCCGGTCACGGTGAGCCTCGCGGGCTGTACCCGCAGGCCGGTGAGCCGACCGGTCCGGTCCGTCACATGCCGCTCGACGCGCTCGGCGGTCGCCGCGAGCGGCGCCGGGTAAGGGAGGGTGACGCCGAGCGACACCACGGCCGTCCGGCCGCGTACGGCTGCGGAGCCGCGGGCGGACGGACGCAGCTGACCCGGCAGGGCCTCGGCGGCCGCGCGCTCGGCGATCTTGCGTACGGCCTTCTCCGAGACGGTGGTGGTGCCGCGCACCGCCGCGTCCGTCATCGGTTCCTCCGCTCGAAGAGGTCCCGGAGGTCCTCACGACGGACCCCGCCCTCCAGGTAGCGGCCCACGCCGTAGCCGACCGCGCCGAGCGCCGTCACCAGCAGGAACGCGCCGAACCCGCCGAAGTAGCCGGCGAACGCCAGGGCCATGCCCGTGAACATGCCGACGATTGCTCTGCTCATTCCTCACCTCTCACCGCCGGCCGGGCCGGCGTCCTCGGCCGCGGGTCTGTCCAAGGCCGATCGGGGCTCTCATTCCACGCGCGAGTCCCCGTACGCCTCCTCACCGTCGTCCTCCGGAAGATGCACGTCGTTGACCGTGACGTTCACCTCCACGACCTCCAGGCCGGTGATGCGCTCCACCGCGGAGACGACGTTCTCGCGCACGTCGCGGGCGACGTCGGTGATGGGCACCCCGTACTCGACCACGAGGTCGAGGTCGATCGCGGTCTGCCGCTCGCCGACCTCGACCTTCACCCCGCGGCCCACGTTCGGCCGGCCGCCGGGCACACGGTCGCGCACGGCGCCGATGGTGCGGGACAGCCCGCCGCCCATGTCGTACACACCGGGGATCTCCCGCGCGGCGATTCCGGCGATCTTCACGACGACGACGTCGGCGATGGACGTCCTGCCCCGGCTGTCGGCCGGCGCGCCCGCGCCGGACAGGCCACCGCTCAGGGTGGTCGATCCGGTGGCCCCGCCGCCGCCTGCCACTCGTGCCGACGACGCGGGCTCGGGGCGGGAGGGGACGGTCTCGCGGCGGGACTCCGGTGCCGTCTGCTGGGTAGTCATGACGATCTCCCACTTCACTCGGTGTGAACTGCCTTCTCCACGACAGACCCGGCCCGGGCCGTTCTGTTACGCGGCCCGACCACGTTCTCTTTCCGAAGTACGTCCTCCGCGGCCGGAGACGAGGACGGAACGGGTGCATCCACGGCCGCCACGGGTGCGTAACAGGGAAGCGCGCAGGCGTGTCCAACCCGCAGAGGCAAGCGAGAGGAGCCACCGAGTGCCGGGGGCCCAGGAACAGATCACCCAGCCGGAGGACGTCGTGACCGACGACGCTCTGCTGGCCACGCGGGCGGCCGAGGGCGACGAGGAAGCCTTCGAGTCGCTCGTACGACGCCATGCCCCGCGGCTGGTCGGGCTGGCGACGCGGCTGCTGGGCAGCCGTTCGGAGGCCGAGGACGCCGTGCAGGACGCCTTCGTCAGCGCGTGGCGCAAGCTGCCCGAGTTCCAGGGCCGGTCCTCCTTCGGCACCTGGATGTACCGGATCGTCACCCACCGCTGCCTGAACGTGCTGCGCGCCCGGCGCCAGGAGAGCGGCCTCGACACGGTCGCGGAGATCGCCGCTCCCGAGCACATCGCCTCGCCGGCACGGCTGGCGGAGTCCCGCGCGGCACTGGGCGAGTTGCAGACCGCTCTCGCGGACCTGTCGGCGGAGCAGCGCACGTGCTGGGTGCTGCGCGAACTGGACGGCCGCTCCTACGAGTTCATCGCGGACACCGTCGGGATCAGCCAACAGGCGGTCCGCGCCCGTGTCTTCCGCGCACGACACCGACTGACACAAGCGATGGGGGCTTGGCGATGACCCACCACTCCGGTCCGCCGGACCGCCGGCCCGGGTTCGACGAGGACGACGAACTGCTGCCCTGCGGACGTCCGCTCTCCGAGGTCTGGGAGACCGCGGAGGACCCCACCCGTACCGACGTCCACGGGGAGCTGTGCCCGCACTGCGGGCGGGCCCGCGACGAGTGGACCCGGCTGGAGTCCCTCGTCGGCGGCCTCCGCGACGAGACGGACACCGTGGCCTCGTACGACGCCACCCCGCTGACACGGCGGGTGATGGACGTCGTCCGGGTCGAGCTGCGGCCCGGCAGGCCCCTCCCGCTGGGTGACCCCGCCGAGGACCTCTGGATCATGGAAGCGGTCGCGGCCCGCACCCTGCGCACCGCCGGGGAGACGGTCGCCGGGGTCCGGGCCGGGTCGTGCCGGATCGTTCCCCACGCGCTGTCCGCGCCGGGCGATTCCGCCGGGGTGGACGTGCGGCTGGACATCGTCGCCCCCGTGGGCGCCGCGCTGGAACACCTCGCCGAGCGGGTGAGGGACCAGGTGCTCGACGCGGCGCGCACCCGCCTGGGTATGGACGTGACGGCCGTGGACATCCGCATCACCGATCTGACCGGCCCCGTGGCCGACTTCGAGGAAGGCCAGGACCGATGACGCGGTACGCCGTGCACGACACGTTGACGGAGGCACTGGCCCGAACGGTCCTCGAGGTGCCGGGGGTCGCGTTCCTGAAGCCGGGCCTCGGCGATCTGCTGCGCTCGCGCACGGGTGCGGGGGCCGGACGGACCGGCAGGCAGCCGGCGGGGATCCGGGTCACACGCGGCGACGGGTCCGAGCCGTGGGAGGTGGACGTGCGGATCGTGGTGCGCAAGGAGCGTCGCGGCGTGGACGTCGCCCGCGCCACGCGCCAGGCGCTGGAGGAGTCACTGGCGACGCTGCTCCCGGACAGCAAGGCCTCGGTACGGGTCACCGTCACGGGACTCGTGTAGCCGTACGGGCCTGCCGCGCCCCAGGCACGTATGACGGCACTCAGAAATGACGGCATGGGGAGGGGGAGTGCCCGGAACGGACGCGTGTCCCGGTCACTCCCCTTTTCCTGCCCGCCACAGGAAACCCCTGGCGGCCCCGCGGCAGTCTCCCGCGGGGCCGGCGATGCGCCGCGTCAGCTCTTGGGCATCAGGACCGTGTCGATGATGTACACGTTGGCGTTGGCGGTCTTCACATTGCCGCACACCACCTTGGCGGAGTCGTTCACGGTGTACGACTCCCCCGAACCGCTGGTCATCAGCTTGCTCTTCTCCAGCGTGTCGAAGGAACCCTTCTCCAGGTCCTTCGGCGCCAGCTTCTGGCCCACGACGTGGTAGGTGAGAATCTTCGTCAGCTGCGCCTTGTCGGCCAGAACCTTGTCGAGGGTCGCCTTCGGAATCTTCGCGAACGCGTCGTTCGTCGGCGCGAACACGGTGATGTTCTCGGCATTGTTCAGCGTGTCCACCAGGCCGGCCTTCTTCACGGCCGTCACCAGGGTCGACAGCGCCGGGTTGTTGGACGCCGCCGTCGCCACCGGGTCCTTGGCCATGCCGTTGAAGGATCCCGCGCCGTTCTTCGGCACCGAGGCGCAGCCCGGTCCGAACGGAGCGTCGGAGCTGCCCGCCATGCCCGACGAACCGGCGGAAGCGTCGTCCGAGGCCGGCGCGGAGGCAGACGACTTGGCCGAACTCGACGCGTCGCTGTCCTTGCTGTCGCTGGAACACGCCGTCAGGGCGATCGGCAGTACAGCGGCAGTGGCGAAGGCCACCGCGACGTGACGGATACGCATGCTCATGAGGTTCTCCTGTCGGAACGAAGCAGCATTCGCGGCGCTGGCCGGCAAATGCCGTGGTTTTCGAGCGGAAATTCCGTGGAGAACGAAAGGGCGGTCCTCGAAGAGGCACCTGCCGTACGCCCGGGGGCGGTTGTCGAACTCCTCGTTTCTCGGCTCACACGGGGAATCCGGCGCAGGAGCGGTCTTGGATTGGTCGGAGTTCGCGCAATCGCCGATTCGGGGGAAATTCCTTCCGTGACCAATCCGGAAGGCGAGCAGCTTCGGAGAAGGCGCCCACACGTGTCCGCGGCGGCCGGGCCCGGCGTCCGGCATTCCCCGCACGACTCCAACACGCCCGGGTCGACGCCCCCCTGACGCACCGACGCACCGACGCACCGGCCCGAACGCATCGAAGCCGCGGCACGGTGGCCGCGGCTCCAGGACACAGGACGTAGGACAGGGGACAGGGGACAGGACGGTTCAGTCCAGGGGGACGAACACCCGGATCGACTTGCCGCCGCCCGGACACGGCTCGATGGTGATGTCCCCGGAGAGGCGGATGATCAAGGGCCATCCGTACCCGTTCGCCTGACGGTGCTGCGGGATCTCCCCGGTGCCGTAGGCGTGGACGGGAACGACGTCGCTGCGGTCACGCACCTCCAGCCGTACGCCGCCGTCGGTCAGGACCGCCTCGAATCCGGCGAGCCCGTCACCGTGCCGGATCGCGTTCGTGACCAGTTCCGAGACGACGAGCAGCAGGTCGATGACCGCTTCCTGGCTCACCCCGCGGGCCGGGGCTCCAGGGTGCTCGCGCAGCAGCGTCTGCACGTGGCGGCGTGCGGTCGCGGCGCTGGTGACAGCGCTGGTGACAGTCAGTCGGGCCGTGGGCGGACGGGCGGTCGGCCCGGTGAGCGAGACGAGCTGCGGGACTTCGTTCTGGTGGGTCATGGTGGTGTCCCTGAGGTCGGATTCGCCCGAACCGCCCGCTCCCGCGCTTGGGCCGGCCGCGGGAGGGGGGTCGGCGGGAGTCATCGCTCGCTCGCCGTGACCCGGAGTTCCAGCGCTTCCTGGACACTGCCGGCGAGGACGAAGAAGCCCTCGGTCCCTGTCACGTCGAACAACCTCCGGACGATGTCACTGAACGGTCCGCAGACCACCATGAGGGTGCCGCAGGCCCGGTGGGCGCGCTGCGCCTCGAGGAGGACGTGCAGGATCGACGAGTCCGCGAAGGTCGTCTCCGACAGATCTACCACCGTACGGGACGAGCCCACGCGCTCCGCGAGGTCGAGCGCCTCTTCGAGTTGGCTCGCGCTCTCGTAATCGATGTCGCCACCCACCCGTACGACGAAGGCGTCCTGGGCCGCCCTGTGCGTCACGGAGGCCTCCAGCCCGTCGGGCATCTGAACACTCTTTCTCGTCTGATCGCGCAAGGTCACCCCTCGAGCCGGGTGTCGCGGTCCGCGCGTGGCTCCCGTACCGTTCGGCACGGGAGCCGTTCGTGGATGCACGGCCGCGGACCTCGACCCCCGCACCCCCGGCCGACGTCTGACGGCGACTCACGCGGGCTGCCTCGGCGGCAGACTCCGGTAGTAGCTCCCGACGCTCGAGAGGTACGTCGGGTCGAGCGTCTCCCGGTCGGTCTTGAACACGGGCGCCGACTTGATCTCCTCGCG
This sequence comes from Streptomyces sp. NPDC005302, assembly GCF_040607345.1. Classification (NCBI taxonomy): domain Bacteria; kingdom Bacillati; phylum Actinomycetota; class Actinomycetes; order Kitasatosporales; family Streptomycetaceae; genus Streptomyces; species Streptomyces sp. NPDC005302. Next base: position 241,067 of record NZ_JBEXGN010000010.1, read on the forward strand.
GCTGCACGCCACGGTGATCTTCTGTGTCTCGGTGTCGATGCCGTCGACCACGCCTACGGGAACCAGCACGCTCTTCCCGAACACCCACACCCCGGTGTCGACGACGAGGTGCCGCATCCCGGCGTCGTCCGCCTGCCGGTCCACATGCCCTATGGTCCCGTCGGTGGCCTCGACGCTGTAGCCGGCCAGTTCGTGCACCTCGGGGTGGTTGAACTCCGGTGCGTACGACCAGATTCTGTCGACGGTCATGTCGTCCTCCTTCAGCTCGCCGGTCCGCCCTGCCGTCATCACGCTCATGGCGCGTACGCGGCAGGAAGCAGGCCCGAAGGCGGGAATCCGCCTCCGTGCCGCCCTCTGAGCTGCAAATACCCTGCTATCCGGTCTGCACTCGGTGGAATCTCTTTGCGAATCAGGGACCTTGGAGTCGCATGCCCCATCACCCGGCGGGACGGGGCCCCTCAGCCCGTTCCGGGGTGCTGCTCGCCGTCCTTCACCCGGCAGGGTGCCGTGAGGTGGTCGAGGGTCCCCGTGATCTCCAGCAGCCGTTCCAGGTGCGGCGGGCGCTCGTCCAGGTGGAGGCGCACGCGGGCCGCGTCCGTACCACGCCGGATCATCAGCAGGGCGGACAGTCCCATCGAGTCGATCCCGCGAAGTCCGGCGAAGACGAGGTGAAGGTCGAGGAGCCGTCCCCCGGCGGAGTGCCGGACGGTGAGGTTCTGTTCGACGGTGCTCCTCAGTTCGTCGCAGGTCTCGTGGTCGAGATCTCCGTCGACGCGGACCACCAGATCGGTGGCCCCGCCCTCGACGGTGAGCGTGAAGGACGGTGGACGCGAAGTCGTCATGCGAGCTTTCCAGGCCGGGGAATCGTGCGGGCGGGCGTTCCTCGCGTGCGGGCGTGGCGCCCGTCCGGGCCGAAGGCCGCCGGCAGTCGGGTGGGAGTCGAGAAGGAGAGCGCCACCGCGCGCGGCCGTTCTCCGTACGTACAGGTGGGAGGAGCGGTCATGCCGTGTACCTGCCCCTGGTGTGGCCGTTCACCGCGCTCAGGTGCGCGTGGTGGGGGGCGGTGACCGCGACCATCGCCATGTCGTCGTGGAGTCCGTGTCCGACCCACCGCGCGGCGAGTATCTGGACATGCTCGACCACGGCTTCGGCGGGCATGCCCGCGCACCGGGTGAGCGCGCTCTCCAGCCGCTGGAGGCCGAGGAGTTCGTCTCCCAACGGTCCTCCCCTCGCCTCGGTGATGCCGTCCGTGAAGAACAGGCAGGTCTCGCCCGGCGCCAGTTCGACGTGGACGGTGGTGGAGCTGATCTCCCAGAACGCGCCGACCAGTGTCCCCCGGGTCCTCGCCTGCTCGACCAGGCCGTCGGCGCGCACGATCAGCGGCGGCGGGTGGCCCGCGCTGGTGACGCGCAGGTGGACCATGCCGCCGCGGCGGACGACGGAGGCCAGGGCGAGGGTGGCGAAGCGGGTGTGGTGGGAGTTCATCAACGCGCCGTTGAGCAGGCCGAGCAGGCGCTGGTGGTCCGCGGCCAGCGGCAGGAGCGCCTGCACGGTGTTGCGGATCTTGCCCGTCAGTACGGCGGCTTCGAGTCCCTTGCCGCACACGTCGCCGAGGACGACGAGGGATTCCTGTCCCTCGTCGGTACCGGGGTGGACGTCGTAGAAGTCGCCGCCGACGCGCTCGGTCCGGCCCGCGGGACGGTACTTCCCGGCGAACTCCACGCCGTGCACGCTCCGCAGCCGGGGAGGCAGCAGTTCGCGCATGAGGGTCGTGGTGATGGCCGCCTGCTCGGCGTACATACGGGCCGCCGACAGGGCCGCGCCCGCGCGTGCGGCGAAGAGGCGGGCGAAGATCTCCTCGCTCTCCGTGAACGCGGCGTGGTCGCTGGAGCGGAGCAGGATCAGGGCGCCGGCCGGTACCCCGTGACCGGGCAGCGGCGTCACGACGGCGGAGCCGACGGGTTCGGTGAAGCCGTCGGGGACGATCCATCCGGGGACACCGGCCGGGTCGATCCAGCGGGAGGGCACGGGCGGGAATCCCCGCAGGGCGTCACTGAGCCCGGGCAGTTGGCCGACGTCCTCCAGCACGGTGCGGTGCACCAGGGAGCCGTCCGGACCGCAGAGGGTGAGGGGCAGCTTGCGGCCGAGCGCCGGGGCGACGATCACGGCGGCGTCGGCGAGGTGTTCCGCCGCCATGCGGGCCGTGACCTCCATGCACCGCCCGACGTTCAGCGAAGAGAGGAGGGCAGTGGAGGCACCGGCCAGGAAGGCGGTGCGTGCGCGCTCGCTCCTGAGGGCGTCCTCCGCGAGGCGCCGGTCGGTGTCGTCGACCAGCCACCACATGACGTCGTCGTCCTCGGTGCAGGTGGGGTGCGCCTCGAACGTACGGTCTCCGACACGGCCGCCCGCGGGTGGAGCGGGGCCGGCACGCCGGGGGCCCGGGACGTTCGCCCGCAGCCGTGTGTGCGCGTCCGCCATCCACTCGGGGACGACGTCCCGCAGCGGTGCGCCGGTGACGGCGCCCGGGAAGAGCGCGGCCGCCGCGACGTTCACGTCGATCACCGCGCCGGATGGGTCCGCGACCACCACGGGGTAGGGGGCGGAACCCCATGTGGCGCCGAGGCCGACGCCGCGCGGGCTGGCAGGAGGCTGCTGGGGAGTGTCCACGAGCAAGGGCCCGCGTCTGCGGGCCCACCACCTTTCAGGACGACAGATTGTTTCCGTCCGGCAACCATCTCCCGGCCGTCCCGCCCACGGCAAGCCGCTCGGGCGAAGTCACACGAACAGGGGACACCCGGGCCGGGGTTCCGTCGCGTCGGCGCCGACGGGACCCCGCCCGGAGGTGTCACCGGCGACGGCTGCGCGTGGCCCAACCGCTGCCCACGCCGGCGACGTGCAGGGCGAGGAGGGCGAGACCGATGAGCATGACGTTCGTCGAGGTGAACACGTCGTTCGTCGATATGTCCGCCGCGTTGATGAGGAACGAGATGAAGAACAGTACGGCGGCAACGATGCCGAGCATGAGGTCTCCTTGTGTCGAAGTGGTGGAGACCGGATGCCCAGCGGATGCGACTCGACACTCTGTCGGGTGCCGATTCCGCTGCATCCGCCGTGCGGCCCCGCCCGGAAGACAGGAGGACGCGCCGTGTTCTGTACACCATGTCCTCCGATGGCCGCGTAAGGGAGATCCGATGATCGAGGTCGAGCGCACGCTCACGCTGCACCACCCCCTGCCCGATGTGGTGGCGTACCTGGCGGACTTCGCTCACACGCAGGAGTGGGATCCGGGAACGGTGAGCTGCCGTCCGGCCCGGCCCGGTGTTCCCGTAGCCAAGGGATCCGAATGGCAGAACGTCTCGGAGTTCCGCGGCCGGCGCACCGAACTCCTCTACCGGCTGGTCCGTTGCGAGGACCGGCGGCTCACCTTCGTCGGGCGGAACCGGACGGCCACCTCGACGGACGACATGACCTTCCGCGAGGAGGACGGTGGGACACGGCTCACCTACCGGGCCCGTATCGAGTTCCGCGGAGTGGCCAAGCTGGCGTCACCGTTTCTCCGCAAGGAGTTCGAGCGGCTGGGGGACGAGGTGGTCCGGCGGATGCCGGCGGCGGTGGACGGCCACCTCGGTGCCGCGGGACGGCCCGCCGGCTGATCGCGTGCTCCCGTTTTCCCGCGCCACCGGTGCAACCGACCGGCCGACTCCATCAGAATAAAGGGGCAAAGCACAGGTAACGGGCATCGCACGTGTGCCCTCTCCCGGTAGCGAAGGGAAGCGCCATGAAGCTCCAGGACGAACTGCCCGTCGACCACCAACTGGGTGCCGTGTACCGCTGGGGCGCCGCCTTCTGCGGCGTGGTGCTGCTCATCTTCGGCAGCCTCGGCTTCGCCGACGCGCTGAGCCCCTTCACCACGGACGGGAACACCGTCGCGGGCCTGTCCAGCAACGGCGCCCTCAGCCTGATCTCCGTCCTGGTCGGAGCCGCGCTGATCGCCGGCGGCGTCATCGGCGGGAACTTCGCCTCCGGCCTCAACATGGTGGTCGGAACGCTGTTCCTGCTCAGCGGGTTCGTGCACATCTTCATCCTCGACCGGCCGGCCAACATCCTCGGTTTCGGCATGACCAACGTCATCTTCAGCTTCGTGATGGGGCTGGTGATCCTGACGTTCGGCATGTACGGGCGCGTGTCGAGCAAGCTGTCGCACGACAACCCGTACTGGCAGCGGCGTCACCCGCGCGAGGCGGCACAGGAGTCCCTGGCCCGGCGCAGGCAGCCCACCCCGGCCGGAACCCTGCCCGCGGGCGGCACACGGACAGCCCTCGACGGACGGACCGGCACGCCCGGCCGGCAGAGCACCGGCTGAACGGCTCGACCGGTCGACACGACGAGGGGCGCTCCCCCGGGCGGAAAACCCCGGGGAAGCGCCCCTCTCACACGTCCGCTCTACGAAGCAGCCCCGGCGGAGGCCCGTACGCCGTCACGCGTCACTGCCCCTTCCACCGGACCGGTCGCCCGCCACACGCTCTCGTCGTCCTCGGCCAGTCCGAGTTCGGCCAGGCCCTTCAGGTGGCCGAGCACGGTCGAGCGCTGGAAGCCGACGGTCGCACTCAGCTCACCCACCTCGGCTCCGCCCGTACCGGCTTCGGCCAGCCGCTCCCAGGTGCGCACGGCGTGCCGGCTCAGGCCGCTCTCGCTGACCTTCCTCGACACGACCCCGGCCGTCCCACCGGTGCTGTCCTGTCCGGGGATCGGAGCACTGGTCCGGGTCGTCCCGGCGTTCCGGGGGACGGACCGCTCCTGCACTGCGCGCGGTGATCTCCTCGGTCCGACCGGACGCGGCGTCATGTTCACCTTGCGGTGCCTACGGCCCTTGCGGTGTCGGCTCATCGATTCCTCATCTCCGCCTCGACGATGCTCACAGGAGAAGAACGAGCGGGATCCGACAAGGTAGTTCAGCCGTTCGAAGGACAGGGCCGCGCGGCCACCGCCGGGCCTGACACGGCGACGACGGGGTAAGCGGGCTGCGGAAGCCGACCCCGCACCGGAAGGAATGCCATGCCAGGAATGGTGCAGCGCCTCAAGGAGTTCGCCAGGAGTCCCCAGGGACGGCGGACGGCCGAGGAGATTCGGCGCGCCGCGGCGGATCCCCGGCGCAGGGCCCAGGCGCAGCGGCTCTTCGGCAAGCTGCGCGGACGTCACTGACCCCGGCGCCTACTGCCGTGACGAACCCCGATCTTTGCGACGATCGGGGTTCGAGGTGCGTCGAATCGAGCATCCGGGGTAGCCAGGCCTCCTATACCCATATTTTTTACGTAGGAGGTAAGCGTGTCCGCAGACCTGGAGCCGCTGTCCATCGATGTCACCCTGCCCCGTGAGGACGCGGTGCTCCTGACCGTCGAGGGTTCCCTGGACATCGACACGGCCACGGAGTTGCAGCATCACTTGGCGAACCAGTTCCATCACGGGCGCCGCCGGTTCCTGATCGACCTCTCGGCTGTGCCCTTCATGGACTCTTCGGGGATGAACGTCCTGCTACGGAGCTATCAGGAGGCGCGCAACGTGTCGGGCAGCGTGCACGTCATCGCACCGACGCCTGCCGTACGACGGGTTCTCGACCTCACCGGAGTCAGCCTCACGGTGTCGGTGTCGGAGACCCTGGACGAGGCACTGGCGCTGGTGGACTCGCGGCAGGCGGAGGAGGAGCGGACGGGGACGTCGGCGCCCTGATCCGGCCGGCCCTCTCTGTTCGGCGGAACTGTCGGTACACGACGCGAGGTGGGGCGGACCCGAACGGGTCCGCCCCACCTCGCGTCCGGCGAGCATCACACGCGCGGACCGGGCACGCCCACGCCCTGGCCGGTCAGCGTCCCGGCCTCCGTGTGCGTCCGCGCCATCGGTGCGGGGACCGTCGTCAGGCCGTTCGTCGCGACAGCGGCCGGCCCACCGCTCCCCACCAGCGCGCTCTTCTCGGACTCCCGCCGGTTGCCGCCGGCCGCGAGCATGGCGTCGGCCGCGAAGACGGCGTCATGGACACCGGTCTTCCCCGTCATCACGCACAGGGTGTACGTGACGTCCTCCAGTCGACGCGCCGTCTCCAGCGTCTCCCTCTCGGCATAGGCGATCTTCAGAGCCGCGTAACGCGTCAGCAGTCTCCGGACAACCTTCGGGTCGGGCACGAGCACGGCGAGGGTTCCTCTCTCTATTTTCCGACCGTGTGCCCGGTGAGCGCCGATTCATTCACAACAGGGGCCCCACACAACCTCTTTGGCTCAACGCTTTCTCCGTGGCGACATCGCGTCGCACCCGATCCCGCACCGGATCGGTGTATGGCACAGGTGTGGCCTGGAGGAACTCGGGCACTCGAAAGTCCGGGCAATTCCCGTGGCCCGCGCGGCCGCTGGTACCGCAGGCAGTCGCACCGGAACCGTCAGGACGGCGGGCACCTGCGAACTCCCCATGACCTCTGACACGACCCGCGAGAAACCTGTGCGGAAGGAATGGAAACATGGCGACTTCCACGACACCGAAGTACACCGTCCCCGGCATCAGCACGCACGACGGCGGCCGGATCATCGATGTGCTGGGCAAGCGCCTGCACGCCCTCAACGACCTTTCGCTGACGCTGAAGCACATTCACTGGAATGTGGTGGGCCCGCATTTCATCGCCGTCCACGAGATGCTCGATCCCCAGGTGGACCGCGTCCGTGAGATGGCCGACGACGCGGCCGAGCGGATCTCGGCGCTGGGCGGCGTTCCGCTCGGTACGCCGGGCGCGCTCGTCGCCGAGCGGTCCTGGGACGACTACAGCCTCGGCCGGGCCGACGCCATCGCCCACCTCGGCGCTCTCGACCTCGTCTACACCGGCATCGTCGAGGACCACCGTGCGGCCGTCTCCGAGGTCGGCAAGATCGACCCGGTCACCGAGGACCTCCTCATCGAGCAGCTGCGCTCGCTCGAACAGTTCCAGTGGTTCGTCCGCGCTCACCTGGAGAGCTCCGGCGGTTCCCTGTCCCAGGGCGACGCCCACACGGAGCAGGACGCCGCGCGATCGGCCGCGCGGTAGCGGCGGGAACCAACGGCGGCACGGAGCGGCCACAGCGGTGGGGCCCGGACCTGACACGGTCCCATCGGCTTGCCTGTCGGGCCGAGGGCTCGCAGCCTCTCTCCCGCCCGCACCCGAGGGCGACGCGGTCACCACGCCGGCTCGGCGCTCAGCCGCGCGCGATACAGCTCCGTACGGTCGTGCCGGAGCTCCCGGTGTGGACGCGCACCAGGTCCGAGACGACGTGCACGAGGAACAGGCCACGTCCGCCGATCTGCTCGGGGCGCGGGGAATGCCGGCCGGCCAGCGGGTCGCTCAGCCGTCCCCCGTCCCGCACCTCGCACACGATCTGCTCGCTCTCGGCCCAGATCCGCAGGGTTCCCGAACCGCCGCCGTGTACGACGCTGTTGGTCGTGAGCTCCGCGACGACGAGGTTCAGGTCCTGGAGGCGGTCCGGTGCCATTCCACGTTCCCGGGCCTCGGTCGTCGCGAAGTCGCGGGCGGCGGGCAGGCCTGCCGCGTCGAACCGGACGGTGGCCGCTCCGGGCGGGTGGCGCAGGGTCTCGTTGCAGCGCTCCAGCACCGCGTCCGGATCGAAGGAGGGGCTGACACGCTCCAGCCCGCCGCTGATGACGACGGGATGCGTGGCGTGCGCGTCGGCGATCACCTCGTCGGAGAGGGCCCGCGCGTCGTACGGGCAGAGAATCGTTACGTCATGTCCGTCGAACGCCCGGTTGATCAGGGCCTCGTGCTGGAGACAGGCCGGGTACTCCGCGGCCGTACGCCCGTGCCACACGGGCTCGCCGATGATCCGGACCCGCCTGCCCCGGTGGGCGTCCGTGAACCGCCGCAGTACCGAGGGGATGATGCGGCCCGGGTTCCTGCCGTCCCGGGTCATGTCGATCCAGCGGACGTCGTCGCCGAGCGGTCCGAGTTCGCGTCGGATCAGTTCCAGCCGCCGGGCCGGCACGGCCACCGCCACCGGTTCCGCGGCCGCTACGCCCTCCGCGACGAAACGCGTCGTCGCCTCCACGTATTCACGGTCGCCGCGATAGAGGAGCGCCGGGTGGACGAAGGGGTCGTCGCACGGTGCCGTCGGCGTCACGACCCGGCTCCCGGGTTCCCCGCGGTGGCTCGCACGGCCGGGCCCGTCCTTCGGCGCGCCGCGGCGGATCCCGCCCGTGCGCCGTCCTCTTGCCACTCGATCTCCACCGACTCACCTCGCCGACCGTTCTGCGCGGCAGGTCCGGCCACCCCGGGTCCCGCCACGTGGCCCGCGCCGTATCGGCCGCGCCTGGTCCTCACTTGCCCCGCTTTGCCCGCCGGAACCGTCCGGGTCCCCGTTCGAACGTTGACACGTCGGAGCGCATCCGGACGGTTCCACCGGCTGGAATGTCTGCCGCCCGGACCCCGTCCGGACGCCCCGAACACGGATCTGAAAAAAGTTTCCCTTCGGGGGGCATGAGCGGTGTGATGCCGGGCAGACGGGTGCTGGCATCAATTCCTTCGGACGATTTGGGGTGGACGGCATGGCAGCCGTGACGGCAGCGAAGGCAACGCACACGGCGCAGCTGGCAGCGACGACGGTGGAGAGCACGCTCCCGCAGATCGCCGAGCCGCTGAAGGTCAGCCCGAAGGACGCGCGTGAACTGTCCCGGCAGTTCTTCGACCGGCTCACGGTGCTCGAAGAGGGCACGCACGAGTACCAGTACGCGCGAAACACCCTGATCGAGATGAACCTCTCCCTCGTCCGGTACGCGGCGGCGCGCTTCCGCAGCCGCAGCCAGGGCGAGATGGAGGACATCGTCCAGGTCGGCACGATCGGGCTCATCAAGGCCATCGACCGGTTCGAGCTGACCCGCGAGGTCGAGTTCACCTCCTTCGCCGTGCCCTACATCGTCGGTGAGATCAAGCGCTTCTTCCGTGACACCAGCTGGGCCGTGCACGTGCCGCGCCGTCTGCAGGAAGCCCGCGTCGAGCTCGCCAAGGCGACGGAGGAGCTCCGCACCCGCCTTGGCCGCACGCCCACCACCCGTGAGCTGTCCGAGCTGATGTCGCTGTCCGAGGAAGAGGTCATCGAGGCCCGCAAGGCGTCGAACGGCTACAACTCCTCGTCCCTCGACGCCGCGCTCACCGCCGACGGTGGCGCCGACGGTGAGGCCGTGCTCGCGGACTTCCTCGGCGAGGAGGACCCGTCGCTGGAACTGGTCGAGGACTTCAACTCGCTGGCCCCGCTCATCGCCGAGCTGGACGACCGCCAGCGCCGGATCATCCACATGCGCTTCGTCGAGGAGCGCACCCAGGCCCAGATCGGTGAGGAGCTCGGCATCTCCCAGATGCACGTCTCCCGGCTGATCACCCGCATCATCAAGCGGCTGCGCACGGGCCTGATGGACCCCGCGGTCGCCTGACCCGCCCGCTCGTCACACCCGGTTCGACGGTCCCGTCGTTCCCCGCCAGGACTCCGGTCCGGCGTGGGGCGGCGGGACTTCGCCGTACGCAGGCCCGTCCCCTCATACGCAGAGCGTCCTGTGTGTCCCCTTCGCGCGCTCTTATTCCTGCTCGCGCCGACATTTTCCGGCTGCCGAAGAGTTATCTCTCACGCTTTGTTCACAACCCGCGTTCTGGGTTAGCCTGCGGCGTATTTTCTTGGCGGGACGACCCGCGATCCGCCGGAATTTCCACGGACAGGTGTGGGGGCCGCCGTGGGCCCGGCGTGGTTCCGAGTTCCGTGTCACGGGACTCCAGGGGAGCGGAACGAGGGTGGGCATGACCAGGGCAGCGAGCGGGACGTCCGGACGGACCCCGGGCGAGCAGGAGTTGCGTCAGTTGCTGGCCGGCCTCACCGCCGTGCGCGACGGCGACTTCGGCACCCGGCTTCCCGACGAGGCGGGCGGTCTCCTCGGCGACATCGCGACCGTGTTCAACGGCATGGTCGACCAGCTGTCGGTGTTCACCTCCGAAGTCACCCGGGTGGCCCGCGAGGTGGGCACCGAGGGCACGCTGGGCGGGCAGGCGGAGGTGCCGGGTGTCTCCGGTACGTGGGCCGATCTCACCGACTCCGTCAACGCCATGGCCGGCAACCTCACCACCCAGGTCCGTGACATCGCGCAGGTGGCGACGGCGGTGGCCAAGGGTGACCTGTCGCAGAAGATCGACGTTCCGGCGCGCGGCGAGATCCTCCAGCTGAAGGAGACCGTCAACACGATGGTCGACCAGCTGTCCGCGTTCGCCGACGAGGTCACCCGCGTCGCCCGCGAGGTCGGCACCGACGGTCGCCTAGGCGGCCAGGCCCAGGTGCCCGGCGTCGGAGGCGTCTGGCGCGACCTCACCGACTCCGTCAACTTCATGGCCGGCAACCTCACCGCCCAGGTCCGCAATGTCGCGCAGGTCACGACGGCGGTGGCCCAGGGCGATCTGTCGCAGAAGATCACCGTCGACGCCCGCGGCGAGATCCTCGAACTCAAGAACACCATCAACACGATGGTCGACCAGCTCTCCGCCTTCGCCGACGAGGTCACCCGCGTCGCCCGCGAGGTCGGCACCGACGGACGGCTCGGCGGCCAGGCCGACGTCAAGGGGGTCAAGGGCACCTGGCGCGACCTCACCGACTCCGTCAACTTCATGGCCGGCAACCTCACCGCCCAGGTCCGCTCGATCGCCCAGGTGGCCACGGCCGTGGCCAAGGGCGATCTGTCGCAGAAGATCACCGTCGACGCCCGCGGCGAGATCCTCGAACTCAAGGAGACCATCAACACGATGGTCGAGCAGCTCTCGGCGTTCGCCGACGAGGTCACCCGCGTCGCCCGCGAGGTCGGCACGGCCGGCAACCTGGGCGGGCAGGCCACCGTGCGGGGTGTCTCCGGCACGTGGAAGGACCTCACCGACAACGTCAACGTGATGGCGTCGAACCTGACCGGACAGGTCCGCTCCATCGCGCAGGTGGCGACCGCCGTGGCCCGCGGCGACCTGTCGCAGAAGATCACCGTGGAGGCGAAGGGCGAGGTCGCCGCGCTGGCCGACGTCATCAACACGATGGTCGACACGCTGTCCGCGTTCGCCGACGAGGTGACCCGCGTCGCCCGCGAGGTCGGCACCGAGGGACGCCTCGGCGGCCAGGCGCACGTACCGAACGTGGCGGGCACCTGGAAGGACCTCACCGACAACGTCAACTCGATGGCCAACAACCTCACCGGACAGGTGCGCAACATCGCCCTGGTGACGACGGCCGTGGCCAAGGGCGACCTGTCCAAGAAGATCGACGTCGACGCCCGCGGCGAGATCCTCGAACTCAAGACGACCATCAACACCATGGTCGACCAGCTCTCCGCGTTCGCTGCGGAGGTCACCCGGGTGGCGCGCGAGGTCGGCAGCGAGGGCCGGCTCGGCGGCCAGGCCGAGGTGGAGGGCGTCTCGGGCACCTGGAAGCGGCTGACCGAGAACGTGAACGAGCTCGCCGGCAACCTCACGCGCCAGGTCCGTGCGATCGCCGAGGTCACCAGCGCCGTCGCCGAGGGCGACCTGACCCGTTCCATCACCGTCGAGGCCTCGGGCGAGGTCGCGGACCTGAAGGACAACATCAACTCCATGGTGGAGTCGCTGCGTGAGACCACGCGCGCCAACCAGGAGCAGGACTGGCTCAAGACGAACCTGGCGCGGATCTCCGGCCTGATGCAGGGCTATCGCGACCTGGACGTCGTCGCCGACCTCATCATGGACGAGCTCACCCCGCTGGTCGCCGCGCAGTACGGCGCGTTCTACCTGGCCGAGGAGACCGCCAAGGGGACGGAGCTGCGGCTCGTCGGCTCGTACGGCTACCCCGACGAGGACGGACGGCCCACCCGGATCCCGCTGGGCCGTTCACTCGTCGGCCAGGCCGCGCGCAGCCGCCGCGCCATCACCGTCGACGACGTGCCGCCGGGCTACGTCACCATCTCCTCCGGTCTCGGACGGACCGCGCCGACCGCCCTCGTGGTGCTCCCCATCGTCGTCGAGGAGCAGGTGCTCGGCGTCATCGAGCTGGCCTCGGTGGTCCGCTTCACGCAGGGCCACCGGACCTTCCTCGAGCAGCTGATGGAGACCATCGGCGTCAACGTCAGCACGATCGTCGCCAACGCCCGCACCGACGAACTGCTCGGCGAGTCGCAGCGGCTGACCGCCGAGCTCCAGGCCCGTTCGGAGGAGTTGCAGGTCCAGCAGGACGAACTCCAGCGGTCCAACGCGGAGCTGGAGGACAAGGCCTCGCTGCTGGCGACCCAGAACCGCGACATCGAGGCGAAGAACCTCCAGATCGAGCAGGCCCGGCAGGAACTGGAGGCGCGGGCGCAGCAGCTGTCGCTCGCCTCCAAGTACAAGTCCGAGTTCCTCGCCAACATGAGCCACGAGCTGCGGACCCCGCTCAACAGCCTGCTCATCCTGGCCCAGCTGCTGGCGCAGAACCCCTCGCGCAACCTCACGCCGAAGCAGGTCGAGTACGCCGGGATCATCCACTCCGCGGGTTCCGACCTGCTCCAGCTGATCAACGACATCCTCGACCTGTCCAAGGTCGAGGCCGGAAAGATGGACGTCACCCCCGAACGGGTCCCGCTGCGCCAGCTCCTGGAGTACGTCGAGGCCACCTTCCGTCCCATGACGTCGCAGAAGAGCCTGGACTTCACGGTCAGCACCGCTCCCGGAGCCCCGGTCGACCTCCTCACCGACGACTCCCGGCTGCGCCAGGTGCTGCGCAACCTGCTGTCGAACGCGGTGAAGTTCACCGAACGCGGGCAGGTCGAGCTGCGGATCGAACCCGCGGCGGACCAGGAGATCCCGCCGGGCGTCCGGCGTGGCGGAACCGTGGCGGCCTTCCGGGTCAAGGACACCGGCATCGGCATCCCCGAGCAGCAGCTGGAAACGATCTTCGGCGCGTTCCAGCAGGCGGACGGGACGACGAGCCGCAAGTACGGCGGGACCGGGCTCGGGCTGTCCATCACCCGGGAGATCGCCCATCTGCTGGGTGGCGCGGTCACCGTCGACAGCGTGCCGGGGCAGGGCAGTACGTTCACGCTCTTCCTGCCGGTCGCCCGGCCCGAGTTCGAGGCGCTGCTGGCCGGCGGCCGGAAGCCGGAGGGGGGCCCGGACGCGTTGGCGCCCGCGGAGCCCCGGCACGCGATCGCCGGTTCGGCCGGCCCCGACCGCTCGCGCCGGCGCCGGCTGCTGGTCGTCGAGGACCGGCCGCGTGGCCTGCTGACGCTGGTCGCGGAGAGCGCGGTCGGGGATGTGGCGCGCAGCCGTGACGAGGGTGACGCGCGGGAGTCCGTCGACGTCGTCACGGTCGTCGGGGCGCAGGAGGCGGCGAGTGCGCTGGCCGCCGAGCCGTGGCACTGCGTGATCCTCGAACTCGGCCTGCCGGGCGGGGAGACGGCCCGGTTCCTCGAAGCCGTCGAGGGCGACTCGGCTCTCGCGACCGTGCCGGTCCTCGTCCACAACGGCAGCCGCGTGGACCTCGCGCAGGAACAGGCGCTGCAGTCCCGCTCCGGCGCCCGGTCCCTGGAATTCCTGTCCAGCCTGGACGAGTTGCGCGAGCGCATCGCCCTGCACCTGTCCGCCGAACAGCCCGGCGACGTGGTGCCGCTGGTGCGCGCCGAGGAGGAGGCGAGGCGCCAGCCGGCGCAGCCGATCGACGACGCGTTCCGGGGCCGTACGGTGCTGGTCGTCGACGACGACGCCCGCAACCTGTTCGCGCTGAGCGGCATTCTGGAGCTGCACGGCTTCCAGGTGCTGCACGCGGAGAACGGCAGGAAGGGCATCGAGACGCTGCTGGCCCGGCCCGAGATCGCGCTGATCCTGATGGACGTGATGATGCCCGAGATGGACGGGTACACCGCGACGGCCGAGATCCGGAAGATGCCCCAGTACGCCGGCCTGCCGATCATCGCGGTGACCGCGAAGGCCATGCCGGGAGACCGGGAGAAGAGCCTCCTGTCGGGGGCCAGCGACCACGTCACCAAGCCGGTCGACACCAACGACCTCATCGCCTGTGTCCACCGCTGGCTCGGAGAGTGACATGGCGTTCGGCACCGACAGGTGCGGCCGGGCGGCGGGAGAACCCCCCGTGCCGGCACCTCTCCCCCGCGCCTTCGGGCGTCCCCGCCGAGGAGCAATCGCACGGTGAACAGTCCTGAAGCTGCCGGCGACGACGACGTGTCCGGGGCGTCGGAGGTGGAACGGGCCGAGGTTCCCGCGGGCACGGGCCGGACGTCTCCGGTCGGTCGGCTGGCGGCCACGGTCGAGCGGCTGCGCCGAGAGGTGCGGGCGGCCCATCTGGAGGCGGACGGGCGCGCGCTGATCGAGCTGGCCAAGGGCATCCTGGTCGAGCGGTTGAGCTGCGGTCCCGCCCAAGCGGCCCGCCAGCTCGCCGAGTTGGCCGGACAGGCGAGGGTGCCGCAGCTCCAGCTCGCCGTCGAGATCATCAACCAGGCGGCGCACGACCGGCTTTCCGAGGTGACGAGCACCTTCCTCGCCCTCACGGCGGCTCACGCCTCCGAGGACGACAGCCCCGCCGTGCGACTGCGCGCCGCGGAGAGCGGCGCGCTGGCCGCGAACGACACCCAGGCGGTGGCCGACTCGCTGCTCCAGCACGCGCTGGCCCCGCTCGGGGCCGTCGCCGTGGCCGTCTGGGCGGCCGGCGCTGACGGTTCGCTGACGCTGGCGGGCAGCGCCGGGTTCCCGGCCGACGAGGCCAGGCGCTGGCGCTATGTACCGCCGGGGGTGGCGACGATGGCGCGCCGCGCGCTGACCGAGCGGTCGACGCAGTGGGCCGCTTCGCTGTCGGGCACCGGGCTGCCCTCCATCGGGCACGCGGACCGTCCGGACGGCGGGCGCGTGGCCGTCCCGGCCGGTTCCGGGGGCCGTGTCCACGGCGTCCTCGAGATCGCCTGGCCGTCGGTGCTGGCGCCGCAGCCCCCGCAGGTCGTCCGTCAGGTCGAGGCGCTGGCCGAGCTGTGCTCGCACACGCTGGAGACGCATGCGCCCGCGGGCGAGGACCGGGAGGCGCTCGGGACGGCGGAGGTCGCCGAACTGGTCGACCTGGTCGACGGGCTGCACGATCCCGCTCTCGTCCTGGTGCCGCACCTGGACGGTCAGGGGCGGCTGGCGGACTTCCGCATCCGCCACGTGAACAGCCGGTTCCTCGACCCGGCGGGCCGGCGCCGGGGATCCGTCCAGGGCGCGCTGCTGCTGGAGGCCTACCCGATGGCCGCCGGGGAGAGCGAACTGTTCCAGTGCATCGAGCGTGTGCACGCCACCGGGGAGCCGTTCCGGGCCCGGCGGATGGATCTGACGGCGCTGGTCGACCAGGTACCGCTGTCGTCGGTGGCCGACATCAGCGTCAGCCGGCACGGCGGGGCGCTGCTGTTCATCTGGCGCATCGAGGACGAGACCGCGCGGCTGGCGAGCCTGCTCCAGCACGCCCAACGGCTCGGCAGGATCGGCGGGTTCGAGGAGAACCTGCTGACCGGCGAGATCATCTGGAACGACACCCTCTTCGACCTGTACGGCCGCTCCCCCTCGGTCGGCCCGGTGCCGCTGGAGGAGTTGTCCGCCCACACGCATCCGGACGACGCCGTCACCATCGGCCGCTTCCTGCGTACGGTCCTGCACCATCGCAGGCCCGCGTCGGCGGCGTTCCGGCTGCAGCGGCCCGACGGGGTCACCCGGCACATCCGGATGGTGGCCGAGCCGGTGCTCGACGCCGAGGACCGGCTGTTCGTGGTCCGCGGCGCCTATCAGGACATCTCGGCCCAGCACTGGACCGAGGTCGCGCTGGCCGTCACCCGCGACCAGCTCGCGCACACCGAGCAGCAGGCCCATGAACGCAACCGGCTGACTCTCCAGCTGCAGCACGCGATCATGCCGCCCACCCAGGCCCCGTTGCGGGCGCCGGGACTCGGGGTGGCGGTCCGCTACCGGCCGGCGGAGACCGAGCAACTGGTCGGCGGCGACTGGTACGACGCCGTCGTGCTGCCCTCCGGTCTGGTCCTGCTGTGCGTCGGGGACGTGGCGGGGCACGGCATAGAGGCCGCGACGAGCATGGTGGTCCTGCGCAACGCGCTGCGCGGACTGGCCGTGACGGGTGCCGGACCGGGCCAGCTGCTGTCGTGGCTCAACGCCGTGGCGCACCATCTGACCGGCGGAGTCACCGCCACCGCGGTCTGCGGGATCTACGATCCGCGCCGCCGCGTACTGCGCTGGGCACGGGCGGGGCATCTGCCCCCCGTGCTGGTCCGTGACGCGGACGCCACTCCGCTCCCGCTGGTCAAGGGCATCCTGCTCGGCGCCGTACCCGAGGCGACGTTCGAGGAGGACGAGGTGCAACTGGCCGTCCACGACACCCTGTTGATGTTCACGGACGGCCTGATCGAGCGGCGCGACCGCTCGGTGGAGGTGTCGTTGCGCCAACTGCTCCAGGCGGCGCGTACGACCTCGCGGACCCTGGACCACCAGCTCGACCGGCTGCTGACGTACAGCAGGTCCGACACGGACGACGACACCTGCATCGTCGGTATCCAGGTGGAGGAGACCGGACCCCGGGACGGGGCCGAGGAGACGGGATGAGAGGCGGCGGGGCCGGAGGCGTCGTCGGCTGACGGGCTCCGGTCCGGGACCTTGAACGAGAGGCGGCCCCGCCGACAGCCGGGGGGGGTGACTGCCTGCGGGGCCGCGAAGCTCGGGTCCGCCAGGGGGGATGGCGTCCTCAAGCTGTCTCAGGATGCTGGTGCCCCGGTCTCAGCGATGCATGCACACGAGTTTCCGCGTTTCTTTCCCCCGGATGGAGCAGCATGACGGGGCCGGGGCGGGTACTAGGGAGGTCTCCGTCCGTCCTTCCCCAGGGGCCTGTCTTGATCACATCCGTGCGCCGAACGCTCGTCATGCAGCTCGTGACCGAGACCACGGGCCGTTCTCCCGTGATGGCGCATCTCGCGTATCGCGCCGACGACCCGTTCGCCGTCACCATGACCTTCAGCCACGACGGTCTGGTGCTCGCCCGGTGGCGGCTCGACCGCGAGATGCTGGCCGAGGGGATCGAGCGTCCGGTGGGTGAGGGCGACGTGCGTATCGGCCCGCGGGCCACCGGCAGCTGGCGGGAGGTGCGGCTGGAGTTCTTCGGCCGCCCCCACTCCGACGGCGGACGCCAGCACGCGGTGGTCGTCGGCTGGGCTCCCGCGGTGCTGTCGTTCCTGGACGAGACGCACCGGATCGTCGCCGCCGGCGAGGAGCGGGTCTCCCTCGACGGGTTCCTCGCGGAGGTCATCGCCGGCGGCTGACGTGACCGGGGCCGCCGGCCGGAGCGGTTCCCGGTCGCGTCAGCCGTCGGCCTCCGGGGCGCCGTGACCGTGAGCGCCCCGCGCAGGTCCGCGTCGCGACCCGTCAGTGGGCGGATTCCCCCACGTGCGGCACCACGCGGGTCAGTCCCAGGACCCCCCACAGGACGAGGCCGGCTCCGGCGAGTTCGGGGAGCAGCCACCAGCCGGTGCGGATCGTCTCGCCGAAGAGGAAGACGCCGAGGAACAGGCTCACGGTGGCGTCGCCGATCGTGAGAGCGGGCTGCGAGGCGGCCAACGGGCCCGCCTGGAGGGCGTTCTCCAGCAGCAGCACGGCACCGATGCCCGTCACGACGAATCCGTACGTCTGCCACACGGTGAGGAAGGCGACGAGGCCGTCGTCCTCGAGTGTGCCCACGGCCGACTTCAGAAGCGCGGCCGTCAGGGCGTTGCTGATGGCCGAGGCCGATCCGAGCACGGCCGCGCGGAACAGCGGCGGACGTCCGGGGCGCGAGACCGCGACAGCGACGGCGACCGCCGACAGACACAGGATCAGTATCGGGATCCAGCGGGCCATGGGGGCGGACGTCTCCGCTCCCGACGGGTCGGCGGCGACGAGGACGAGACCGAGGCCTGCCACCACGCCGGCGACGGCCCACCATCCCGCGCCGGGGAGGCTGCGGTGCAGCAGCGGAATGGCGATCATCAGGGCGAACGGGAGCTCCAGGATGAACAGGGGCTGGACCAGGGACAGCGGTCCGTTCACCAGGGCGAGGGCCTGGAAGAGCGCCGCTCCGGCCACGCCGGCGATGCCGATCAGCCACGCGGGCTGCCGGGCGAGTTGCAGGATGAGCCGCAGTCCGCCGCCCTGGGGGACGCGGGAGGCCGCCTTGCGCTGGAACGCCGTACCCATGGCGTTGCTGGCGGCTCCGAGCACGGCGAACAGTACGGCCAGCGCTATCACCCCTCCACCATGCCCCGGGACGGCGGGCCGTGGCATCCCGGGCCGACCGGCCGGGCGGCCGCTCGGCCGAGGGATCAGAGCCGGTCGGGACCGGGGCAGGAGCAGGCGGCGCGCTCCGTGGCCGCCGCTCTTCCGTGGTCCCCGCCGGTGGCACCCGCCGCCCGCTGCGGACCGGTCGTGACCATGAGGTGGACGAAGACCAGCCACAGGCCGGCCGCGGCCGCCGCGCGGCGGAGCCCGCGTCTGCGGGCCGCCGACACCGGATCCGGCGCGCCGGCGACCGGGAGGCCGACGGTCCGCGGTGCCGGCTCCCGCGTGGGCGACGCGACGCGCGGGATCGCGGTCGGAGGCGGTGGAGCGGTGGGCCGGGTCCGGCTGGGCGTGGACGCGCCGCGTGGGGACGGGGTGAGCGCCTTCGCCGGTGGCGGGCTGGGGGCAATGGCCGGGGTTCGCGGCGACGCCGTGGCCGGGTCCGTGACCACCACGGGGGCGAGGCCCTGGGCCAGGCCGCTGAGGAACGCGGCGTAGGCGGCCCGGCGCCTGCCGGTGGGGGTGGTGCGGCCGGCCTCCCAGGAACGGACCGTCGCCGGGGTCACCCCGAACGCGGTCGCGACCTGCTGTTCGGACAGATTCCAGGAGCGGCGCAGCCCGGCCCTGACCTCGGGCGCCGGGAGAGGGGACTTGCCGTCGCGACGGCGCGGGTGGGACGGCATGGGCAGCGGCTGCTGCGGGAGGAGGTCGATCGTCATGACCGTAGGACAACCGCACTCCCGGTCATGTGACTGTCTGTCCGCGAATCCACCCGTCCGCAGTAGTCGACGGAGGCCACCCCGCCGTCGGCGGGCCGCGAGGCGGTCAGTCGACGGTGACGACCACGGAGTGCCGGCCGCTGGCACCGTCCGGAATGGTCTGGGTGCGCTTGGCCGTCTGCACCCGGCCCGTGCGGTCGGTCGCCCGGACCGTGAGGGTGTGCCCGCCGCTCGTGGCCTGCCAGGGGAACGACCACTGACGCCAGGTGTCGACGGTGTCCTCGGAGCCGAGGCGTGCCTCCTGCCAGGCGCCGTCGTCCACCCGCACCTCGACCTTGTCGATCCCCCGGTGCTGGGCCCAGGCGACCCCGGCCACCATGACGGTGCCCGCCTTGGGCCGCGCGAAGGGCTTCGGGGTGTCGATGCGGGACTCGGTCTTGATGGGCGCCCTGCGCGCCCACTTCCGCTTCACCCAGTACGGGTCGTACGCGTCGAAGGTGGTCAGCTCGATGTCCTTGATCCACTTGCAGGCCGACACATAGCCGTAGAGGCCGGGGACGAGCATCCGCACCGGGAAGCCGTGCTCGAACGGCAGCGGCTGCCCGTTCATGCCCACGGCGAGCATCGCGTCGCGGCCGTCCATCACGTCGTCCACGGGACTCCCGATGGTCATGCCGTCGACCGAGCGGGCCACCAGCTGATCGGCCGGGCCGCCCTTGGACGGCGGGCGTACGCCGCATTCGGCGAGAAGGTCGGCCAGCCGCACGCCGATCCAGCGGGCGTTGCCCACGTACGGGCCGCCGACCTCGTTGGACACGCAGGTCAGCGTGATGTTCCGCTCGATCAGCTCGCGCCGGAGCAGGTCGTCGAACGTGAAGGTCTTCGGGCGGGTCACGCCCTTGCCGTGGATCTTCAGCCGCCAGGCGGTCGCGTCCACCTTGGGGACCACCAGGGCGGTGTCGACGCGGTAGAAGTCGCCGTTCGGCGTCACGAAGGGGCTGATCCCGGGGATGCGGAGCTGCGCGCCCCTGGGGATGGGCCTGGCCCGGGAGGAGGCGACGGGCAGCACCAGTTTGTCGCGCGAGGCGACCGCGTCCTGGCCGCGGTTGCCGTTCAGCGACCGGCCCAGAGCCCCCGCTCCGGCCGAGGCGGCGGCCGCCGCGGTGGCGGCGATGATGAATCCGCGCCGGTCCCAGCCGGACTCCCTCGACGCGACGGCCGGGGCGGCAGCTCCGACGGTCGCCGCGGAGTGGTTCTCGTCCGGCTGGGGGTCCGGCGCGGAGGGTGCGGGCCGGGCGACGGTGAGCCGTCCGACCAGCACGTACAGGAGGGCTGCGCCGCACAGGGCGCCGACCACCGACGGCAGGGCGTCGGTCCAGCTCGTGGAGTCGGGACGGCTGAGCGCGGCGGCACCGCCGATGACACCGAAGAGGAGCACGCCCGCCGCTCCGGCGCGCCGGTGACGGACGGCGAACGCGCCGAGCACACCGGCGAACAGGGCGAGGACGACCAGGATGCCGAGCTGGAGGACGAGCTTGTCGTTGGTGCCGAAGTGCCGGATCGCCCAGTCCTTGACGGCGGGCGGCGTGCGGTCGATGGCGGCGCCCCCGACGGCGACGATCGGGCCCGCTTCCGGCCGTACGAGCGCGGAAACCAGTTCGGCCATGGCGAGCGCGGCGAATCCGGCGAGAAATCCGCTCAGCGCACCGAGCGGGTAGCGCACCCAATTCTTCCGCGCATTCCGGTCCTTCTGTCCTGTCATCACGGTGGGAATCCGATTCCGGTGGCCCGGCGGATTGGTCCGGACGGGAAATTCACCTCGTACGACCATGCCCTCCCGGCCGTACCGGTGGGGCACGTCCGTCCGGCTCCGTCGTCCCGTTCCGGCCTCTCACGCGCGAAAGCCCAGCAGTGCCACGGGGGTCGACGTGGGGTGGGCCGAACCCCCGGCGGGCTCGACGGTGACGCCCAGTCCCGAGGCCGCGCCGATGTCGCCGTCGAGGACCACGGTGACGGGGCCGCGGGAGGCGTGCACGAGGCCGGCGGGCCGCATCACCCCGGCGTCGTCGAACCAGAGTTCGTACACACGGCCCCGCCCCGGTGAGGGGACGGCGTCGGCGGCGAACAGAGCGCGGTCCACCTGGTGCGAGACGACCACGCGGGCGGTGGCGTCGCCGGTCAGCGGCAGGGACCGGGTCTCCGAGTCCGGGGCGGCCAACAGCGCGGTGACGAGGGCCAGTCGGTGTTCCGCCCGGGCCTGTTCCGCACCGGCCCGCTGATTCTGCGACACGCTCGCGCCGCCGAGTGCGAGGGCGGCGGCGACGCAGGCCGCGAGGGCCCAGCGCCCGGCGCGGTGCGAACGTCCGGTGTGCACCGGGATCCTCGTCCACCGCAGGTGGGCCGGGACCTGCCGTGTTCCCTCGATCCGCGTCAGCACGTCCTGCCGGAACTCCCCTCGCGGGCGGACCGTCGCGGCGGCGGCGAGCCGGGCGGCGGTCTCCCGGAGTTCCTCCGCCTCGGTCGTACAGACCGGGCAGGACCCCAGGTGCCGCTCGAACGCGGTTCGTTCGGCGGGGTCCAGCGCGTCGAGGGCGTAGGCACCCATCAGCAGATGCGGATCGTTTCTCATGACGACGTCCGGGAGACGGCCGTGAAACGGAACCGCCCGATGAACGCGGAGCGATCGGGCTCCGTCCCGGCCGGGAATGCACCTGCGAGAATTCCACGCGACATTCGGAGTCCTTTCCCGGCACACAGCCCATCGCCGGTAATCCGCAGCCGAAGCGGCCGCGGATTGGTGTGCGATTCCTCACGGACCCGGGTGAAGCACCCCGAGCCGGGCACCCGAGGGGTGGAGCCCCGTCACCCCCTATCCCCGTGGTGGCGGGGCTTCGCGCACCCGCCCGGCGGCAGCGTCCCCCGATCCGGCCGGAATGCGCGGCACTCCGGAATGGAGGAGCGTGGTGGCGTAAGGAGGAGTGCCATGGCCACGAAGGCCGCGCCCGGCGAGCGGGACGGTGGGGACCGGAGCTGGCTGCGGGGCTCACCCCCTCCGCGCTGGCTACGGCTGCTTCCGGTCGTCCTGCTGGTGGGCGTCTGCGTCGCCGAGCTCGCCACCAGCCGCGCGCTGGACATCGGGTTCCTGCTGGGCGCCATCCCCTCGCTCGCCGTCCTGTCCTACGGGCCGGTGGCGACGGCGGTGTTCGGCGTGGTCGTCGTGATCCTGCTGAACGTCCCCGCCATCCAGCTCAACCATCCGGGCAACACCGACCTGATCACCGTCATCTTCATCGCGCTGCTCAGCATTCTCGTGGCCCTGGTCCTCAAACGCAGGGAACAGCATCTGGTCACCGTGCGGTCGGTGGCGGAGGCCGCGCAGCTCGCCGTGCTGCCCCCACTGCCCGGCCGGGTCGGGCCGGTGCGCTGTGTGGGTCTGTACCGGCCCGCGCAACGGGAGACGCTGGTGGGCGGCGACTTCTTCGAGGTGCGTGACGGTCCCTTCGGTGTCCGGGCCGTGATGGGTGACGTGCAGGGGCACGGGCTGTCCGCGGTGGGGACGGTCGCGTCGCTCCTCGGGGCGTTCCGGGAGACCGTCCTCGACCAGCGCGACCTCGTCGAGGCGGCGGCACGGCTCGACCGCAGGCTGGTCGTGGACTCGTCGGCCTCCGAGCACGCCGAGATGTTCGCGACCGTGCTGCTGCTGGAGTTCTCGCCCGCGGCGGACGCGGTGCGGCTGGTGTCCTGCGGGCATCCGCGTCCACTGCTGCTGCGCGGCACGAAGACCCTCGAACTGGACAGCGAGCCCGGGCCGCCGGTCGGCACGGGATTCTTCGGGCTGGCCCCTCCCGAGTGCCGCACCGTCGACCTGGAGCCCGGCGACCGGCTGTTCCTGGCGTCGGACGGCGTGAGCGAGAGCCGCGATCCGTCCGGCGCCTTCTATCCCCTGCCGGACCGCCTCACCACGTTCGCCGACGAGACCACGAACGCCCTCCCCGACCGCGTCTGGAAGGACCTCACCGCCTTCTGCCCCGCGATCCGCGACGACGTCACGATGCTCGTACTGGCACCGGTGCCGCCCGACGGGACGTGACCGTACAGCGGCCATCGGACCCGCCTGCCCGCACCGCGCCCGGTCAGCGTGCCGCGTTCGCCGCGATGTCCCGTGCCGCGATGTAGCCGAACGTCATCGCGGGCCCGATCGTCGAGCCCGCGCCCGCGTAGCTGTGGCCCATGACGGCCGCGCTGGCGTTGCCCGCGGCGTACAGGCCCGGGATCGGTGTGCCGTCGGGACGCAGGACGCGGGCGCGGGCGTCCGTGCGCAGGCCGCCCTTGGTGCCGAGGTCGCCGGGGACGATCCTGAAGGCGTGGAACGGGGGCAGCCACAGCGGGGCCAGGCAGGAGTCGGGGTGGACGGCGGGGTCGGTGTAGTAGTGGTCGTAGGCGCTGTCGCCCCGGTGGAAATCGGGGTCCCTGCCGTTCAGGGCCTGGCTGTTGAAGCGGTTGACCGTGGCGCGGAGCGCGGCCGCGGGGACGCCGATCCGGCCGGCCAGGGCGTCGAGGGTCCACTCCTTGTGCGCGGCGCCGGAGGTGTACCAGGAATCGGGGAACGGGAACGTGGGCGCGACGTCCTTGAACAGATAGCGGTTGCGGTAGTTCTGGTCGACCACCAGCCAGGCCGGGATGTCCGGCGCGCTCGCGTTCCGCTCGTACATGGTGTGCACGACGTCGCTGTAGGGCCCGGCCTCGTTGACGAAGCGCGCTCCGGCGGCGTTCACCAACAGGCCGCCGGGCAGGGTGCGTTCGGCCAGGCAGAAATAGGGCTCGCCGGGGAGCGGGATCGCGGGTCCCCACCACGCGTCGTCCATCAGGTCGAGGGCGGCTCCGGCCCGCCGCCCCGCCTGGATGCCGTCACCGGTGTTCTCCTTGGCCCCAACCGTCCAGTCGGTCCCGATGGGCTGCCGCTGGTACTGGGCGCGCATCGCGGCGTTGTGCTCGAAGCCGCCCGAGCCGACCACGACGGCGCGCCTGGCCCGGACGAGTCCGGGCACGCCGTCCCGGGTGACGACGGCGCCGGTGACGGCGCCGTTCTCGATGAACAGGTCGGTCAGCGGGGTGTTCAGCCACACCGGGACCTGGGCCGCGAGCAGTCCCGCGCGCAGGCCCGCGGCCAGGGACTGGCCCATCGTGAGCGGCTTCTGGCCGAGCAGCGCGGCCTTCGTCCCGCGGGCCAGGCATGCCGTGGCGACCGCCGCGCCCTTCACGCTCACGGCGGCGAGGGTGAGCCACTTGTAGTCGGCGCTGAAGACGACCATGCCGGCCGGGACCGCCATGTACGCCGGGTTCAGACGGGCGAGTTCGGCGCCGAGGATGTTCCCGTCGAGCTGGTCGGGCTCCATGGAGCGGCCGCCCGGAAGGCCGCCGGGCAGCTCGGGGTAGTAGTCGCTGTACCCGTCCATCCAGCGGAAGCGCAGGGGGCTGTTGGCCAGGACGAAGGAGATCATCGCGGGCCCCTGGCCGAGGAAGGCCGCCTGCCGGTCGGCGGAGACGTCCGGGCCGACGACGGCGGCGAGATAGGCGGCGGCCTTCGCCGGGGTGTCGGGGACCCCGGCGGCGAGGATCACCTCGTTGTTGGGGATCCAGATACCCGCGCCCGAGCGCGCCGCCGAGCCTCCGAAGGTGGCCGCCTTCTCCACGACGACGCAGCTCAGTCCCTGTTTCGCGGCGGTCAGGGCGGCGGTCATGCCCGCCGCGCCGGAACCGACCACGACGACGTCGTACGTTCCGAGGGCCGGCAGGTCGGCCGCCGTGGCGCCGGTGGCCGTGGCGAGTCCGGTGGCGAGCGCGAGCCCGGTTCCGGTGGCCGCGCCGAGCACGCGGCGCCGTGACGGGCGGGGCGCCGGGGCGGAGTCGGCAGGTCTGGCGGGGTCGGTGTTCGAGGACATGGCAGGTCGCTCCAGCAGGGCGGGGGAAGGTGGGGGCCTTGCGTGCTCCGGAGGCCCGACTGGCCCCCGCCGTACCGGTTCTGATGCAGCGTCAGAAATTTCGCGCAAGGGTCTTGTGAAGTCAAGAGCAAGTGGGCCGAGCCCGGTCGGACCACCCAAGATCGGACACAAGTTACCAACCGGTATGTAGTGACTTAACAAGCCAGTAACAGTAGAACGTGTTCCCACTCATCTCAGAGTGAGGAGCGTCACATGAGTGACATCAACCAGCCCAGCAAGGATTCCAGAGGTGTCTCGCGTCGACGATTCATTGCTGGAACAGGTTCTATTCTTGGGGCCGTGAGCCTCGCCGGACGCGCCGTCGCGGCCCCGGCGCCGACCGTCACGGCCGCCGCCTCCATCCCCTCCGGAGCCCACGTCCCCGTCCTCGTGATCGGCACCGGATACGGCGGCTCCGTCGCCGCGCTGAGGCTCGCCCAGGCGGGCGTCGACGTGCAGATGGTCGAGATGGGCATGGCCTGGGACACCCCCGGGCCGGACGGCAAGATCTTCGCCAACACCACCAGCCCGGACAACCGTTCGTACTGGCTGCGCACCAAGACCAAACAGCCCCTGAGCAACTTCCTCGGCTTCCCCATCGACCGGTCGATCCCGCGCTACACGGGGATCCTGGACGCCGAGGAGATGGGGCAGATCATCGTGTACCAGGGCCGCGGCGTGGGCGGCGGCTCGCTGGTCAACGGCGGCATGGCCGTCACACCCAAGCGGGAGAACTTCGGCGCCATCCTCCCGTCCGTGAACGCCGACGAGATGTACTCGACGTACTACCCGCGCGCCAACACGAATCTCGGCGTGGGACTGGTGGACCCGGCGTGGTTCGACTCCACCGACTGCTACCAGTACGCCCGGGTCGGTCGTAAGCAGGCCCAGCGTTCCGGCTTCCCGTTCGTGTTCGTGCCCGACGTGTACGACTGGGACTACATGAAGCAGGAGGCCGCCGGCACCGTGCCCAAGTCGGCGCTCGCCGCGGAGATCCTCTACGGCAACAACTACGGCAAGAAGTCACTGCAGAAGACCTACCTCGCCCAGGCCAGGGCGACCGGACGGGTCACCATCTCCCCGCTGCACAAGGTCACTTCGGTCTCCCCCGCGGCGGGCGGCGGCTACACCGTCCTGATCGACGAACTGAACACCAGCGGTGAAGCCACGGCCTCCAAGACGGTGACCGCCGACCGCGTGTTCTTC
This sequence comes from Streptomyces sp. NPDC005302, assembly GCF_040607345.1. Classification (NCBI taxonomy): domain Bacteria; kingdom Bacillati; phylum Actinomycetota; class Actinomycetes; order Kitasatosporales; family Streptomycetaceae; genus Streptomyces; species Streptomyces sp. NPDC005302. The sequence goes on from NZ_JBEXGN010000010.1 coordinate 267,310, forward strand.
GCCGCCGGAAGCGTCGGCACCAGCAAGCTCCTGGTCAAGTTGAAGGCGACCGGTGCGCTGCCCTCCCTCAACGCCGAGGTCGGCCAGGGCTGGGGCGACAACGGCAACGTCATGTGCGGCCGGGCCAACCACCTCTGGGACCCGACCGGTTCGCTGCAGTCCAGCATTCCGTGCGGCGGCATCGACAACTGGGCCGCGGGAGGGGCGTTCGCCGAGGTCGCGCCCCTGCCCACCGGCATCGAGACCTTCGCGTCGTTCTACCTGTCCATCACCAAGAACCCCAACCGCGCCCAGTTCAGCTACAACGCGGCCACCGGCAACGTGGACCTGAACTGGCAGACCGCCTGGAAGCAGCCCGCCATCAACATGGCGAAGTCCATCTTCGACAAGATCAACTCGAAGGAGGGCACGATCTACCGCACCGACCTCTTCGGCGTGTACAAGATCTGGGGCGACCACCTGACCTACCACCCGCTCGGTGGCGCGGTCCTCAACAAGGCGACCGACAACTACGGTCGCCTGCAGGGCTATTCGGGCCTGTACGTGATCGACGGCGCGCTCATTCCCGGCAACACCAGCGTCAACCCGTTCGTCACCATCACCGCGCTCGCCGAACGCAACATCGAGAAGATCATCGCCACCGACCTCTAGCCGGCAGCCGGCGGTCGACGTCCGAGACGGTCCGGGCCGCCCGAGCGGCCCGGGTCCCCTCCGTCCGTCGGTCGCCTCTCAGTGCGTCGGCAGCACGCACACGCTGTCGAGGCCCAGTACGTGGTTGAGCCGGCCGAACGCCAGCCAGGAGCCGACGCTCATGCTCAGCTCCACGATCTCCCGCTGGCTGTAGCACGCGGTCATCCGGCCCCAGAACTCGTCGTCCAGACCGTGGTGGTCCAGGGCGTACCGCTCGGCGTACTCGGCGGCCAGCCTGGTCCGCTCGTCGAAGGCGTCGGTGGTACGCCACTGGGTCACCGCGTCCGCGAACTCCTCCTCGACCTTCAGCCCGTCCCGCTCCGTGCGCCAGTCGAGACAGAACATGCAGCCGTTGATCTGCGCGACACGCAGCCGCGCCGCCTCGAACTCGCGCAGCCCCAGCGTCGTGTGGGCGTACACCGAGAGCGAGAAGTTCGCCGCCGCCATACCGATGCCGGGCACCATGTCCCCCCACACGTACCCGATCGGCTCCTGACCCTCGGGGATGTCGATGTGCATGGTCATGGTCGTCACTTCCTTCCGAGTCGGCCGACTGCGGGTCGCAGCGGGACGTCGAGTGCGTCGTAGAGGCCCGGCTCCGCGTCCACGAGCCAGTCCACGGCGCCGACCAGCCGGCCGACCGCGGTGGCGTTCCCTCCCGCGGAACGGTTCTCGCCCTCGTCCGTCGCCTCGACGGTGACCTCGATCCGCGGGCTGCCCTCGATGATCACGCGGTGGGCGCCGTCGCCGTCGGGCGGCGTCGGCCAGTCCGGCGCGCAGGACGCGTGGATGCGGGTGACGTGCTCGATGACGATGAGGGGCTCGCCGCCGACCATCCCCTGCACCTCGAAGCGCACGGCACCCTGCGTGCCGGCCGCGAACTCCCCCATCGTGCGGGTGTTCACCGTCGTCGCGAGCGGACGCCGTTCCAACGTCTCGCGGATGTCGTCGAGTTCGACGCCGAGGGCCCGCGCCATGAGCCGTATCTGCCCGCCCCACACCATCGTCGGGATCGACGGGGCGAGCATCAGGGGCTCGTAGTCCATCGGCTGTCCCATGCCGACCAGGTAGCGGACGGACTCCTCCTGTTCGTAGGTGGAGTAGTCGAAGATCTCCTGGCAGCGGATGGCGTCGATCGTCGTGCCGAGTCCGCTGATCAGCAGGGGCAGCACGTCGTTGCCCCAGCCGGGGTCGACACCGGACACGAACAGGGAGCCGCCGCCGTCCGCGATGGCGGCGAGCATCGGATCCCGGAACTCCGGCGGCGCGTTGCGCTGGTCGTAGAGCGGATAGAGAGCGGGGGTGACGACGACCGCGCCGGCCCGGATGGCCCGCGCGATGTCGGCGAGTGCCTCGTCGGGTCGGATGTCGCCCGAGGCCGCGTAGACCACGGCCCCCGGCCCCCGCGCCAGGACGGCCTCGATGTCGTCGGTCGCGGCGAGGCCGAGGCCGTGACCGAGCCCGGCGAGTTCGCCCGCGTCGCGGCCGACCTTCCCCGGATCGTGGACGAGCACGGCCGTGAGTGTCAGCTTCGGGTGGGCCTCGACGGCGCGGATGGCCGCGCGGCCGACATTGCCGGTACCCCAGACCACCGTGGAAATCATGCGCGGAGGGTAGCGAGCCGACCGCGAGGTTCCCATAGCCGTGACCGGGGAAAAGATTCCGGCTCGGGACCGGCCCGTCCCGGAGGCCGGGCGAGCCCAGTCTGTCCCGGCCGGCAGGACCTAAGCTCGGGTGCATGGCCAAGTACTTCGACGTGCACCCGGACAACCCGCAGCGCCGCATCATCAGCCAGGCGGTGGAGATCGTCCGCGGCGGTGGACTGATCGTCTACCCGACGGACTCCTGCTTCGCGCTCGGCTGCGCGCTCGGCAACAAGGACGGCATCGACCGCATCCGTTCGATCCGCCAGCTCGACGAGCGGCACCACTTCACGCTGATGTGCGAGGACTTCGCGCAGCTCGGGCACTTCGTCCGGATCGACAACGCGGTCTTCCGGACGGTCAAGGCGGCAACCCCCGGCAGCTACACCTTCATCCTGCCCGCGACGAAGGAGGCCCCGCGCCGGCTGCTGCACCCGAAGAAGAAGACGGTCGGCGTGCGCATCCCGGACCACGTCGTCGCGCAGGCGATCCTCGCCGAGCTCGGTGAGCCGCTGCTGTCGAGCACGCTGCTCCTGCCGGAGGAGGACAAGCCGCTGACCCAGGGCTGGGAGATCAAGGACCGGCTCGATCACGTGGTGGACGCCGTGATCGACTCCGGCGACTGCGGTACGGAGCCGACGACCGTCGTCGACTTCTCCTCCGGGGAGCCCGAGATCGTACGGCTCGGAGCGGGCGACCCGTCACGGTTCGAGTAGGTCGGGTTCGAGTGGGCCGGGACGCCGAACCGCGCCGTGGGTCGTCCTCGCGGAGGACCCACGGCGCGGTCACTGTCCTTCAGGCCGTACGGGTGGTGCCGGTCAGCTGGTCGTCAGGGCGGTGTCGTCCACGACGAAGCTGGTCTGGAGCGAGGAGTCCTCGACGCCGCTGAACTTCAGCGCGACGGTGGAGCCGGCGAAGGAGGACAGGTCGAACGTCTTCTGGACGTAGCCGGTGGCCTTGTTGAGGTTCGAGTAGGTCGCCAGTGTGGTCGATCCGGCCGTGACCGTGAGCTTGTCGTACGCGGTGCTGGTGGTCGTCTCGGCCGTGTCGATGTGCAGGTAGAACGTCAGCGTGGCCTTGCAGCCGCTCGGTACGGCCACCGACTGGGACAGCGTGTCGGTGTGGGTCGAGCCGTAGCCGTCGAGCCAGGCCTTGTAGGAACCGCCGTGCGCGGCCTCACCGGTGTCGGTCGTGATGACCCCGCTGCTGGCGGTCCAGGTGGTGTTGCCGGACTCGAAGCCGGGGTTGCCGAGCAACTGCTTGGCGGTGCAGGTGCCCCCGCCGCCCGAGGAGCTGACCGTCCACGTGAACGTCGCGGTCCCGGTGGCACCGGTGCTGTCCGTGACGGTGACGGTCGTGCTGTACGTCCCCGCGGTCGTCGGGGTGCCGGTGACGGCGCCCGTCGAGCTGTTGATCGACAGACCGGCCGGCAGACCGGACGCCGCGTAGCTGAGCGAGCCGCTGTTGGTGCTGCTCGCCGCGATCTGCAGGCTCACCGCGGTGCCGACGGTGGCGGACTGGCTGCCCGGGTTGGTGACGGTCACGCCGCTGCTCGGCGGGGTGACGTGGCTGCCGACGTTGATGCCGGCGAAGGCGTTCGCCACACCCGCGTACTGCGCCGAACTCGCCCCGTACAGCGCCGTCGCGGCGTTGAGCGCGGCAGTGCGGGCGCTGGCGTAGTTGGTGCTGGACGTCATGTACGTCGTCAGCGCCTTGTACCAGATCTGCAGGGCGGCGGCCCGGCCGATACCGGCGACGGCGACGCCGTCGGAGGTCGGGCTGTTGTAGGTGACGCCGTTGATGACCTTGGTGCCGCTGCCCTCGGAGAGCAGGTAGAACATGTGGTTCGCGGGGCCCGAGGAGTAGTGGACGTCCAGGTTGCCGACGCCGGAGTACCAGCTGTCCGCGGAGCCGCCGTCCTTGCTGGGCTTGTCCATGTAGCGCAGCGGTGTGCCGTCACCGTTGATGTTGATCTTCTCGCCGATGAGGTAGTCGCCCACGTCGGAGGAGTTCGCCGCGTAGAACTCGACGCCGGTTCCGAAGATGTCGGAGGTCGCCTCGTTCAGGCCGCCGGACTCCCCGGAGTACTCCAGGCCGGCGGTGTTGGAGGTGACACCGTGGCTCATCTCGTGGCCCGCCACGTCCAGCGAGGTCAGCGCGTGGGTGCCGCCGGAGCCGTCGCCGTAGGTCATGCAGAAGCAGCTGTCGTCCCAGAAGGCGTTGACGTAGGCCGAGCTGTAGTGGACGCGGGAGTAGGCCGCGACGCCGTTGTTCTTGATGCCGCTGCGGCCGAACGTGTTCTTGTAGAAGTCCCAGGTCATCTGGGCGCCGTAGGCCGCGTCGGCGCCGGCGGTCTGGGTGTTGGAACCGGCGCCGGTCCCCCAGGTGTCGTCGGCGTCCGTCATCAGGGTGCCGGTCCCTGACGTGGCGTTGTTCAGGCTGTACGTCTTGTGGCCGCCGCGCGTGCTGTCGGTCAGCTGGTACGTCGAGCCGGACAGCGTGGTGTTCAGCGTCACGGTGCCGCTGTACTGGGTGTTGCCGGTGCCGGTCTGGACGCCCTCGTAGCGGCTGAGTTCCTTGCCGGTGGTCGCGTCCGTGACGACGTGCAGCTTGCTCGGGGTGCCGTCGTCCTGGAGGCCGCTGACCACGGTCTCCCAGGCGAGGCGCGGGGTGCCCGTGCCGGCCCAGATCACCTTGCGGGCGCTGTCCGCGGCGGGCTTCTGCGCCTTCAGCGACTTGGCCGCCTTCAGTGCCTGGGCGCCGGCGGCGGTCCTGGTGAACGACGCGGTCGTGGTCGCGACCTTGATGGTGTGCTTGTTGTTGAAGGTCGTGCCGACCGTTCCGGTGGCCCGGGAGGCGGGCGGAGTGTGGACGACCACGTCGCCGCCGAGCACCGGCAGCCCGGCGTAGGTGCGCTCGTAACGGGTGTGCAGGGTGCCGTCGTTGTCCTTGACGACGTCCTTGACGACCAGCTTCTCCTTCGGGCCGAGGCCGAGGAGCCCGGCGGTGTCCGTCGTCCGCTGCGAGGCCTTCTTCAGCAGGGCGGTGTGCTGGGCGGGGGAAAGCTTCGTCTCCAGTCCCCCGGTGCGCAGGGGGCTGGTGTGGGGGGCGGGCTTGGCGGCTGCCGGGACCGTCTGTATGCCGACGGCCAGGAAAGCGGCGGTGGCCACCAGGGCTCCGGCCGCGGTCGCCTGACGGGGGATACGTCTCACTCGTACTCCTACTGCTTCGGCCGCGGTCGGCGGCCGGTGACAGACCGGGCAGACGGGATGTGCTGTCCGGGACGAGCTGAGCAGGGGCGTGCGGGAACGCGACCGTGGGCAGGTCGGACGCGACCTGCCGTACAGGTGGGGGAAGGATTGCACTGTTGACCGATGCATGACATCGCCTCGTCGCCGATCGAGGGTTATCCCTACGCCGCGGTGAGGGAACACCCTGTCGGCCGTCGTGCCGTCGCACGCCGACGGCGTCCTCGCGCCCCGTCTCTCGCCGGGCCGCGATGATCGTCCCGTCATTTAATGAGGGCGTCGGAGGGTCGTCTTCCCCCAGGAGCAGCGCATGTCGGCGGCACACACCACTTCAGGGGGCGGGCAGGACAAGCCCGGGATGCTACGGCGGCTGGGCGAGTGGTGTGCCCGGCACTTCGTGATCGTGATCGTGGCCTGGCTGGTCGTACTGGCCGTGCTTCAGGTGCTGAATCGCTCGTTCGGCGGAGACTACTCGGACAACTTCACACTCCCCGGAGTGCAGTCCACGAAGGGCGTCGACGTCCTCAAGGAGCACGACCCGGCGGCCGGCGGCTACAGCAGCCAGGTCGTCCTGCGGGACACCCAGAAGCCGCTGACGTCACTGAGCTCGCAGGTGAACCAGACGGTCGGCAGCCTGCAGAAGCTGCCGCACGTGCTGTCGGCGCAGAACCCGCTGCCGCCGCCGAGTTCGCAGTCCTCGGGACAGTCCCAGCAGCCGAACGTCGGGCCGCTGTCCGACGACGGGAAGACGGCGTACATCACCGTCCGCTTCGACGTGCAGCCCTCGACGCTCGGTGACGACTACCTCCACGGAGTGGACAGCGCCGTGCAGCCGCTGCGGTCGGCCGGCGTCGACGTCGAGTACGGCGGTCCGCTGGGTGAGCTGGCCCGCCCCGCGCCCAACGACCGGCTCAGCGAGGCGATCGGCTTCGCGGTGGCGATCGTCGTCCTGCTCGTCGGCTTCGGCAGTGTGATCGCGGCGGGCCTGCCGCTGGTGACCGCGCTGATCAGCGTGGTCGGCGGGCTGGCCTGCCTGGGACTGCTGGCCGCCGCGTTCACCTTCGCGACCGTGTCGCCGACCCTCGCCACCATGATCGGAATCGGCGTCGGCATCGACTACGCCCTGTTCCTGATCACCCGTCACCGGCAGAATCTCATCGACGGCGTCGATCCGGTGCACGCGGCGGGGCGGGCGACCGCGACCAGCGGCCGGGCCGTCCTCGTCTCGGGCTGCACCGTCATCATCGCCCTGGCGGGGCTGTCCGTCTCCGGTGTCTCCTTCATCAGCAAGCTGGGCCTCGCGGCGGCCGTCACGGTCGTCTCCGCGGTCGCCGGCGCGCTCACCATCGTCCCGGCGCTGCTCGGACTCATCGGGCGGCACATCGACCGCTACCACGTGCGCAGGCCCGTCGCAGAGACCGACGCCGATCCCGGGCAGCCCGCGCACGGCACCTGGCACCGCTACGCCCAGCGGGTGGAGCGACGTCCCTGGTGGTTCCTCGCCGGCGGCCTGGTGACGGTGGTGGTCCTGGCCATTCCGGTGTTCTTCATCCAGCTCGGGCACATCGGGGACGGCGCCGACCCGACGTCCTTCACGGACCGACGGGCGTTCGACATCATGTCGAACGCCTTCGGGCCCGGCTCCAACGGTCCGCTGACCGTGGTCATCGACCAGACGAACGTGCCGTCGGACCAGCGTTCGGCGCTGGCGTCGCAGGCGGGGAAGGCGCTCACCGACGTGCCCGGCGCGGCCGCCGTCACCCCGCTCACGGCCACCCAGGACGGCGACGTGCTGGTGGGCACCGTCTTCTCGAAGCAGTCCCCGCAGGACAAGGTGACCACCGACCTGACGAACCACCTCGTCGACGACACGCTGCCCGAGGCCGTGTCCGGCACCGCCGGGAAGGGCTACGTCACCGGGACCACGGCCGCTCAGGTCGACTTCCTCGACATCGTCGCGAGCCGGCTGCCGCTGATCATCGCCGTGGTCGTCGCGCTCGCGTTCATCATCATCCTGATCGTCTTCCGCGGACTGCTCGTCGCGCTCAAGGCGGCGGTCCTCAACGTCCTGTCCATCGCCGCCTCCTACGGTGTCGTCGTCGCCGTCTTCCAGTGGGGCTGGGGCGGGCCGTCGCTCGGGGTGTCGGGCAAGGTGCCCATCGAGAGCTACGTGCCGATGATGATGTTCGCGATCATCTTCGGGCTGAGCATGGACTACGAGATCTTCCTGCTGTCGCGGGTCCACGAGGCGTGGGTGCGCACCGCTGACGCCAAGGCGAGCGTCGCGCACGCCCTGGAGATCACCGCCCGGGTGATCTCCTGTGCGGCCCTCATCATGGTGAGCGTCTTCGCCGCCTTCATCCTGAGCGACAACATCGTCGTGAAGATGCTCGGACTCGGACTCGCCGTGAGCGTGCTGATCGACGCGACCGTCGTCCGGCTGCTCCTCGTTCCGGCCGTGATGACGCTGCTCGGCTCCCACGCCTGGTGGACCCCGCGATGGCTCGACCGGATCATGCCGCACATCGACACGGAGGGCGACCCCGCCCTGCGCGCCGCGGATCCCGTACGGCCGCCGGCCGACGGGTGACACCGGCCGCGTGATCGTCGACCGCGCGTACGTCCATCTCCCCGCCGCGCACGGCCCGCACGGCACCCAGGACGGCACCGACCCGGCCGGCTGGCCCTGGTCGGTGCCCTGTGTCCGGCAACTGCTCGATGAGGGCCTGCGGTTCACGGCGCCGGTGACCTTCCTGGTCGGGGAGAACGGGTCCGGGAAGTCGACGCTGGTCGAGGCGCTCGCGGAGGGGTTCGGCCTCGACTCCTACGGCGGTTCGCACGACTGGCGCTACGCCTCGGCGCGCGAGAAGTCGGTGCTGGGCGAGCGCCTGCGGTTCGACGCGGCGCCCCGAGGGCGGCGCATGGCGGCCAGTTGGTCGGCCCGCAAAGGCTTCTTCCTGCGAGCCGAGACCGCGCTGGACGCGCTCGGCAGGGAAGGGTTCGCGCCCGAGTCGGTCAGCCACGGGGAGGGCTTCCTCGCGGCGTTCCGGGGGAAGTTCACGCAGCCCGGGCTCTACGTCCTGGACGAGCCGGAGGCCGCGCTCTCCTTCTCCTCGTGCCTCGAACTCATCGGCCACGTCGCCCGGTTGGCGAAGGAGGGCGGCCAGGTCGTCTGCGCCACCCACTCCCCTCTGCTGACGGCGCTGCCGGGCGCGGACATCGTCGAGGTGGGCGAGCACGGCATGCGCAGGGCCGACTGGGCGGACCTGGACCTCGTGAACCACTGGCGCCACTATCTCGCCGATCCGCGGGCCTATCTGCGGCACATCGTCGAACCCTGACGCCGGACGCGGTCCGTACGCCGTTCCGCGCCGATGGCGGGGTGGGGGCGGGGCGGGGCGGGGCGGCAAAACCCTGGTGCCGCGCTGGAGACCCGGCCCTAGCATGGCCCGGTGCCCCGCCTCGAACTGCTCCACCTGGACCACGCCGCCGCGCTGCTCGCGTTCGAGCGGGAGAACCGCGCCTACTTCGCCGCGTCGATCCCCGACCGCGGCGACGCCTACTTCAGCGGCTTCGACGCCCTCCACCGCGAACGGCTGGCCGAGCAGGCGGCCGGCGTGTGCTTCTTCCACCTCGTGGTGGACGACGCGGGCGCGGTGCTGGGCCGCGTGAACCTGGTGGACGCGACGGAGGGCACGGCGGATCTCGGATACCGGATCGCGGAGCGTGCGGCGGGGCGGGGACTCGCCACGGCCGCCGTCCGGGAGGTCTCCCGCCTGGCCGCGACCGCGTACGGACTGCGCACCCTGCGGGCCGCCGCGACCCTCGACAACGCGGCCTCCCGCGCCGTACTGGCCCGCACAGGCTTCCTGCCCGCCGGTGACCTCGTCCTCAACGGCCGCCCGGCGCTCCGCTTCGCGCTGGAACTCCCGCCCGCGGACAGGGCCGCCCGGACGGGCGACGGCGTCATGTCATCGGTTCGGCGGCCGGGTTGATCGTCGTCTGATAGGCGCCGCTGGCCAGCATGCGTACCTCGCCCGCCGCGCTGATCTCGGCGCGCAGGATGCCGGTGGGATCGCTGTACACGGGGTGACCGCCCGGACCCTTGGCCTCCGTCCGTTCGACGATCACCTCGTCCGCGACCATGCTGGCGTCCGGTCCGGGATGGGTGAAGGTCAGCCGGTAGCGGTCCACGGTCTTCATGCAGGCCTCCCGCGCCGAAGCGGCAAAATAGACAAAAGGGGTACTCGTCCATGATGCCGCGAGTTGTCCGTGACAGCAGCGCCGCCCCCGCGGGCCGGCCTCCGGGAGGGCCCCCGGCCGCAACACGAGGCACTCACTGTGGGTGACGCCCCTCGCCACCGGCCGCCGGGCAGTGTAGACATAGCACATGGTCGGACTATTGGGTCGAACCCGGGCTCAGTCGACCCGCCGCCACAGCACAGCGCACCAAGAGCGTGGGTCACACGAAGGCAAGCACCGACGCGGCCCGTCCAACGGGCTTCGCTCCGCACTCGGCGTGCGCAGCGTCGCCGGACAGGTCTTCGTGCTGCAAGTGGTCATCGTGCTGCTCCTGGTCGTCGCCGCCGTGGTCGCCCTCGTGCTCCAGGTGCGGCACGACAGCACACAGGAGGCCCGCAACCGGTCACTCGCCGTGGCCGAGACCTTCGCCAACGCGCCGGGCACCCGGGAGGCGCTCAGCGCCCCGAACCCGACCGCGGTGCTCCAGCCCAGCGCGGAGGCGGCCCGCAAGGCGTCGAAGGTGGACTTCATCGTCGTCCTGAACACCGACGCCATCCGCTACACCCATCCCAAGCCGGACCGGATCGGGAAGAAGTTCGTCGGGACGACCGCGCCCGTCCTCGCCGGGCACTCCATCACCGAACAGGTCGACGGGACCATCGGTCCGCTCGTCCAGGCGACCGTCCCCATCAAGGCACCCGACGGCAAGGTCGTCGGCATGGTGTCGGCGGGCATCACCACGGAGAACGTCGGCGGCGCCGCCGACCGCCAGCTGCCGCTCGTGCTGGGCGCGGCCGGCGTGGCGCTCGCCCTGGCCACCACGAGCACGGCGCTCGTGACCCGACGCCTGCTGCGCCAGACCCACGGCCTGGGCCCGTACGAGATGACCCGGATGTACGAACACCACGACGCGGTGCTGCACTCCGTCCGGGAGGGTGTGATCATCGTCGGCGGTGAGGGGCAGCTGCTGCTCGCCAACGACGAGGCGAACCGTCTGCTGGACCTGCCCCCGGACGCCGAGGCGCGGTCCGTCGAGGAACTGGGCCTCGACGCGGACACCGCCGAACTGCTCGCCTCCGGACGCGTCGCCACCGACGAGGTGCACTTGGTCGGCGACCGCCTGCTGGCCATCAACCAGCGCCCGACGGACCTGCGGGGCGGCCCGGCGGGCAGCGTCGCCACGCTGCGCGACTCGACCGAGCTGCGCGCGCTCTCCGGCCGCGCCGAGACCGCCCGTGAACGTCTCAAGCTCCTCTACGACGCCGGCGTCGGCATCGGGACCGGCCTGGACGTCACGCGCACCGCCGAGGAACTGGCGGAGGTCGCCGTTCCGCGGTTCGCGGACTTCGTCACCGTGGACCTGGCCGACGCCGTGCTGAGCGGACAGGACCCGGACACGGCCGCCGGTCTGCGGCGTACCGCGTCCGGCGGCATCCGCGAGGACGCCCCGCTGTACCCGGTCGGCAAGCACATCGGGTTCATCCCCTCCTCGCCGCAGGCCCACAGCCTGCGCACCGGCGAGGCCGTCGTCGAGCCCGAGCTCGAGGGCGCCCCGGGGTGGCTGGACCAGGACCGCCCGCGTACGGCACAGATCCTGGAGTACGGGATCCACTCCCTGATCACCGTCCCGCTGCGGGTGGGGCCGATGATCATGGGCGTGGTGAACTTCTGGCGATCCGAGAAGCCGGAGCCCTTCGACTCCGAGGACGTGACCCTCGCCGAGGAGCTGGTGGCCCGCGCCGCGGTGTCCATCGACAACGCACGCCGCTACACCCGCGAGCACACGATGGCCGTGACGCTCCAGCGCAGTCTGCTGCCGCGCAGCCTGCCCGAGCAGAGCGCCCTCGACCTCGCCTACCGCTATCTGCCGGCGCAGGCGGGCGTCGGCGGTGACTGGTTCGACGTGTTGCCGCTGCCCGGCGCGCGGGTCGCCCTGGTCGTCGGTGACGTGGTCGGACACGGCCTGCTCGCCGCGGCCACGATGGGGCGGCTGCGTACGGCGGTGCACAACTTCTCCTCGCTCGACCTGCCGCCGGACGAGCTGCTGGGCCTTCTGGACGAGCTGGTCGGCCGTATCGACCAGGACGAGCTGCCGGAGGGCGGCGCGGCCGCGGTCACCGGCGCCACCTGTCTCTACGCCGTCTACGACCCGACCACCCGGCGCTGCACCTTCGCCCGGGCCGGGCATCCGCCGCCCGCGGTGGTCCACCCCGACGGGAGTGTGGAGTTCGCGGACGTGCCGGCGGGTCCCCCGCTCGGTCTCGGCGGTCTGCCGTTCGAGACGGCGGAGCTGGAGCTGGCCGAGGGCAGCCGGCTGGTGCTCTACACGGACGGCCTGGTCGAGGACCGGGAGCGGGACATCGACGTCGGTCTCGAAATGCTGCGCACCGCGCTGGCCGGCGCCGACCGTTCCCCGGAGGACACCTGCCAGGCCGTGCTGGAGGCCATGCTGCCGGCCCGTCCGAGCGACGACATCGCCGTGATCGTCGCCCGTACCCACGCGCTGGGCCCCGACCGGATCGCGGAGTGGAGCGTGCCGTCCGAGCCGGCCGCCGTCGGTGAGGTGCGTGCCGCCGTCACCCGTCGGCTGGCGGAGTGGGGACTGGACGAGATGGCGTTCACCACGGAGCTGATCCTGAGCGAGCTGGTGACCAACGCGATCCGCTACGGCAACGGCACCATCGGGGTACGTGTGCTGTACGACCGCACCCTGATCTGCGAGGTCCTCGACGGCAGCAGCACCTCACCGCACCTGCGGTACGCGGCGTCCACGGACGAGGGCGGGCGCGGCCTGTTCCTGGTCTCGCAGATGGCCGACCGCTGGGGCACCCGCTACACCCCCGAGGGCAAGGTGATCTGGGCGGAACAGCCGCTGCCCTGAGCGTGGCCGGCAGGGCCTCGACCAGGGCGGGCGGTGACCCGGGCGGCGCACGTGAAGGCCGGGCCCGGGTGACCGGGCCCGGGTGACCGGGCCCGGCCGGGGTGCGCTCCGCGTCAACCGGGCGGAGGTGGCCCTTCGCGGGAGTCCCGTGTGTGCGCCGAGCCGCTCACGCCCTCGCCGGCACCGGAGCCGTCAGCCGGTGTGAGCGAGGCCGCGCCGCCCTGGAGGCGTTCCAGGTCGGAGGGGCGCACCTGGATGACGATCAGGGCGACCAGGGCCGCGAAGACGGCGAAGGCGGCAGCGGCGACGAAGGAGCCCGTGATACCGGACGTCAGCACCTGGTCGCTGAAGGGCGCCGGAAGCTGTCCGGTTCTGCGGAACTCCAGCCGCTGCGCCGGGGTCGCGGTCGACAGGAACTTCTTGACCTGGTCCGTGGATTCGTTGCGGCTCGCCGTGCCGAAGACGGTGACCAGCACCGACAGGCCGAGGGAGCCGCCCACCTGCTGGGTGGCGTTGAGGATGCCGGAGGCGGCGCCCGCGTCCTTGGGTGCGACGCCCGACACCGCCATCAGGGTCAGCGACACGAACTGGAGGCCCATGCCGAAGCCGAAGACGATCGTGGGGCCGAGGATGCTGCCGAGGTAGGTGCTGTTCACGTCGGTGAGCGTCAGCCAGCCGAGGCCTGCGGCGGCCAGGATCGCGCCGACGGCCATGAAGGGTTTGGGGCCCCAGCGGGGCAGCAGGTTCGAGGCGAAGCCCGCGCCGATCGCGATGACCACGCTCACCGGCAGGAAGGCGAAGCCGGCCTTGAGCGGGCTGAATCCGAGGATGTTCTGCACGAAGAGGGTCAGGAAGAAGAACATGCCGAAGATGGCCGCGGAGAGGCTCAGCATCATCGCGTAGACGCCCGCGCGGTTGCGGTCGCGGAACATCCACAGCGGGGTGATGGGCTGTCTCGACCGGCGTTCGACGGCGATGAACGCGATGAGGAAGACGACCGCCGCGCCGAAGGCGCCCAGCGTGATGGAGTCGCTCCAGCCCTCCTCGGAGGCCCGGATGAAGCCGTAGACGAGCAGCACCATGCCGAGCGTCGAAGTGAGCGCGCCGAGGAGGTCGAAGTGGCCCGGGTGGCGCTCGGACTCCCTGATGAAGCGGGGGGTGGCGAGCACGATCAGCAGGCCGATGGGGATGTTGACGAAGAAGACCCACCGCTAGTCCAGCCATTCGACGAGAATGCCGCCCGCGAGCAGTCCGATCGCGCTGCCGCCGGCGGACACGGCGGCGAACACCCCGAACGCCCGGTTGCGTTCGGGGCCTTCGCGGAACGTCGTGGTGATGAGGGACAGCGCGGTCGGTGAGGCGATGGCTCCTCCCACGCCCTGCAGCGAACGTGCGGCGAGCAACTGCCAGGACTCCTGGGAGAGTCCGCCGAGCAGGGACGCGAACACGAAGAGCAGCACACCGAACATGAACATGCGGCGGCGGCCGAGGATGTCCCCGGACCGCCCGCCGAGCAGCAGCAGACCGCCGAAGGTCAGCGTGTACGCGTTGATGACCCAGGACAGGTTCTCGGTCGAGAACCCGAGAGCCGTCTGGATGTGCGGCAGCGCGATGTTCACGATGGTGATGTCGAGAACCACCATCAGCTGACACGAGGCGATGACGAGAAGGGCGATGCCGCTTCCTCTGCCCCGCTGCGGAGAGTCGGAGGGCTCGGAGGATGTCACGTGATCGGCCGTCATGGAGAGGGCCCCGCATCTAGGGTCGGCGATGAACGTGCATGGTCACCCAACCGACGTTATGCCCGGGCGCCCGACCTCACCAATCGATCATCGTCTTCCGCCCCGGACCCCCTCTCACCTGGCCAGTCGCCCCAGCAGCGAGGAGGCGGACAGGATGCCGAGGGCCGCGGCCAGGACGAGGACGCCGTAGTCGAGGGCCAGGTGCGCGTGGGTGCCGAGCAGCAGCCCGCGCAGGGCGTCGACCTGGTAGCTGAGCGGGTTGACCTTGCTGATGGCCTGGAGCCAGCCCGGCATGACCGCCACCGGGTAGAGCGCGTTGGAGCCGAAGAACAGGGGCATCGTGATGGCCTGGCCGATGCCCATCAGCCGGTCGCGGGTGAGAACGATGCCCGCGATCGTCATCGAGAGGCACGAGAAGAACGCCGAGCCGAGGACGACGGCCACCGCCACCCCGAGCAGCCGCAGCGGGTTCCAGGTCATGGCCACACCGAGCAGCGCGGCGATCACCACGACCACCACGGCCTGGATGAGCGCCTTCACGCCGGCCGCGAACGCCTTGCCGGTGATGAGCGCCGAGCGGGGTGTCGGCGTGACGAGGAGCTTGGTCAGGATGCCGGCGTCCCGCTCCCAGATGATCATGATGCCGTAGAAGATGGCGATGAACATGGCCGACTGGGCGATGATCCCGGGCGCCAGGTAGTCGAGGTACGGGATGCCGCCGGTGGGGATGGCGCGGATGCGGGTGAAGGTCTCCCCGAAGATGAGCAGCCACAGGGCGGGCTGGATCGCCCGCGTGTACAGCTCGGTCCGGTCGTGCCGGAGCTTCTGGAGTTCGACCGCGCACATCGCGGCGACCCGGGCGGGCAGCACCCGCCAGCCCGTACGGGCCCGGGGCGGCACCACGAGGAGGTCGAGGCTCGCGAGCGGGGTTGCTTCAGCCGACACGGGAAGCGGTGCGGCGGGTGCTTCGGACATCCCTGAATTCTCCTGAACTGTCGTCGAGTCCACTGCCGGCGATGTCGCGGAACACGTCCTCCAGCGTGGGCAGTTCACCGTCGCCGGTGGTCCCGCGCCGCTCGCCGAGGCCCCTCCTGAGCTGCTCCGGCGTACCGAGTGCGCGGACACATCCGTGATGCATCAGCGCGACCCGGTCGCAGTACTGGTCGGCCTCGTCCATGTAGTGGGTCGTCACGAGGACGGTCATGCCGGTGGCGGCGCGCACGGCGTTGATGTGTTCCCACACGCTGGTGCGGGCGATCGGGTCGAGGCCGATGGTCGGCTCGTCGAGGATCAGCAGCCGGGGTGCGCTGACCAGCGCCTGGGCGAGCTCCAGGCGGCGGACCATGCCTCCGGAGTACGTCTTGGCCAGCCGGTCGGCCGCGTCCGTCAGGCCGACCGCGGTGAGCGCCTGCGCGACCCGGGCGGCGCGCTCGCGGCGGGACACGTCGAAGACGCGGGCGAACAGTTCGACGTTCTCCCGGCCGGTGAGCCCGGAGTCGGCGGACAGTTGCTGCGGAACGTAGCCCAACAGGCGGCGTACGGACATCTGTTCGCGGGTGGCGTCGTGCCCGAAGACGCGGACCTTGCCGGCCGGGACGGGCAGGAGGGTGGTGATGCAGCGGATCGCCGTCGTCTTGCCCGCGCCGTTGGGTCCGAGCAGTCCGAACACCTCGCCGTCGCGCACGTCGAGGTCGAGGCCGTCGACCGCGGTGGTCTCACCGAAGGCGTAGACGAGCCCGGAGCACGACACCGCGTTCGGCGCGGCAGCCGTCACGTCGGCACCCGTAGCGTCGGCCGCCCCGGTCGTCCTCTCCGCACCGGCGGCCTCCGCGGGTGTCTCTCGCCCCGTGGCCACCGGACCGTCCCGCCGCGCGGGCTCCGCCGGTCCGCTCTCGTACCGTTTCATGACTCCTCGGCCTCCTCGTGCAGGTTCGCCGCCAGCTTGCGCAGGGCCGGCAGGGCGGCTTCGAGGGCCGCGCGCTCGGCGGGGTCGAGCCGGCCGACCTGGCGGCGCACCAGCACCGCGCGCCGCCGCCGCCAGTCGCGCAGCCGGGTGTCGGCGGCGGGTGTGGTCAGCAGCCGGGCGGCCCGCCGGTCTGCCGGATCCGTGGCGCGGACCAGATAGCCGTCCCGGACCAGCCGGTTGACCAGCGTCGAGACCGAATTGCCCGCCAGGTACAGCTCCTTGGCGGCCTCGGACACACCGAGACCGGGCCGCTCGGCGACCAGCCGCAGCAGGTCGACCTCGGCACCGCGCAGCCGCGGCCCGTCCGTGCCGCCGCGCAGCCGCCGTCTGATCAGCCGCTGCAGTCCGGCCAAGGCGTCCGACAGTGCCTCGGGGAAGCGTTCCGACTCCGGTTCCACGTCTTCGAGATTAGCTCTGTGTCAGAGGTATTTCGGAAAAGGGAGGGTCAAGAGGCGGCAAGCAGTAGGCGCCCCGGCGTCCCGTGCGCCGGAGCGGGCGCCGCACCCCGGAGCGCGCGCCGCGTGACCCGGAACACTGCGTCCGCAGGCGCCCTCCACCGGGAAGCCGAAGGTGTGCAGCCCGATTCGGGGGGTAACCGTTGACCTGCTCACCGGCGTCACCGGCGCCGGACGATTCCCGACGGATCAGTGTCCTTTGGAGGTAAGCGTGCCGGCCGAACCAGCTCCTGTGTCCATCGAGGTGACCCCGTACGGCGACGGCATCGCCCTGGTCACCGTCGCCGGGGAACTGGACGTCGAGACGGCTCCCGAGCTGCGGAACCGGCTGGCCGACCAGATACGCGCCGGCCGGCGGCATCTGCTGCTGGACCTGTCCGAGGTTCCCTTCATGGACTCCTCCGGCATCAACGCGCTCCTCAAGGCGCACGACGAGGCCGGCCGCGCCGGCGGGAGCCTGTGCCTCGTGTCGCCCGCCCCGATGGTCCGCCGCGTCCTGGATCTCACCGGCGTCAGCCTCACGATCGCGTCGCTGGACGGTGTCGAGGCGGCGCTGGCCCACGTGGGCGACGGGATCTCGCGGCACTAGGCCGGGCCGATCCGTTCCGAACCGCGCGCGGTTCCCGACGCGAGCCTCGGCCCATCCGCCTCACGAGCACCGTCGACCTGCGAGGAAAGACGTGAGACCAAGATCATGCGAGCGATAGTTGCCATTTGACAACTGTGAACGTGAGACAACAAAGTGATCGCCCCGACGAGCGGAGAGGACCCGAGATGACGCAGTGGGTGAGGCAGACGAGACCCGTACGGCTCGCACACCGCGCGGCCCCCACGGCCGCCGGCTCCCGGTCCGCGCCGCCCCGCGGCTCAGGCCGTACGGACGGCCGGCGCGTCGTCCTCGTGGAGCTGCGCGGCCGCCGTCGCGCAGAAGGCCGCGAGGCCCTCCGCGAGCGCGGTCCGCTGCGCCGCCGGCATCTGGGCGAGCACCGCTTCCACGGCGTGCTCGCGCCGTGCGCGCAGCTCGGTGAGGAAGATCCGGCCGCGCGCGCTGAGGAACAGACGCAGCTCCCGGCGGCTGATGGCACTCGGCGCCCGCTCGATGTATCCCACGGCCTGGAGGCGGTCGCAGAGTCTGCTCGTCGAAGGCGGCGTGGAGCCGAGCGCGTCGGCGAGCGTGCGCAGGTTGATGCCTTCGTCGTGCTCCAGGATGAAGAGCACGCGCAGCTGGGAGGCGGAGACAGGAGCCGTCGAGGCCCTCCCCCACAGAATCTCCAGCAGCTCGGCAGCCTCGGAGGTCACACGAGCCACCTCACCGGGCTGTGGACGCGGGCCGGAGGAAGTCACGGTTTCACTCTCCCAGTCTTCTCGGGCACTGTCAGCCTGTCGGGGGCAAGGACAGGAGCAAAACACCTGTCAGGGGCTGGGACAGGAACAAAGCAGTAGATACCGGGTCCCACGTATGCCGGTCCGGCTTCCCGGAGCTCGGACCCGGCATCGTACTAGTCGAAGAATGGCGTATCCGACATCGTGAACAGATTCGTGGCCGCGGAGCGGGCGTTGCGCACCGCGGCACCCCACCAACTGCTCGACGCCGTCCGTGCGGTGCTGTGCGATCGCTACGCGGCCGAGTCCGTCGAGCTCTTCATGGCCGACTACGGCCTCACCGTGCTCCAGCCCGTGTCGGTGCTTCCGCACACCCTGGAACCGGTCCCGGTGCACAGCAGCCCCGCGGGCCGGGCCTTCGGCGCCCAGGAACCCTTCGTCGAGGAGCGCACCGGCCGGCGGGCGCGGGCGCACCTCCCGGTGACGGTGCGCGGCGACCGGCTCGGCGTCCTGTCCGTCACGCTGCCCGCCGAGGCGTGCGACGGGGAGACGCTCGCCGAGCTCTCCGAGGTCGCGGAGGTCCTCGCCCACGAGGTGCTCGTCGCCGAGCGGGACACCGACCTGTACCTGCAGGCGCGTCGCAAGGACCGGCTGACGCTGGCCGCCGAGATGCAGTGGCAGCTGCTGCCGGGCCGTTCCTGCTCCCGCCCCGAGTACGAGCTCGGGGCCCAGCTGGAGCCCGCCTACGCGATCTTCGGCGACAACTTCGACTGGTCCGCGAGCGCCGACCGGCTGCTGCTGTACATCACCAACGGCATGGGCGAGGGGATCGAGGCCTCGCTGCTGACGAACCTCGGTATCAACGCGCTGCGCAACGCGCGCCGTGCGGGGATCTCCCTCCAGGACCAGGCGGCCCTCGCCGACCAGGCGATCTACGCCCAGTACCGGGGCGCCTCGCACCTGTCCGTGCTGATGCTCGACTTCGAGCTGTCGACCGGCCGGCTGCGGGTGATCGACGCGGGTTCGCCCCAGATGCTGCGGCTGCGGGGCAGGTCCGTCGAGCGGGTCGGCTTCGAGGCCCAGCTGCCCCTCGGGATGTTCGAGGAGACCGACTACTTCGTACAGGAGTTCCAGGTGGAGCCCGGTGACCGGCTCCTGTTCGTCAGTGACGGTGTGCACGCGGTCGCCGGTCCCGGCGGGGAGGAGTACGGGGAGAAGGCCCTCGCGATGGCGATCACCTCCACCCAGCTGCTGCCCGCGACGGAGGTGCCCCGTGCCGTGCTCCGCGAGCTCACCGGGCACCGGGGCAGGCCCAAGCCGGAGGACGACGCCCTCGTGGTGTGCCTCGACTGGCACGGGCCGGCGGCGACGGAGTAGCGGGCCCACGGCTTTCGGGCCCGGCCGACCGGGCCGGCACCCGTGCCGCGGGCCCCTGGCCGTGAGCGGGTGCGGGACGCGATCGGGCCATGGCTACAGTTGCCGTACGACAAGAGACCGCGCCCGGACGGGAACACGCCCGTCGGCGCGGCACACGAACGAAGGAGAACACGTGGCGGAACATCAGGCAGCGGTGCGACAGGATTCGGCGGCTCAGGAGGTCGGTGACTTCCTGCGCGCGCGCCGTGAGCAGATCGCCCAGCGCTGGGCCGACGAGGCACTGTTCCGCACCGTCTTCACCGTCTCGCGCGACGAGGCGGTGGAGGCCGGCCGGGCCGTCGTCGAAGCACTCGCCGCGGTCGCCGCCGCGGGTCGCGTCGAAGACCTCGGGGCTGCCGGGTTCGCCACCGTGCGCGACCAGTTGGGACGCATGGCGGCCTCCCGGGCCCGGACCGGTGCCTCGTCCGCGCAGATCGCGGACGAGGTGGCGGCACTGCGCCCCGCGGCCTCCGAGCTGCTGAGCGCGGATCTCGCCGACGGCTCCCGCGAGCGGGCCGAGGTGTGCGCGGTCACCCTCACAGCGCTCCTGGGCACCCTGCGCCTGGTCGTGCTGGAGACCACCCTCAGCGCGGGACAGGAACTCATCGACCGCCAGCGCCTCCAGTTGCTGGAGGTGGCCACGCCCGTGATCAAGCTGTGGACCGGCGTGGTCGCCGTCCCCCTCATCGGCACCCTCGACAGCGCCCGCAGCCAGGTCGTGATGGAGAGCCTGCTCGACGCCGTCGTCTCCCAGCAGGCCCACTTCGCCATCCTGGACATCACGGGCGTGCCGACCGTGGACTCGCTGGTGGCCCAGCACCTCATGAAGACCGTCGCCGCCGCCCGTCTGATGGGCGCGGAGTGCATCGTCTCGGGCATCCGGCCCGCGATCGCGCAGACCATCGTCCACCTCGGCATCGACCTCGGCGAAGTGGTCACCCGCGCCAGCCTCGCCGACGCTCTCGCCTACGCCCTGAACCGCCAGGGCATCGCGATCGTCGACCAGGACCGCAGCGGCCAGAGCGCGCGGTGAACGCCCCGATCACCGGGCCGACGGGCGCCCACGTCCCCGTACTGAAGCTCGGCGACGTCCTCCTGGTCACCTTGCAGGGCGACCTGCACGACGAGGCGGCCGAGCGGCTGCAGCGGGACATAGGCGAGGCCATCGCCGCGAGTTCGGTCACAGGTGTCGTCATCGACATCTCCGGCGTGGAGATCGTCGACTCGTTCCTGGGACGGGTGTTCGCGGAGGTCGCCGCGCACGCCAAACTGCTCGCGGCGCAGACCGTCGTCGCCGGCATGCGGCCCGCCGTCGCCATCACCCTGGTCGAACTGGGCCTCACCCTGCCCGGATTGCGCACCGCGCTCGACGCCGAGGAGGCCATGCGTCTGCTCACCACGGCGCCGACGACCCCTCACCACGGTCCAGCACGCCGGGAGCGCCTGTGACGGAGACCTCCGGCCGCGTCACCGACTGCCTGCCGATCCGTTCCGACATGGATCTCGCGTGGGTACGCCAGCACGTGCGCCAGGCCGCCGCGGAGCTCGGCTTCGGACTCGTGGACCAGACGAAGCTCGTCACCGCCGCCAGTGAACTCGCCCGCAACACGCTGGTGCACGGCGGGGGCGGTCAGGTCGGGTCCACCGTCCTGCGGACCGGCGCGACGCGGGGGCTGCGCCTGACCTTCTCCGACCAGGGGCCCGGCATCACCGACATCGAGCGCGCCCTCGGCGACGGCTACACCTCGGGCGGCGGCCTCGGCCTCGGGCTGGGCGGAGCACGCCGGCTGGTGCACGAGTTCTCCATCGACAGCCGTCCCGGCGAGGGCACCACGGTGACCGTGATCTGCTGGACCGCCGGTCCCCCACCGCCCCGCCAGGAGAGCCGATGACGCGTGTCTGGGACGTTCCCGTCCACGACTCCACCCGGGTCCGGGACGTCCGGGTGGCCGCCGAGGCGGCCGCCGGCCACACCGGGCTCAGCCGCGACCGTACGGCCGTGGCCGCGCTCGTGGCGACGGAGCTGGCGACCAACCTGCTCAAGCACGGGGGCGGCGGACAGATACTGATCGACACCGTGCACGCCGATCTCGCGCTTCCCGGCACCGGCCGCGGCCCGGCCCTCCAGATCGCCGCGATCGACCACGGGCCGGGCATCGCCGACCTCGGCTCCGCGTCGCGTGACGGCTTCTCGACGACGGCCTCGCTCGGCGCGGGGCTCGGCACCTGCCGCCGTATCGCCGACCACTTCGAGGTGCACTCCGTGCCCGGGCAGGGCACCGTCGCCCTGGCGCGGGTCCACGCCGCGCGCAGGGACCGGCCGGGACACCGGCTTCCCGACACCGGTGCCGCGGTCCGGGCCGGGGGGATCAACATCCCGCTGGCGGCCGCCGACCACTCGGGCGACGCCTGGGCCTGCGTCCGGGCCGGCGAGCACGTCACGCTGCTCCTCGCGGACGGGCTCGGACACGGCGAGGCCGCCGCGAAGGCGTCGGGGGCGGCGGTCGAGCAGCTGCACCTGTTCGCGCACCTGCCTCCCGCGGAGCTGCTCGGGCAGCTGCACGGGGCGCTGCGCGACACGCGGGGGGCGGCGGTCGCCGTGGCCCGGCTCGACCTGGTCGCCGACCAGCTCGACTTCGCGGGCATCGGCAACATCGGGGCCCGACTGCTCACCGGGGACACCTGGCGGCCGCTGCTGTCCCACCCGGGCATCGTGGGCGCGTACCGGCCGGCGCGGCTGCCGCAGTGCCGGGTTCCGTGGACGCCCGACAGCCTCCTCGTGCTGCACAGCGACGGTCTGCCCAGCCGCTGGGCGCCGCCGGCCGTCGCTCCGCCGACCGCCTGGGACCCCGCGGTCACCGCCGCGGTGATCGTGCGGGATTCCAGCAGTGCCGCCCGTCCGGTGCGGGACGACACCACCGTGGCCGTGCTGACCCCCACCCGGCAGGATCGCCGCTGATGACCGACACCTGGCAGATCACCACGGTCGACGACGCCGCGCGTGCCCGTATCGCCGCCGCCCGGCTCGCCGCCGCGCACGGCGTGTCCACGGTGGAGCGCACCCGTCTGGTCACCGCTCTCAGCGCCCAGCTGCGGCAGTCCCTGGTCAAGGGCGGCGGCTGGGTCATGGCCCTGCACGGCACCCCGCCCTCGGAGTCCGGCCCCGGCAGGATCACCGTCACGCTGGGCGCGGAGGCCAACGGGTCGGCGGGCGAGCCGAGTTGGCAGGCGAGCGTCGCCGTCGAGGAGCCGGGACGCGGCGAGGGCGCGGTGCGGGTGCCGCGCGACCGCAAGGCGTTCGCCGACGCCCTGCTCAGTGCGGACGAGGACACCTCCCGGGTCCTGGACCGGCTCGGTGAGCAGGAGCAGCTGGTCTCCTTCCACCGGGAGGAACTGCACCAGACCAACCAGGGTGTTCTCGCGCTGCACGCGGAGCTCGACGCGGCCGGGCGGGTGCAGCGCGAGCTGTTCGCCGCCGAGCGCAAGGCCCGCACGGAGGCCGAGAGCGCACGGCGGCGGCTGACGTTCCTCGCCGACGCCAGCGCGGCCCTGACGGCCTCCCTCAACCACGAGGAGATCCTCAGCCGGCTGCCGCAGTTGCTCGTCCCGTCCTACGCCCGGAGCGTCGACGTATGGCTCTTCGCCGACGACGACACCCGCAAGCGCTCCCCCCGTCCGGCCGCCGCCGTCGCCGCGGCCCGCACCGGACGCCCGCAGTACGCCGCCGGCCGTCCGGGCGGTCTGCCCGGGGTCGACGACCTGCCGCCCTCGGCGCTCCACCCCGACCTGCCGCTGCTGTGCATCCCGCTGCCGACCCGGCACGCCCCGCTGGGTGTGGTGACGCTGACGCCGCCGGAGGACCCGTGGAGCCCGGACGACGCCGTCATGCTCGTCGAACTCGCCCGCCGGGCCGGGATCGCGATCGACCACGCCCAGCGGTTCGAGCACAACCGCGACATCGCCGAGACCCTGCAGCGCGCGCTGCTCACCGACCTGCCCACGACACCGGGGCTCAGCCTGGCCGCCCGCTACCTCCCGGCCACCCACGGGCTGAACATCGGCGGCGACTGGTACGACGCGTTCCAGCAGCCGGACGGGGGGCTGGTCGCCGTCATGGGCGACGTGACGGGCCACGGGCTGCGGGCCGCCGTCATGATGAGCCAACTGCGCACCGCCCTGCGGGCGTACGCGGTGGACGGCGGCACACCGGGCCAGCTCCTCACCCGGCTGCACGTGTTCCTGCACCATCTCCAGCCCGACCTGTACGCCACGGCGGTCATCGCCCGCTTCCACCCCGACGAGTCCACCGTCACCTGGGCCGCCGCGGGGCACCCGCCGCCCGTGCTGCGCACTCCCGGCGGAGGTGTGCGCGTGCTGGACGCCAAGCCCGGCGCGATGCTGGGCATTCCGCTGCACCAGGAGATCCGCGACCACACGGCCGAGCTCCCTGCGGGGTCCACGCTCGCGCTCTACACCGACGGGCTGGTGGAGCGGCGGGCCCAGGGCATCGACCCGGGCATCCGGCGGCTGGCCGAGGCGCTCGGCGGGCAGCGCGCGGCGGACCTGGACCGCGATCTGGAGGGCGCCGCGGACCGGATCCTGGACCCGATGCTCCGCGACTCGCAGCGGGACGACGACGTCTGTCTGCTGCTGTGCCACGTCGGCGACACCGGGGCGCTTCCGGATCCCGGACGGACGACGGTCTGACGTCCGGCGCCGCCCACGGCCGGGCCCCCGGCGCGCGTGCAGCGTTCGAGCGCTAGGCGCCGGGCGGGAACTCGGCGGAGGATGTGTCGCGCGCTCCCTGGAAGGCTCGCAGTCCCTCCTCGAACGACCGCCGCTGGAACGGTGTCATGCCCGCGAGCACGGCCGCGAGGATCTGGGACCGGCGCTCGCCGATCTCCGTGAGGACCCTGGTGCCCAGCGGGGTCAGCAGCAGGTGCAGGGCGCGCCGGTTGCCGGGGTGCGGAACGCGTCGCAGCAGGCCCGCGGCCTCCAGCCGGTCGCAGAGACGGCTGGCGGCGGGAAGCGCGGTGCCGACGCGTTCGGCCAGGCCGGTGAGGGTGAGTTCGGGCCGCTGCCCGATGGTCCTGAGTGCTTTCAGCTGGTGGGCGGAGAGGCGGGGGACGACCGTCTGGCCGGCCGAGATCCACAGTTCCACCAGTTCCTCGACGGCGTCGGCCGTCCGTCCGGCGACCGCCTCGGGACGGCCGCCGGTCTCCGTCGTGCGGTTCGTGTCCCCGTCATCCACCACGGGTCATCACGCGCTCCCTGCGAACCCGGCCGCGGCGGGCCCGCCGCGCGGACGGTCGGCCGTCCTGTGCGCACGGCATCGCCCACTCCATGGATGGGGAGCCCTGCCGCCGGGACGGAGTACTCGGTCGCGGTCGGCGGTCGCGGCTGGATCGCGGATGATGCTCGTTCCTCGGAATCGTCAGAATTGCACGACGGCGTGCACGGTCTTGCCGTCCGGGCGGGAGAGAACGGTCAGCTCGGAGCACAGGCGGCGCACCAGCGGCCAGCCGAAGCCGCCCTTCCCGGTCAGGTCGAACCGGCGCTGACGCGGCGGCTCGGGGTCGTCGTCGGAGACGGAGATCCCGACTCCGTGGCCCATGTCCCGCAGGTCCACGCTGCAGTCCCGGCCGCGCGCGTGGCGCACCACGTTCGTCACCAGTTCCGAGACCACGAGACTGACGGCCTCGGCTGCCTCGCGCGGCACCTGCCGGGGCAGACTGCCGAGAAACGCCCGGGCCATTCCCCTGGCGTGCACAGCCGCCTCCGGAGTTCTCTCCAGACTCGCACCGGACACGGAACAGACGTCGGAGGGCTGTTCTACCGTGGTCATCCCTTCACCTCTCTGGCCGTGCTTCCCGTCCGAACGCCGAGGACGCGGCGCCACTCCGTTTCTGACCGGCGTGTGGGGCGGGCTGTCCCCCTTCTTCCCGAACCCCCGCAGGCCATGTCACGGCTTCACGCACCTTCACAACGCGATCACAGGTGGCAGGTCGCCGGGCTCTCCGGACGGCGCGTGCCGGACCGGCCGTCGGGGCCGCCGAGGAGTGGCGCGGCGTTTCGGGGGCACCTGTGGTCGGGTCGCGAACGCCCACGGGCGTTCCGCGGCGTCGCTCCCGTGGCGGGCGAAGGGGCCGGGCGACCCCGAAGACCGGCACGGTCGAGCGGGAGGGGTGGTGGCCCGTACGGGCAGGTCCCGGACAGGGTCACCACTCCCCCACACCTCCTCGCACCGCCCGGGGTGAGGAGGCGGCACACGGCACGGACAACAGGAGACGGTGGATGTCCCAGACCATCACGGCACGCGTCGAGGGGAACGGGCCGGTGGATCCGGCGGAGGCGGGGCGGCGCAAGCAGCGGCTCCGAAGACGACTGGAGCGGCTCATCGGCATCGCCGCGACCGAGGGGAACGAACTCCTGCCGCTGCGCAACGGCGACCGGATCTTCGCCGCGATGCTCGACGCGGTGCGGTCCGCCGAGCACACCATCGACATGATGACCTTCGTGTACTGGCGCGGGCAGATAGCCCGCGACTTCGCGGCCGCCCTCGCCGACCGGGCCCGCGCGGGGCTGCGCGTACGGCTGCTGCTGGACGGCTTCGGGGCGAAGCGGATCGAGGGGGAGCTGCTGGAGTCCATGACCTCGGCCGGCGTGCAGGTGGCGTGGTTCCGCAAGCCGCTGTGGCTCTCGCCCCTCAAGCAGAACCACCGCTGTCACCGCAAGGCACTGGTGATCGACGAGCACGTCGCGTTCACCGGCGGCGTGGGCATCGCCGAGGAGTGGTGCGGGGACGCGCGCGGACCCTCCGAGTGGCGCGACACGCACGTCCAGGTGCGGGGACCGGCGGTGGACGGCATCGCCGCCGCGTTCGCGCAGAACTGGGCCGAGTGCCACGACGAGCTGTTCGACGACCGTGACCGGTTCACCGCGCAGGACCAGCCGGGCACCGCGACCGTCCAGGTGGTGCGCGGGTCCGCCAGTTTCGGCTGGCAGGACATGCAGACCCTCGTCCGCGTGGTGCTCGAATCCGCCGAGGAGCGGTTCCGTCTGTCGACGGCCTACTTCGCACCCGACGAGTACTTCGTGGACCTGCTGTGCGCGACGGCGCGCCGCGGGGTGCGGGTGGAGATCCTGCTGCCGGGTCCGCACACCGACCAGCGGGCCTGCCAGCTCGCCGGCCAGCACTACTACGACGCGCTGCTCGCCGCCGGTGTGGAGATCCGCCAGTACCAGCCGACGATGCTGCACACCAAGATCATGACCGTGGACGGGGTGGCGTCCCTGATCGGCTCCACCAACTTCAACCGCCGGTCGATGGAGCACGACGAGGAGGTCATGCTCGCGGTGCTGGACGAGACGTTCACCGCGGCCCTCGACGGGGACTTCGACGAGGACCGGGAGCAGGCCGTGGCCATCGAGCCGGGGCGCTGGCGGCGCCGGTCCCCGTTCCAGCGTGCCAAGGAGCTGGCGGTCGCCCCCCTGCGCCGCTTCCTCTAGCCGCTCTCCGTCGATGACGCCGCGCAGCCCCGAGGAGGGGGGCACGCACACGGTCGTGGGAGCCGTACGGCCCGGCAGTGATGCCGGGCCGTCGGTGTCAGGTGGGACGCTCGCCGGTCTCGCAGACCTTGCGGGCGATCTCCCGCAGCTTGATGTTGTGGTCCTGGGACGCCTTCTTCAGGACGTTGAAGGCGTTGTCCTCGCTGAGGCCGTGGCGCTCCATGAGGATGCCCATCGCCTCGCCGATCTCGTGACGGGTCTCCAGGGCGTGGGCGAGCTGCTGGTGGGTCCGGGCGGCCGAGAGCGCCACCGCCGCGTGCGAGGCGAGTATCCAGCCGGCGCGCTGGGCCGTCTCGTCGAACATGTTCGGCCGGTGCGAGTACACGTTGAGGGCGCCGAGCTCGTCGTCCTCGGTGAACAGCAGGAAGCCCATCATGCTGCCCATACCGAGCTTCCTCAGCTCGGGGGCGAAACGGGACCACTTCTCGTGGGGCCGCCGCAGATCCTCGATGGCGTACAGCTGCTGCCGCTCGGTGACCGCGTCGAAGCACGGTCCCTCCCGCAGGTCCTGCTGTATGCGGTCCGCCATGCGGACGACGTCACTGGTCGCGGCCAGCGCGCTGACCTCGCCGCGGCGCACGGTGAGGATGCCGGCCTCGTCACAGCCGTTGATCAGCACGCTCGCGTGCTCCACGATCCGGTCCAGGGTGTCCTTCACGGACTCCTGTGCCAGCAGGTCGCGTGCCATGTCGGCCAGGGAGACGGCAAATTTCTCCCAGACGTCGCCGGACTCCTGCACCATGGGCCACCTGCTCATTCGTCGAATCGCAACCGCCGTTCACCCGGGGTTCCATCTTGCCACCCCGGCGCAGCCCCCGCGCCGATCGGGGGCGAGTGGACAAGCCACGTCCGGTTTCCCCCGGGGCGGCCCGGTGCCGCCCGGGGCGACTTTTTCGGAATCCACGGGATCTTTGCGTGCCCGGCCCGTTTCACAGGGGCGATCACTGGTGACCCGAGAGGGGACCGAACACCGAAGAACGCATCCGCTTCGCTCACAGGAGGCCCGAAATGGACAACTGGCGTGATTCCGCGGCTTGCCGCAGCGTCGACCCCGACCTGTTCTTCCCGATCGGCAACACCGGTCCCGCCGTGCTGCAGATCCAGGAGGCGAAGGCCGTGTGCGAAGGCTGCCCGGTTCGCGAGGCGTGCCTGGACTGGGCACTGGAATCGGGCCAGAGCGTAGGTGTCTGGGGCGGTACGAGTGAGACCGAGCGCCGTTCGCTGGCCCGCCGCCGGGCCCGCCGCCGTACGCAGGACGCGTCGGCCTGACCGGAAGAGGGGAGAGGCCGGGTTCCGGGAGCAGGACCGGGTACGGATCCAGATGGCCGGGTCGCGGCACAGCGCAAGAGATACCGCCGACGAGATCCGAACGAAGGGCGCGATGCACATCGATCCGAGCGGGAACAAGAAGCCGTCATACGAGGAGTTCGGGACGCTGACCACCGCGTTCGGCGGAGAGCTGCGCAATGTGACCGACGCGCGGCTGGCCGCGGACGGCTATCTCCGCGCCCTGGCCCGGACGACGCCGCCTTCCGCGGAGGAGCACTGGGACGACATCCTGCTGGTGGTCACCGAGCTGGCCGCCAACACGATCCAGTACGCTCCCGGCCCCTTCGAACTGCTCATGCGTCCCACCTTCGACGGGGTGCACGTGACCGTGCGCGACAGCAGCACCACCCGGCCCGCCCCCCGCCGCTTCCGCCCCTCGGAGGGCGGGGGCGGCATCGGGTGGCATCTCGTCAACGCTCTGTGCGACCAGGTCAGCGTGATCGTCCGGCCGGACGGCAAGGACATCCACGCCTTCCTGCCCTGGTGAGATGGGCCGTCGAGGGAACCATCGACGGACCCGCAGGTGTCCTTTGCTTCGAACAGGGCACACGGGTCCGATGAAGGAACCGGTTCCCCCACACGATCAAGGTGACGCATTGAGCACGGAACACGAGCCGTCCGGACAGGAGCACGCCGCCTGGGACCGGGTCCGCGACGCCGCCACCGGAATGAATCACCACCAGGCGAAGGCGGCCTTCGAGAAGGCCGAGCAGGCGGCCGGGGACGGTGCGTCCGACGGGCGGGAGTCGCCCGGGACACGGGCGGAACTGGACGAGTGGGAGCGGATCACCGACACGCTCGCCGACCACGCGGGGTCGTACGACCCTGCCGCGGACCCCTTCGTCCAGGGGCAGCTCACCGCCCGCGCCAACCGTGCGCAGGCGTCCGCGCGACGCCGCTGAACCCGCTCCGCCCGCGTTGTCAGTGCGCTGCGGAACAATGCCGAGCAGCGAGAACGTCACCGCCCCGGGCGATGCGTGATCCGACCCGTCCGTCGAAAGGCCGCATGTTCATGACGCTCACCCCGCTCTCCCCCATCGCGCCGCGAGGCCCGATCGGAGGATGGTGACCATGCTGCGGCCGCTCCCCCGGACCCACACCCCGCTCAGCGCCGGCGGGGCCGAAGTGCTGCGTCTGATAACCCAGCGGCGGTTCGCCGTCCGCCTCACCGTGCACGCGAACGGCCGTCGCCGGTACGGCTATTGGATGCCCCTCGATCCCGCCACGGGGCGCGGGGGCTGCTATGTCGCCCTGCCCACCGGCGAGTGCGACGCGCTGCACGCCGCGGGCCGGATCGTGCTCGGGAACCCCCTGGTCGACCCGGCGAAGACCACGTACCAGGTGCAGGCGGCGGCCCGCTCCTCGGCCGCGGACACGAGCCCGTCGCGGAGGTCCTCCGCGTCCTCCCACGCTCTGACGGCCTGAGCCGTCGACACCGGGGCCGATAGTCCCGCGGTGCGCGGGCGTTCAGAGGCGTGCGGGGGACGGTGAGAGCGGCACCACCGCGGTGATCCGCTTGCCTCCCGTCCGCAGCGGCGAGATGGCGACGTCGCTGGCGAGCGTGCAGACGATCATCCAGCCGTGCCCGCCCACCCGCAGCCGTCCCGTGTCGTCGAACCGTCCGGCGGAAGCGGGGCGTTGATCGCTGCGGTCGCTCACCGACAGCCGCACCTCCCGCTCGGTCGGCGTCACCTCGAACCCCGTGACACCGCCACCGTGCAGCATCGCGTTGCTGACCAGTTCGGAGGCGACGAGCAGCGCGTCACCGACGGCGTCCTCATCGGCCCACGAGGGATTCCCGGGCCGCGCCGCGAGGGCGCGGCGGACCGCCTGCCGCGCGTCGGCCGGGCTGTCGGGCCCCGTCGAGGTCAGGTGCCGCGCAACGGCCACCGTGTCGGTGGACGACCTCTGGTACTCCCCGCACATTCTTCGCTCCGCCTCTCCTGCCCGGAATGTCACAGGGCCCGTCGCGAAATGCACACGACAGGCCCTGTGGAATTGGCCGCCATCAGTGACGAAATGCGTCCTTGGCCTTTTCCTTGGCCTGCCTGGCATCGCCCTTGGACTGTTCGATCTTGCCCTCGGCCGCCAGGCGATCATTGCCGACCGCACGTCCGACGGCCTCCTTGGCCTTGCCCTTCGCCTGCTCGATCCTGGCTCGGGTCTTGTCGTTCTCGGCCATCGCAGTTCACGTCCTCACTGCTCGACAATGCCATTCAGTACTACGGCTGACCGTGAATCGATTGCCCAAACCCGGAGACCTCCGCATTCCGCGGACTTCGCCCGACGGGCCGAATGACGCCCCCGCCGAGGGCGGTCTCCACTCCCGCGCCGTTCGCGCGTCCGGCACCGGGCGGCCATGCCAGCACCAAGTGGCACGCAATCGATGCTTCCCGCCCGCACCACGGACACTTACCCTCCAGTAATATCGCGCGACAGGCCCCCTGAGGAGGAACCGTGCCACGGTCCGAACGCTCACCCTTGTTGCTCGCAGGCCTCTTGGCCTCCGCGGGCGTCGCCCACTTCGCCGTACCACGGCAGTTCGACGCCACCGTCCCGCGTGTTCTGCCGGGAGCGGCGCGGAACTGGACGCGGGCGAGCGGCGTCGTCGAGTTCGCCCTCGCGGCCGGAGTGGCGCTGCCCCGCACCCGCCGGGTCGCGGCCCTGGCCACCGCCGCCTTCTTCGTCGGGGTGTTTCCCGCGAACGTCCAGATGGCCGTGGACTGGCGGAACCGCCCCGCACCGCTCAAGGCGGCCGCTCTCGCGCGGCTCCCGCTCCAGGTGCCGCTGGTGATGTGGGCACGCGGCGTCGCGCGTGCCGGGGAGGGACGGTCATGACGACACGGGTGAACGTGGGCGACACCGTCGAGGACTTCACGCTGCCGGACGAGACCGGCACGAGCCGAAGTCTGTCCGAACTGCTGGGCGAGGGCCCGGTGGTGCTGTTCTTCTACCCGGCCGCCCTCACCAGCGGCTGCACCGCCGAGGCCTGCCACTTCCGCGACCTTGCAACCGAGTTCACCGGCGCGGGCGCCCGGCCGGTCGGCATCAGCGGTGACGCGGTCGACCGGCAGAAGGAGTTCACCGACCGTCACACGCTCGGCTTCCCGCTGCTGTCCGACGTCGACGGCACCGTGCGGGAGCGGTTCGGCGTGAAGCGCGGCTTCTCGCTGGCCCCGACGAAGCGGGTCACCTTCGTCATCGCGCAGGACCGCACCGTCCTGGAGGTGGTCCGCAGCGAACTGCGCATGAGCGCCCACGCCGACCGCGCTCTCGCCGCACTGCGCGACCACAAGGCCTGATCCACGGCCCGGTTCGGCGAACCGTCGTTCCGCGCCTGGCATGTCGTGACGGGTGAACGGACCCCGCCCCTATGCGGATGGGGGGTGGGGCCCGTTCACTGTGCCTCATTCTCGACACCCGGCACGCCCCGCCACCAGGGAGTGCGACGGGCTGGCTGCGCGACGCGGCGCACACCCCGTGTGTGCGGCACGCCTCCCGTGTGCGCCGACCGCCTTCCGTACGAGGCGCCCTGTCGGGTGTCCTGCCCACCGGTCATGCTGGAGCCGACACGGACGAAACGATCGACGGAGCCACCATGACGCACCAGGTCACACCGCTCGAAGTGAAGCCGGCGGCGGGGCACATCGGCGCCGAGATCACGGGAGTCGACCTGGCGGAGGAGCTGCCGGACGAGGTGGTCTCCGCGATCCGGGCGGCCGTGCTGCGCTGGAAGGTGGTGTTCTTCCGCGGCCAGCGGCTCGACCACACCACCCACGTCGCCTTCGCCCGCCGCTTCGGCGAGCCGGTGCGCCTGCGTTCCCGCGGCAGCGCCTCGCCCGGGGACTTCCCCGAGGTCGAGACGACGGCCGACCGTCTCGAACTGGGCGGGCGGTACGGCATGGAGCACGAGGAGTGGCTGCGCCGGCGCCGCCACTCGCTGCTGCGCGGCTGGCACTGCGACCACGGCGCCCGCGTCGACCCGCCGGCCGCGACGATCCTGCGGGCCGAGACCGTGCCCCCGTACGGCGGTGACACGACCTGGTCGAACCTGGCCGCCGCCTACGCGGGGCTGTCCGCCCCCGTCCGTGCCTTCGTGGACGGGCTGCGCGCCGAGCACCGGCTGGGCGTCGGCTACCAGACGCGCCCCGGCGACGACGCGTACGCCCGCCATCTGCTCGACCGGCAGATCGCCACCGAGCATCCGCTGGTGCGGGTGCACCCCGAGACGGGTGAGCGGGTCCTGTTCGTGAACGGCTACTACATCGAGCAGATCCTCGACGTGTCCCGGCCGGAGAGCCGGGCGATCCTGGACATGCTGCTGGAGCAGGCGGTCAGGCCCGAGTACACCGTGCGCTTCCGGTGGGAGCCGGGGAGTGTGGCCTTCTGGGACAACCGGGCGACCATCCATCTGGCGCCGAGCGACACCGCCCACGTCGACCACCCCCGGGTCATGCACCGGGTGATGCTGGCCGGTGACGTCCCCGAGGGCGTCGACTCGAAGCCGTCGGTGCCGATCGTGGGCAGCGAGCCCGGGCGCTGGTGAGCCCGGGCTCGACTGCGACGGCGGAGCGTCAGAAGACGCCCTGTCCGGGAACGAGGATTCCGCGCGGGTCGTAGGTGTGGCGGGCCGTGGCGAGCCGGCGCCATTCGGGACCGAAGTGCTCGCGCCAGTCCGCCGGGCCGAAGGGGACGGAACCGACCGGGTAGTGGGTGCCGCCGGCCGCGTGGACCGTCTCGTACGCGGCGCGGTTGGCGGCGAGGAGCCGGTCGACGGTCGCGGTGTCGTCGGGCGGGGTGGTGCGCAGCACGGCCAGCAGATAGGGCACCGGGTCGTCGGAGGTGCGCAGCAACGGGGTGTGCAGGTTCTTCCGCAGTACCGGGTACACGAGGACGACCCCGGGTCCGAGGTCCGCCGGGGTGAGGTCCTCCAGCAGCGACGCGGTGAGCGCGGCGGCCGAACGGCCCGGCAGCCAGAGGTTCAGCCACGGGTGGGCGAAAGCCCAGAGGCCGGCCTCCTTGAGCGCGGCGACGCCGGCCGCGAGCCGGTCGAGGAAGTCGTAGTAGGCGAGGTCGCTCGCCTGGACCCCCGACGGGTCGTGGCGCAGTCCGCGCAGCAGGGCCGCGTCGTCGGGGGCGGGTCCGACGGGCGGCCCGTAGGCGACCGCTTCGAGGAGATAGCCGTTGAAGGCGCCGTCGGCGTCCGCGGTCACCTGGCCCTCGACGTAGTCGAACCGGCCCTCCTGGACCAGCAGCCGCTGGTCGTCCAGGAAGGTGCGCAGGTCGGTGTACGGGAGGAGGTAGTGGCGTACGGCTCCGGGCGCGGGGACCAGGCGCAGCGTGGCGCCGACGATTATCGCGCACTGGCCGAGTCCGCTGAGCACCGCGAGGAACAGGTCCCGGTGTTCGGTCGGTGAGCAGCGGACAAGGTCTCCGGCGCCGGTGACGACCTGGAGCTCGCGCACGTTGTCGACCTGGGCACCCTGCCGGTGGGTCTGGCCGCCGACGCCGCCGACCGACAGGGTTCCGCCGACGGAGAGTTCGAGGTAGTCGGTGAAGGTGGGAGGCGTCAGCCCGTGGGCCAGCGTGGCCTTGACGACGTCGCTCCACTTGGCGCCCGCGCCGACGGTCACCGTCCTGCTGCCGCGCCGGACCGGTCCGACGGCCGCGAGCGGGGTCGTCTCGATGACCAGTCCGCCGTCGACCTGGGCCTGACCCTGCGTGGCGTGCCCCTGGCCGCGCGGGGCGACGGACAGCTTGTGCTGATTGCAGAAGCGGACCATCGCGACGATGTCACGGACCGAGCCCGGCCGGAGCACGGCGAGCGGGCGCCGGTGGACGATGTGGCCGTAGTCGTCGGAGGCGGACGTGAGCGAGGCGTCGTCGCTGCGCACGCTCCCGTCGAGCCGGGGCAGGCGGGCGAGCGGCCTTCCGGTGTCGGTGGCCGCCCAGCTCCGGGTGAAGGGATCGAACCCGATGACGGCGGCGCCGGCGGCGGCGAGGCCCTGCAGTGCGGTACGTCGCGAGGGTTTCCGGGGCATGCGCAACTCCTGAGGCGGCCGCGTCGAACGATCAACTTGCGCAGAGTGTAAGGGACTTGGGCGTCCCAGGAGCCTCTTGATTCGATCGTGGTCCCCGATGCGCCGGGTACACGGGGTGCTCGGGGTGCTCAGGGTGCGCGGGTGTCCGACGGGAACGACGCGGCCGCCGCCCCGGGGAGGGACGGCGGCCGGGCCGTGCGCGCTCTGCTGTTCGCGATGCCTCCCCGTCGGAACGCGTCGCTCGTGTCGGATGCCGGTCGTGCGGGTGAAGGTCGCAAGAGCGACGTGCCGTCACCCGCGACCGGTTCGACACGAGACGCCCCGACGGGGTTGTGGTGGCCCGGAGGGCCGTGACACGGCGGTGACGGCCGTGGCGGAGCCCGGACTCCAGGTCAGCTCGCCGAGGACGAGCCGCCCTCCGTACCGTCTTCCTTCTCCGGACGGGAGTAGCCGGGGAGTTCGAGCCGGCCACTCGGCTGCTCGGCACCCTGGCCGTTCTGGCCGTTCTGACCGCTCAGGTTCTGACGGACCGAGTCGAGGATCGTCAGTCCCTGCGCGACCAGCCCGGCCGCTATCTCGCCGAGGCCGTCGGCGCCGTTGAGGACGTTGACGTTCGCTCCGGCGAGACCGCCCGCCGCCTCCTTCACGATGAGGGGGAGCTGGTCGATCAGCATCCGGTCGAGCGCGACCCGGTCGTGCGAGGCGGCCGCCTCGGCCTGGATCTTCATGCGCTCGGCGTCGGCGATGGCGAGCACCTTGATGCGCTCGGCCTCGGCCTCGGCCGGCCGGACGATCTCGGCGACCAGCTGCTGCTGGCGCAACTGGGCTGCACGCTCGGCCAGTTCGGTCTGCGCCGCGAGCACCTCCTGCTGGGCGTGGGCCTGGGCGAGCGGGCCGGCCTGAGCGGCCTGCGCCTGCGCCCGGTCCACCTCGGCCGAGTACTCCGCCTGAACGATGGCCGTCTGCCGGGCGTACTCGGCCTGGTTGCGCGCCGCCACCTGCTGCGCCTCGACGGATGCCTGCGTGGCCTGCGCCTGGGCGATCTGCGCCTGGCGCTGGATGGCCGCCTTGTGCGGCGCGGACATCGCGTCGATGTAGCCGGTGTCACCGTCGTCGATCGACTGGATCTGGAGCGAGTCGACGATCAGGCCGATCTTCGCCATCTCCAGCTTCGAGGTGTCCAGGACCTCGGCGGCGAGCTTCTGCCGCTCGGTGACGATCTCCTCGACCGTCATCGAGCCGATGATGGACCGCAGATGGCCGGCGAAGATCCGGCCCGTCAGGATCGACATCTGGTCCTGGTCCGACAGGAACCGCTGCCCGGCGTTGATGATGCTCTCGGTGTCGTTGCCGACCTTGAACGCGATCACGGCGCGCACGTGCAGGGAGATGCCCTGCTTGGTCACACAGGTCTCGGTGACCTCGGACTCGCACATCGACAGGGTCAGGAAGCGGGTCTTGCGGAAGACCGGCAGCACGAACTTGCCGTGCCCCGTCACCACGCGGAACGGCGCGCCCCCCAGTCCCCGCCTGCCACCCGAGATCAACATCGCCTCATCGGGAGCGGGAACGCGATAACCGAACATACTTCTCCTCCTCAGCCTGCGCCGACGGCGTCGCCGTCGAGCGCGTCCAGCGGATCCGTCCACCGGATGACGTCGACCTCACGGCATCCACGGGACTCGATCACCAACGCGGTTGCCCCTGTCGGCAGGGGCTCCCGAGACCAGGCGAGGAAGGTCTCGGATCCGCCTCTCACTCGCACCAGGATCTCGCCGGGACCGGCGGATCCACGCGTGCCGATGAGCAGTTCCCCCGTGCAGCCGATCACGGCTTCGTCCTCCACCACAGCCGGCCACCCCCCATCACTCTGAATCTGCCTCTGACCATAGACCTACCCAGCTCGGGCGCGTACGCCCCCCTTCGCTCGCGAAGCCGTCCGAGGGGTACGCGCCCGCTCCGTCACCGAAGTGTGGGTCAGCCCCTGGTGAACCGGTAGGTCTTGCTGTCCGTCAGAACACAGAAGCCCGGCGACACGACGATCACCCGCAGGGTGCCGGTCCGCCGGTCGTAGTCGATGCCCTCGGCCTCGAAGGTGCCCGAGCAGGAGCTGCGCAGGGGCAGTTGTCGCAGCGCGGTGACGTGGCCGGAGACGTCCGCCGTTCCGTTCGGCTCGGCGGTCAGGTCGATCTGCAGGAGCGGCTTGGTGATGCCGAAGAGGGTGCCGGCCGGGTCGTCGGACGAGCACAGCAGCCGCGTCGACGTGACGAAGTCGCAGCCCTGTACGTCCCGTACGCCATGGTCGAGGTGGACGGTGGAGGCCTGCGGGAGGTTCGCCCCGGGCGAGGTGGCCGGGTTGACCCCGGGGGTCGGGAACACCAGGAGGCGGTCCATCGTGCCGTACTCGCCGGAGACCATCCACGAGCCGCCCGGGGTGACGGCGACGAACGAGTTGTTCAGGGCCTCTCCCGCGCTCAGCGCGTGCACGTACTCCGACCAGCCGCCGCCCGGCGCCTGCACCCGGAACATCTTCGAACCGCCGGAGTCGCTCTGGTACGGCTCGATGTAGTGCCCGTCCGAGGAGGCGTCGGGATCGCCGACATGGTTCCAGCCCCGGCTGCTCACCCCGACGGGGATAGTGCCGATGCCGGTGTAGCGGTTGGGGCTGTTCGCGGGCACCTCGACGGAGGCGAGCCCCTGGCTCTCGGTCAGCGGGTCGGCGCGGTCGGATCCCACCTCGTTCCAGGTGTCGGCGGCCGTCGCGGGCCCGCCGCTGACGACGGAGAGGACGGCGGCGGTGGCGAGTGTGACGAGACCGGCCAGGACAGGGTGACAACGTTGCCGTGCGGTCGTGCGCATCAGGTCTGCTCCTCGGTGGGGGGTGACTGGTCGGCGCACAGTCTGACCCCGCCGGGATAGGCATGTACAGACCAAGAAGGTGGACGCCGGGCAACGACTCACCGCACGGGAGGAGTTCACCGGGAACGACGAGGAGCCGGCGGGACGCACCCGCCGGCTCCTGCCGCACGCCGGGCAGGGACGGACCCTGCCCGGCGGATCACGATCGTCAGCCGTTCTCGCAGTAGTTGCCGAACGCCGGGTTCAGCAGCCCCACCACGTCGATCGAGTTGCCGCAGACGTTGAGACCGAGGTCCACGGGGATCTGGACGACATTGCCGGACAGGACGCCGGGGCTGTTCGCCGCGACGCCGACCACGTCCGGGCCGGGGTCGGCGACGGCGGTCCCGGCGGTGGCCAGCAGGGCGGCACTGGCGAGTCCGGCAGCTGCCATCAGACGAATACGCATTCCAAGCTCCTTCGATGGTGGGGGTGCGAGCTCCTCCACCATCACCTCCGGAGACGGCGATGGACATCGCAGTTCGGCCGAACGGGGGCACCGCCGCTCGCGACCGTCCGCGGGTGGGGAGGGGTACGGGTGCATCGCGCGGGGTGTCCGGAATGCCCGTAGCGTGAGAGACAGATCAGGCGGAACAGGGAGAGACCATGTCAACGAGCCAGCCCGACGCGTCCGTACCCCCCGAGGACCGGGCGACCCCCGACACGCTGCTGCACACCGGGACCGAGGGACCGGTGACGGCCGAGGACCTGGTGCTCGCCGCCGGCCGCGACATCACACCGGAGAACCTCGCCTGGGCGGAGCGCAAGCTCGAGAAGGAGGGGGCCGCGGCGATCGACAAGCTGCTGCCCTAGGCACGCCTTCCGCCGGCTGCGCCGGTGAGCGCGCGGCGGCCCGGCCTGCTCCGGCACGAAGGAGGAGGCCGGGCCACCGCGCGTCGGGGCGACGGGTCAGGAGGCGGGGCACTCCTTCCAGGCCAGGTGGTAGACCGTGCTGATGTCACCGTCCGTCGAGTCCATGGTCATGAAGCTGCTGCTGCCCGGCGTGGAGGTGCCGGCGTTGACGCGCAGTTCCGTGTTGATGTTGAAGTTGCGCTGAACTCCACAGGGGGCCCAGACCAGTTGGGACCACTCCGTGGTGTCCGTCGTCTGCCAGTTGTCGTCGTAGGGGCCGCGGAACGGATGGGTGATCGCGGCCGTGCTCGAGGATCCCTGGAAGTAGTACGAGGCCTTCTCGGAACTGGCGGCGCCGCGCTGGAGCGAGGCGAACCCGCGGTAGTCGGCGCTGGCGACGGCGTACGTGAATCCCTGCGGGACATGGACGATCAGGTTGAGCTGACAGTTCCTGCGGAAGGCGGTGGGGTCGGCGTTGCCGCCGACCTGGGCGAGGTACTCGCTGTAGGTCACCGTGAAGGCGGTGTTGTCGGGAGAGACGGCGACGGCGGCGGTCCCCTGGGGACAGCCCGAGCCGTTCACCGTGGCGACCTTGATG
Source organism: Streptomyces sp. NPDC005302 (assembly GCF_040607345.1). NCBI lineage: Bacteria > Bacillati > Actinomycetota > Actinomycetes > Kitasatosporales > Streptomycetaceae > Streptomyces > Streptomyces sp. NPDC005302. The sequence goes on from NZ_JBEXGN010000010.1 coordinate 306,203, forward strand.
ACGATCTTGTCCGGGGGCGGGTCGACGATCCCGGAGGACGGGTCCGACAGAGGGAGCGCCGCGGCGAACAGGGCGGCGATCGCGCCGCCCAGAAGCAGTCCACCAGCCATGGTGTTCCAATCCGTTGCGTCAGTGTTCCGGCGGCGGCACGGATGTGCGCCGCGGTGAGAGGGGGGTGCGGTTCCCCGGCGTGCGGGGAACCGTCGCGGACCGTTGCGCTGGATCACGTCCGGCTCTCTTGAGCATGCGCATGACATACGGGCAGGCGCAGCCCGCCCCCGGTTGTGAAGGAGCCGTGAAGCCCGGGGAGCGACCGAATCGTATGGAGGGCCGGCCGGGGCGGACAGGACCATCTCCGGCCATTCGGCGCCCGCCGTTCACACCTGGCCCGACGGGGGCCGAAAGACGACGTGCCCGTGCGAATCGCCCGCCCCCTCCTCGCGCCGCGCACGCCCCTGCGACACTGAGGCCCATGGATCCACGACACCTGAGACTGGGCCGCCGCCGCATATGGATGAGCAGTGCCGTCTGCTTTCTGGTGCTCGGGCCGATCGGCTGGTTCCTCGGTGGCTGGGTCCCGTTCACGCTGCTGGCCGTCGCCCTCGTCGTGGCCACGGCGGTCTCACACCTGCGGGCCCCCACCTGGCTGGCGCCCGCCGTCGCGAAGGGCCAGTCGGAGAGCCGGCGGGACGTCGCCACCTTCTGCGTGGTGATAGCGGTGAGCGGTTACGCGCAGCCCCCCGTGCGGCCCGCCCCCTCCCCCGCGGACCTGGCCGCGCTGCGCCTGGAGGCGTACCGGGCCGCCGCGGACGACGACCTGGCGGAGGAACTGCGCCTTCTCGCGGCCGACGCCCTGTCCGCCGCGGACCACGCCCACGACGAGGACAGCCCCACGGGCTGGCGGACGGCACGGGCGGGCGCCGAGCGACTGGCGAACGCGGCCCAGGAGGGCAATCCCTACGTACGGCAACTGCTCATCCAGTGGGTCGAGGGCAACCCGGCCGGCGACCGCTGAGCACCCGCGCCCCCGCCGCCCCCTGCCTCAGGGACGCTCGAAGAACTGGATCACTCCCCCGGCCGAGAAACACAGCGCTCCGGCGAGGGTCCCCCAGTTGGCGATGTCGATGTTCACGAGGCTGCCCGTCTCGGGGCGGGTGAAGGCGGCCAGTGCCGAGACGAGGAAGAGCACCGATCCCAGCTGGTTGACCGCGACGATCCACCAGCCCACCTCGTGGGCGAGCACACGCGGACGGCCGTGGCAGACCTCGACCAGCGCGAGATGCCCGGAGATCAGGAACAGCGCGCAGCCGACGAGGTCGGGCGCCCAGATCAGCCTGTTCACCTGCTGCACCGACAGGCCCCGCAGCAGCGAGTCGAGCAGGTTGACGCCGAACACGAGCGTTCCGACGAACAGCACGAAGGTGCTCAGCCAGTCGATCCGGCCGGGCTCGTAGCTCCACCATCTCCAGCGCCGCCCGGCGAGGACACCTGACGCGCCGTCCTGGCGAGGGGCGTTGACCGCCTGGAGGAGGGAGGCGTAGCCGCCGGTGTTGAAGAAGAGGCCGCCGACGAAGTAGATCCAGGCGCCCGAGGCGCCGTGCGATCCGTACTGGGCGACTCCGGCGCCGAGGGCGAACAGGGCACCGCCGACCGTGAACGCGGTGGCGGCGACGGTGTTCAGTCTCCGCAGCCGGCCGATCGACACGGTGTCCGCCCGCCGGTACCGAGCCGCCGTCTCACCCGGTTCACGGACGCCGAGCAAGCCCCGCTTGCGCGCCCGGCGTGACTCCCAGACCGCCGTCCGCCCGTCCATGAGTCGCCAGGTCAGCCGGGTGGTGAACGGGCCCGCCCCTTCGGAGCGCGCTTCGGTTCGGCTCATCCGCCGACCCTAGCCCGGCACGACGAAGCGCACGTTTCGCCCGGCAGCGTGTCGCCGGGACGGCCGCCCCGGCCGAGGTGAGCGGAGCCCCGCCTCGGGGAGCGGGCTCAGGACTCCGCTTCGCGCCGGAGGAAGTTGCTCACCTGACAGGCCAGACTGTCCCTGGCCGTGTCGGGCCGGGCGTCCGCTTCGGGGATCTCGTCGTTCTCCACGCCGCCGGCCCAGAGGTAGCGCTCGGCCCACTCGTCGTCGACCTTGAGCGCCACCTGGATGTCGACGCGGTGCAGCGCGGTGTCGGGTCCCGCGGCGAAGAGGACCGCCGTGGCCCGGCGCAGCGGATAGATGTCGAAGCCCTCGATGAACTGGGAGTTCCGCCAGTCGAGGAAAGCACTCTCGCCGTCGGACCCGACGCGGATGTCGATCTGGCCGTCTTCGAGGTGAATGCCGAAGTGCTCGGTGGTGCGGTTCTCGACGGTCACCCGGAACCGGAAATAGGTGAGGTCGTCGGCGGCGTCGTCCCGCCCCCGCGGGGGCTCCGCCTTCTCCACCCCGTGGACGCGGACACGCAGGCCGGCCTGCTCGTCGTACTCCTGCCAGTCCCCGACCACGTTCGGCTCGCGCACAGTTCACCTCTCCACTTCAGAGAGCTGTTCCTATCTGTGCCCCGAACGACGTGTCAAATGGACCGAACACCCTGTGGCCAGGTAATTCGCTTTCCTTGATCGGCGATCAAGCCGTGCCCAGCCAGAACCTTTCGGCGTCACCCGGGAGGGCTAATCCGGCGCGTGCTGCACATCACGTTTCCCGGGCGTCACGCCGGCTCGATGTTCTGGTTGAGACGGAACAGGTTGTGCGGGTCCCGGTCGGCCTTCACCCGGGCCAGCCGGTCGTAGTTCTCGCGGTAGCTGGCCCGCACCCGCTCCTGTCCCTCGTTCATCATCATGTTCACGTACGCGCCGCCCGCGGAGTACGGGTGGAGCGCGTCGGAGTACGCGACGGTCCACTGTTCGACGAGGCCGGCGTTGGCGGGGTCGGAGTCCACCCCCGCGAAAACCGAGGCCCACCGGCTGTCGCGGTAGCTCCAGGCGGTGTCCTCCGCGGCATGGTCGTGGACGGCTCCGTCGATGGGGTAGATGTGCATGGTCGACTTCCAGGTCGGCAGCTCGGAGCCGTAGCGCGCGTGCAGACCGACGGCCTCGTCGGGGATCTCGTCGACGAAGTCGGCGCGCCAGTACCACTGGTCGCCGGGCGGGTAGACACCGTCGAACGCGGACTGCAGCGCGGGGTGCGGCATCGGCGCCGGGCCGTGCAGCAGGGGGGCGGGCAGGGCGTCGAGCAGCGGCGCCATGGCCCGGGCGGCCGCGTCGGTGTCCTCGCCGATGTGGCACCACACCACGCCGCAGACCTTCCGCAGATGGATCTCCTCCGGGAACGGCGGCCCGGGCGGGACCGAGCCGAACAGGAAGAAGGCGCCGAGCTCGCGCGGGGCGTCGGGGAGGAAGTCGCGGTACGCGGCGAGGACCTCGGCGCCGAGTTCGGCGGGCCAGAAGGTGGGCCCGGCGACGACCGTGTCGACCTCGTGCAGCCGGAACAGGAAGGAGGTGACGACGCCGAAGTTGCCGCCTCCGCCCCGGATCGCCCAGAAGAGGTCGGGGTTCTCGTCGGCGCTCGCCCGGACCCGCTCGCCGCTCGCCAGGACGAGGTCGGCCTCCAGCAGGTTGTCGATGGTCAGCCCGAACTTGCGGGTGAGGTGGCCGAGGCCGCCGCCGAGGGTGATGCCGCCGACGCCCGTGGTGGAGATGATGCCGCTCGGCGTGGCCAGGCCGTGTTCGTTGGTGGCCCGGTCGACCTCGCCCCAGACACAGCCGCCGCCGACCCGCACCGTGCGTGCGGCCGGATCGACCTCGATGTCCTTGAGCGGGGAGAGGTCGAGCACAACCCCGTCGTCACAGGTGCCGAGACCCGCGCCGTGGTGGCCGCCGCCGCGGACCGCGAGCGGGAGTCCCTGGCCGCGGGCGAGGCCGATCACCCGGGCGACGTCCTCCGGGCCGGTGCAGCGCGCCACCAGAGCGGGCCGCCGGTCGATCATCCCGTTGTAGACGGCACGGGCCTCGTCGTAACCGGAGTCGTCGGGGCCGATCAGCTGCCCCTCGAAACCGGAGAGTTCCTTGCGTACAGCTTCCGCCGACGTCATGGACATATGGATTCACCGCATCCGGGGACCGCTCGGGGGTTCCGGTGCCGGTCCCAGGGCCCGTCGCCGGTCCCGCCGATGGGTCCGATGCGCCCGTTCCAGCCCGATTCACGACAAGCCTACGCCTGACGCCCGGTCCGGGGCGGTCGGGACAGGAGCACGAGGCTGCGGGGCTCGACCCGGACGTCGGTGGCCGCCTTGCGTTCCGACTCCTCCGGTTCGCCGCGGGGGTCGGCGGTGTCGATCCGTGCCGTCCACCGCTCGCCGTACGTGGTGTCGGGGAGGCGGAAGACGACGGGCTCCCAGTGGCTGTTCAGCAGGAGCAGGAAGGAGTCGTCGACCACCCGGCCGCCGCGCGGGCCGGTCTCGGCGATCGCGTCGCCGTTGAGGAAGGCCGCGACGGCGTGGGCGTCGGAACGTGTCCAGTCCTCGTCGGTCATCTCGCGGGCGTCGGGCCGCAGCCACATCAGGTCGGGCAGCGGCTGGCCGTCGTGCGTCACCGTGTCGCCGAGGAAGAACCGGCGGCGGCGCAGGACGGGATGGGCGGCGCGCAGGGCGATGGCGCGCCGGGTGAACTCCATGAGTTCCCGCTGCTCGTCGGTGAGGTGCCAGTCGATCCAGGAGATCTCGTTGTCCTGGCAGTAGGCGTTGTTGTTGCCGCCCTGGGTGCGGCCGAGCTCGTCGCCGTGGGAGAGCATCGGGACGCCCTGGGACAGGAGCAGGGTGGCGAGGAGGTTGCGCTGCTGCCGGCCGCGCAGTTCCAGCACGCCCTCGTCGTCGGTGGGCCCCTCCGCGCCGCAGTTCCAGGAGCGGTTGTCGTTGTCGCCGTCGCGGTTGCCCTCGCCGTTGGCGTCGTTGTGCTTGTCGTTGTACGAGACCAGGTCGCGCAGGGTGAACCCGTCGTGCGCGGTGACGAAGTTGATGCCGGCGCGCGGCCGTCTGCGGTCGTGCCGGTAGAGATCGGACGAGCCGGTCAGCCGGGAGGCGAACTCGCCCAGCGTTCCGGCGCCGGAGCGCCAGAAGTCCCGTACGCAGTCGCGGTACTTGCCGTTCCACTCCGACCACAGGGGCGGGAAGTTCCCGACCTGGTAGCCGCCGTCGCCCACGTCCCAGGGCTCGGCGATCAGCTTGACGCGGCCGACCACCGGATCCTGCTGGATCAGGTCGAAGAACGCCGAGAGCCGGTCCACCTCGTGGAACTGACGGGCGAGGGTGGCCGCGAGGTCGAAGCGGAACCCGTCCACGTGCATCTCGGTCACCCAGTAGCGCAGCGAGTCCATGATCAGCTGGAGCACGTTGGGGTGCCGCATCAACAGACTGTTCCCGGTGCCGGTGGTGTCGTAGTAGTGCGCCGGATCACCGTCCACCAGGCGGTAGTACGCGGCGTTGTCGATGCCGCGGAAGGAGAGGGTGGGGCCGTTCTCGTTGCCCTCGGCCGTGTGGTTGTAGACCACGTCGAGGATCACTTCGAGGCCGGCCGCGTGCAGCGCCTTGACCATCGACTTGAACTCGGCGACCTGCTCACCGCGGGTGCCGTGGGCCGCGTACGCGTTGTGCGGCGCGAAGAAGCCGATCGTGTTGTAGCCCCAGTGATTCGACAGGCCGCGGTCGCGCAGGAAGCCGTCCTGGGCGAACTGGTGCACCGGCATCAGCTCGACCGCCGTCACCCCGAGCGTCGTCAGGTGCTCGATGGCCGCCGGGTGGGCCAGGCCCGCGTAGGTGCCGCGGAGTTCCTCGGGCACCCCCGGGTGCGTCCGCGTGAGGCCGCGGACATGGGCCTCGTAGATCACCGTCTCGGCGTAGGGGCGCAGCGGCGGCCGGTCGTCGCCCCAGTCGAAGGCCGGGTCCGTGACCACGCCGAGGGGGATGTGTCCGGCGCTGTCGGCGGGGGACGGGCCGCCGGGGTCGTGCTCGAAGAGGGAGGGGTCGTTGTCGGCCTGCCCGTCGACCGCCTTGGCGTACGGGTCGAGGAGCAGCTTCGCCGGGTTACACCGGTGCCCGGCGGCCGGGTCCCACGGGCCGTGCACCCGATAGGCGTAACGCTGCCCGGGGCCGACGTCCGGAAGGTAGGCATGCCACACGAAGCCGTCGACCTCGGTGAGCGGGACCGTCCGGACGTCGTCGAGCGCGTCGATCAGAACGAGATCGACGCGCTCGGCGACTTCGGTGACCAGAGCGAAGTTGGTTCCTTCGCCGTCGTATGTCGCCCCCAGCGGGTAGGGGCGCCCGTTCCAGGTGGTGAGCACGTGATCACCGTACGGTGATCACGACCGCCTGTCCTGGCGGGTTCATCCGCGGGCGGCGACCGCCTCGCTGTCGTCGCGGGCGGTGGACAGGACGGGGTCCGGCAGGACGAAGTACCGCGGGGGCCGGCGCGCTTCGCGCAGGCTGGGCGCCGGCAGCGGCGGGTCCAGCGGGGCGTGTTCGGCGGCGCGGGCCCGCCACGAGAACCAGATGATCTTGCCGCCGACGTCGGTGGCGCAGCCGCCCCAGCCGTCGCTCAGCGCCGCGATCTGGGCCAGACATCCCTGGGGTTCCTCGTGCGGGCGGATGTCCTGGCTGTTGTCCGAGACGGCGGCGATGAGGCGCTGGCCGTTCCACCACATCTCGATGGTCGTGTTCTTGTCCGTGGCGTGCTGCTCGATCGTGCGAAGCAGCGCTTCGGCACAGTGGCAGACGGACTCGACGAGATTCTCCAGGTTCCAGTACCGGAGGTGCGCGGCCAGAATGCGCTTCACCTGTCCGACCCTTTCGGGGCTGAGCTCCACGTCGAGGTGGTAGTAGCAGGGAACTGCGGCTTTCATCGTCGTTTGCTCCTCACCGGCGAGGCTCTCGCCCCTTCCCGGATCCCTGCGGGACCGGGCCCCGAACACGAAGCGTGAGCGGCTGTCGCTCCTGAGTCACTCCCAGAGTGGGAGTGCTACTCCATCCGTGCAACTCGAGAGCGGCCGGGGGTGCCGAGAGCAGCCTCTGCGTAGTTGAAGAGCCAACAAGACGCTCGGTGCCCGCACAGGCACCATGAGTGAGGGTGTCGGTCCGTGACAGACCGGCTCCCCTTCGCGTACGGCCCTCACTCGCCGCCCAGGCGAGCCGTGCGCGGTCGAGAGATCGGGAAGGTGACCAGCGTGATGCTGCTGCCTGCCAAATCCGAGGTCGCCCGGCATCTGGAGCGTTACCGGGCCTGGGAACGCCTGCATCTGGCGACCCCCGCCGACCACGCGGTGCGGGGGAATTTCGAGAACACCGGCTACACCCTGTGCGTCCTGATGGGGAAGCGCTGCGCGCGCGAGGCGGCCGACGCCGCCGAGGTCTACATCCAGGACGTTCCGGCACGGATCTGAAGGACGGTCACCAGGACCGCACACGACAGGGACCATCGGCGGCGAGTGTGACGCGTCGGGCCCAGAAACCGCGGAGGCGAGACCCATGGACGCGCACACGGACACCGGCCGTATCCCCGTCGTGGACGTGCGGCCGGTCGTCGATTGCGGCAGGCGGCCCGCGAAGGCCGTCGCCGGTGAGACGTTCCAGGTCACCGCCACCCTCTTCGGTGAAGGTCATGACGTGGTCGGCGCCGATGTCGTCCTGTGCGATCCCGACGGCCGCCCCGGCCCCTGGACCCCGATGCGCGAACTGGCCCCCGGCACCGACCGCTGGGGCGCCGACGTCACCCCCACGGCCGTCGGCCGCTGGACCTACCAGGTGGAGGCGTGGAGCGACCCGGTGACCGGCTGGCGACGCGCCGCGGAGGTGAAGATTCCCGCCGGCCTCGACGTCGGTCTCGTCCTGGAGGAGGGCGCCGCGCTGTACGAGCGGGCCGCCGCCGGTGTCCCCGAGGGCGCGGGCCGGGACAGTGTGCGGGCCGCCGCCGACGCACTGCGCGACGACTCGCGCACGCCCTCCGACCGGCTCGCGGCGGCTCTCCGCCCGGAGGTGGACGGAGCTCTCGCCGGTCACCCCCTGCGCGAACGGCTCACCCGTTCGCTTCCGTTGCCGTTGCTGGTGGAGCGGGAGCGGGCGCTGTACGGCTCCTGGTACGAGTTCTTCCCGCGCTCGGAGTCCGGCCGGCTGGACCCGCCGACGCACGGCACGTTCCGCACCGCGGCCGAACGGCTGCCCGCCATCGCGGAGATGGGCTTCGACGTCGTCTACCTCCCGCCGATCCACCCCATCGGCACCACCTTCCGCAAGGGCCCCGACAACACCCTGTCCGCCGCCCCCCAGGACGTGGGCGTGCCCTGGGCGATCGGCTCCCCCGAGGGCGGCCACGACGCGATCCACCCCGACCTGGGCACCCTGGAGGACTTCGACGCCTTCGTCGCCCGGGCCGCCTCCCTGAACCTGGAGATCGCCCTCGACTTCGCGCTCCAGTGCTCCCCGGACCACCCCTGGGTGGAGAAGCACCCGGAATGGTTCCACCACCGCTGTGACGGCACGATCGCCTACGCCGAGAACCCGCCGAAGAAGTACCAGGACATCTACCCCATCGCCTTCGACAAGGACATGCCCGGCCTCATCACCGAGACGGTGCGCGTGCTGCGGCACTGGATGGACCACGGCGTCCGCATCTTCCGCGTGGACAACCCCCACACCAAACCCGTCGTCTTCTGGGAGCGGGTCATCGGGGAGATCAACCGGACCGATCCCGACGTGATCTTCCTGGCCGAGGCGTTCACCCGGCCCGCGGTCATGCGGCGCCTCGCGGAGGTCGGCTTCCAGCAGTCGTACACCTACTTCACCTGGCGCAACACCAAGCAGGAGCTGACGGAGTACCTCACCGAGCTCTCCGGTGAGGCGGCCGCGCACATGCGGCCCAACTTCTTCGCCAACACCCCGGACATCCTGCCCGGCTACCTCCAGCACGGCGGCCGGCCGGCCTTCGAGGTGCGGGCCGTGCTCGCCGCGACCCTCTCCCCCACCTGGGGCGTGTACGCCGGATACGAGTTGTGCGAGAACGCCACGGCTCAGGAGGGCGGTGAGGAGTACCTGCACTCGGAGAAGTACCAACTGCGCCCGCGCGACTGGGCGGCCGCCGACCGCGAGGGCCGTACCATCGCCCCGCTCATCACCCGGCTCAACCGGATCCGGCGCGACCACCCGGCCCTGCGCGCACTGCGCAACCTCCACTTCCACGAGGCCGACGAGGACTCCCTGATCGCGTACAGCAAGCGTTCGGGTGACGACACGGTGGTCGTCGTGGCGAACCTGGACCCCCACCACACCCGGCAAGCCACAGTGTCCTTGGACATGCCGCGCCTCGGTCTGAGCCCGGACGCGCGCGTGCCGGTGCGCGACGAGCTCACCGGCGAGACCTACAACTGGGGCAGGACCAACTTTGTGCGCCTGGGTCCGGGCGGCGCACACGTCTTCACTGTCGGCCCGGCACCGCGGATCGGAGGGTCCCCCGCATGATGGTCAATGAGCCCGTCCCGGATACGTTCGAGGACACCCCGGCCAAGGACCGCGATCCCGAGTGGTTCAAGCGCGCCGTCTTCTACGAGGTCCTGGT